>CASEWT010000001.1 GCA_949291655.1 uncultured Bacillota bacterium
CACTAAGACCAGCTGCACTTTTTCTCGTGTTCCTTTCGAAAGCGTCTTGATCCGGCTGTCTAAAGAAATAGAAAACTCCTGTAGAAGATCTTCGGCCTTTTTTCGGTCAAAATCCGCATAGAAATCGCCAAAGAATCTTAACGCTTCCTTGACCGTCACGCCCGGATCCAGATACGACCGTTCCGGAAGATACGAAACGATTTTTTTGGTATCGATTCCCGGCTTCTTCCCCTCGGGATATTCCCTCGACAGTTTCATCAAACTCTTCACCGATACGGCGATGTACGACTACCCGCATTGGCTTCTCAACACGCTGATCGTCGCGGTTGCCAATTGCATCCTCTCGACCCTTCTCATCATTTTGACGGCCTACGTCATCTCCCGCTTCGAGTTCAAGCTCCGTCGGCCCCTGATGAAAGGCGCGCTCATCCTCGGGATGTTCCCCTCCTTCATGTCGATGACCATCATCTACATCCTGATGACCCAACTTCAGCTCATCAACAACCTTCTGGGCCTCATCCTTATCTATGCCTGCACCTCCCCAACCGGCTACCTCGTCCAAAAGGGCTTCTTCGACACGATTCCCCAGTCGATTTACGAAGCGGCCAGGATCGACGGGGCCAACAATCTGAGGGTCTTCCGGACGATCACCCTTCCTTTGGCCAAGCCGATGATCGTCTATACCGCCCTCACCAGTTTCACCTGGCCGTGGAGCGACTTCATCCTGCCGAAGATGCTCCTCATAAGAAAGGACAACTGGACGGTGGCCGTCGGCCTCATGAGCCTCGGGGAAACAGAATTCGCCCGCTTTGCCTCCGGGGCGGTGTTCATCGCCGTTCCGATCGTCGTTCTCTATTTCCTCCTCGTCAAGAACATGGTCAGCGGCCTCACGGCCGGCGCGGTGAAAGGATAAGCACATGGCAAAAATCAGACTCGAAAACGTAAGCAAGGTCTACAAAGGCGGCGTCAAGGCCGTAAACGGGGCTTCGCTCGAAATCAAAGACAAGGAATTCGTCGTCTTCGTCGGCCCCTCGGGCTGCGGGAAGTCGACGACCCTCCGGATGATCGCCGGCCTCGAGGACATCACGTCGGGCAATCTTTTCATCGGCGAGCGTTACGTCAACGACCTCGAGCCCAAAGACCGGAATATCGCGATGGTCTTCCAAAACTACGCGCTTTACCCGCACATGACCGTCTACGAAAACATGGCCTACTCGCTTCGTTGCCACCACGAGAAAAAGGAGGTCATCGAAAGCAAGGTCAACCGGGCAGCCGAAATCTTGGGGATCAAGGACCTTCTCAAGCGAACGCCCCGGGAGCTTTCCGGCGGCCAGCGCCAGCGCGTTGCCCTCGGCCGGGCCATCGTCCGGGAACCTGACGTCTTCCTTTTCGACGAGCCCCTTTCCAACCTCGATGCCAAGCTCCGCATCCAGATGCGGGCCGAGATCAGCAAGCTCCACAAAGACGTCGGAACGACTTTCGTCTACGTCACCCACGACCAAACGGAAGCCATGACGATGGGCGACCGGATCGTCGTTATGAAAGACGGTTACATCCAACAGATCGATACCCCGATGAATCTTTACGAGCATCCCGTCAACATCTTCGTGGCTACCTTCCTTGGCTCGCCTCAGATGAACATCCTCGAAGGAAACATCGAAAAAGAAAAAGACGGGAAGTATTTCGTGAGCCCGGGAAGCGATCTTCGGATCAAGATTCCCGACATCGACCTCTGCCAGGTCGAAGAAAGCGCCTACCCCCTCAAGGCGTGCCTCGGCATTCGCCCGGCCGATATCCGAATCGGCGAAGAAGGCTTCCCGACTGTCGTTGAGCTCGTCGAAAGGCTCGGAGAGCAAACGCTGGTCTATTTCCACTTGCCCGGGCGAAAGGATTACACGATCGCCTCCCTAGGACCGAGCTGCCGCCTTCTCGAGAAAGACCCCATCAAGGTTTCGTTCAACGCCGAAAAGCTCCACCTCTTCAACCGGGAGACCGAGCAGAGCCTGACCAATGCCGTACCTCTCATCAAGCGGCCTTTGAGCGATCTATCGCCAAAGCAGGTAGACGAGCTTGCCAAGAGACTGGCGGTCAAAGGGGTGGTTCCCGCTTCCTACGCGTTCCTTTCCTCAGACGTGAAAGAAGAAAAGATGATAGACGGAATCGAAATCGCGGCCGTTGTCGAAGGGAGCAAGGAATACGAGGACGGGTGGAACTACTTCGCCCGGAGCAAAGACGGAAGCGTCATTTCTTTCCGCTCGGCCAAGAAGATTGAAAAAGGAGCGGCGACGACTCTCTACGTCCCCCTTTCGAAAGTCGATCTCGTTGCCGCGGAGGGGGAACG
Organism: uncultured Bacillota bacterium; assembly: GCA_949291655.1. Classification (GTDB taxonomy): domain Bacteria; phylum Bacillota_I; class Bacilli_A; order RFN20; family CAG-826; genus UBA4951. Next base: position 2,342 of record CASEWT010000001.1, read on the forward strand.
CCTTACCGACGAAACAGACGTCGAGGAGGAAGTCTATGAAGCCTCCCTTTCCTTCCGCCCCCGGGGCTGCTTCCTCAAGGAAGAGACCCTTCATAACCACGAGAAGGCCTACAAGGTTGAACGCTCAATCCCCCTTGGGAAAAAGACCGTCCTCCGCCTTTTGGGGAGCGAAAAGTCCGAACGTCTCATTTACCTCGTCGAGAGCAATGACCTCATCTACGATTCGATGATGGTTTACATGCGAAAGCGAATAAAATAGCCGCCTTTTGCAGCCTCTTTTTCCTATACTTGCCAAATATATGAAAGCTCCCTCGCCTCGGATGGGAGCTTTTGGCTACAATGGTAGGCATGAATCTGCAAGCCATTTACCATCAGCCAGACTTCCCTTATGTCGATCCTATCGATACCCGCCATCTTCGCTTTGTTGTGCGGACGGCCCGAGGAGAGGCTCTTTCCAAAGTCCTCCTCCACTATGGCAACAAATATCTTTTCGGCCCCGCCCACCGGACAATCGAGATGCGGCTCGAACGCTCGGACGAGCGTTTTGACTTCTATGCCTGCCTTGCTCCCCTCGACGACCGGCGGATCGGCTATCTCTTCGAAATCGTTCCGCCCGAGGGGGAGACCTATTTCCTTTCCGAAAAAGGCCTCTCGATTGGCTTTGACATGAATGAAGCCTACAAGTGGTATTTCCAATTTCCCTATGTCCATGAAAGCGACGTCGTCCACGTCCCGTCTTGGGTGCATGATGCCGTCTTTTACCAGATTTTCCCCGAGCGCTTCCGCCTAGGAAACGTTTACAAGGACAAATCGTATATCAACATGAAATGGGGCGGCAAAGTCGATTGCGCCTCCTTTGCCGGCGGCGATCTCCGGGGAATCATCGATTCGCTCGACTACATTCAGGGCCTCGGCGTCAACGCCATCTACCTCAATCCGATCTTTTCCGCGATGACGAACCACGCTTATGACACGATGGACTATCTCCAGATCGAGCCGCGTTTCGGAACGGAAGAGGACCTGAAGGAACTCATCGACAAGCTTCATTCCCGCGGCATGCACATTGTCCTCGATGCCGTTTTCAATCACGTCTCTTACTATTCGCCAGCTTTCCAAGACGTCGTCCAAAGAGGTGAGCAATCCGAAAACGCCTCTTTATTCATGCTTCACCAGGGGACGGGGAAGCCAGACATAAAGAAGCGGAACTACGAAACTTTTTCGAACACAGGTTACATGCCGAAAATCGATGTCGATTGCGAGAAGGCGGCCACTTACCTCGAAAAAGTAGCCCTCCATTACCTCGAACTTGGAATCGACGGTTGGCGGTTCGACGTTGCCGATGAGGTGTCCCACCGCTTTTGGAAGCGCCTCCGCCTCAAGATCAAGGAGCGTTTCCCTGAAGCCATCCTTATCGGGGAAATCTGGCACCGTTCCGAGCCCTTCATGCGCGGAGATGAGTTCGACGGCATCATGAACTACCCCCTTTACTACACGATTCTCGACTATTTGGCCCTCCATAGGATCGACGCCAAGGAAGCGGCCGACCGCCTCAACGGCATATACATGCTCTATCGGGAAAGCATGCTTCCGATGATGTACAACCTCATCGATAGCCATGACACGGCCCGCTTTTTCACGGCGGCAGGGAAAAGCCTTCCCGCCCTTGAAAGCGCCATTGCCCTCCTCTGCTTCAACCCGGGGATGACATCCATCTTTTATGGCGACGAGCTTCCGCTTGAGGGCGGAATGGATCCCGATTGCCGCCGGTGCTTCCCATACGAGGAAGCCATCAAAGGGACGCCCCACCAGGAAGTAGTAAGGAGGCTCTTTGCCTTAAGGAAAGGAGCGGTTCTTTCTTACGGCTCCTTTGCCGCCCGCGAAGATAGAGGCCTCCTCGTCATTGAAAGGCAAGCCAAGGAGGGAAAAACTCAGCTTTACATCAATGCAACCGCCTCGAAAATCGACGTGCCTTTTTCTCCGGACTTCGCCGTTTCTTTCGAAAATAACGGCATTTTGCGAAACGGATTTGCGATAAAACTTTCTTAAAGGGCTTTTTTCCTCGGCTAAGATACCCAAAGAGCTTTTCTTACACTTCGTGGACTTCTTCAAAGGAAGGAGGCTCTTCATAGAGCCCTCTTTTCTTGATGAGATAAGCGATTACCGCGATCGTAACCAAGGACGATGCCACGCTCGTAAGAGGGAAGTTCAGCCAAATGCCATGGAGGCCAAGCGAATATAGGGCTCCCACGAGGATGAGCGGGAACACGAGGTTATAGGCAAACGAGATGACCAAGGAAGCGCCTGGTCTTTCGAGGGCCGACACATAGCTTTGGCCCGAATAGGAAACCCATCTCAAAAGATAAGAGAAGCCGAAGACGAGAAGCGCTTGCGAGGCTAGTTCGATTGCCTTCTCGGCTCCTTCCGCCCCATTGACGGAAGTACTGAGGAAAACTTGGGCGATTGGGCCGGGAATGGCCAAGCAAAGAGCAAACGAAATCAAGCAAACGATGCCCGAAGCCAGAAAACAGGAAATCCCGAGTTTTTTGACCCGATCCATTTTCTTGGCTCCGTAGTTGTAACCGATGGCCGGTTGAAGCGAATCGCACATTCCGTAAAGAAGGGAGACGACAAACCCGTCGACGTACATCATGACCCCATAGGCATTTATGGCCGCCTCCCCTCCCATCGAAAGAAGGAGGGCGTTGAAGACAATAGCGGTAATCCGACCGGCGATGTTGCTGAGAAAGGACGGAAGGCCATTTCTTCCCATGGCCCAAGTCTCCCGCCATTCGAAGCGGGGCTTTTGAAAGCGGAGGGGCAACTTCCGGAGGAAAAACGGCAAGGCGCTGCAAAGGCTACCGACCGCGAAGGCGAGGCAACTTGCCAAGGCGGCCGACCAAAGAGGAAGCCGAAGGGCAAAAAGAAAGAGGGCTTCAAGTCCAATGATAAGAAAGGAAGAGCCGACATTGATAAACATGCTAGTCTTGATCTTCCCGCAAATCCGAAGGTAGTTGTCGAAGGCGAAGAAGAAGGCGGTTACCGGCAAGAAAGCAGCATAGACCCGAAGGTATGAGGAGGCCATTTCAAGCAGCTCGCCTTCGGCCCCCATGAACGATATGAGCCAGGTAGCAGCCGATACGAAGAACGTTCCCAAAACGGCCGTCACCGCCAAAATGAGGAGAACGGCATTCGTAAATAGACGATTCGCGTCAGCGTAGTCCTTTTTCCCAAGACGAATCGAAATAAGAACGGATGAGCCGACAGCAATCATGTCGGAAACGGCATAGGAAGCCACGACAAAAGGAAAGGCCAAATTGACCGCGGCAAAGGCGGTTTGGCCAAGAGCCCGGGAAACGAAGATCGCATCGATGAACTGATAGATGACGGAGGCGAACATGCCGATCGCCCCCGGAATCGCCGCCATCAAGAAAAGCTTCGAAATCTTAGTCCGTTCGAAAAAGACATGGTCCTTCATCGTATCACCTCGCAAAATAGGGTATTTCCCGAAAAAAGGCCGAGCAGACGCTCTGGCTATAAGTAGGGTAACATGCGGCAAAATTGTGTCAAGTTTTCCCTGGCTTTTGGAATGAGTCAACGGACATGAACAACCTTATAATTACCGGAATACTGAGCTTTATGTATGCGTTAACGAATTTTTTCTCTTTCTATGTTCGCTATTGCAAACTTATACTACTCCTATGATTGAACTTTCATACGCCCCTCTAGAAGCAATCCTAGAAAATCGTGGTATATCAAAAGGTCAATTGGCACGCGGGGCCAACCTTTCAAAAGCTACCCTTGCCAAGATCGGAAATAACCAACCCCTGTCATTGGAAGTCCTTGCCCGAATCTCCATTTATCTGGATGAGTCCCTTGGGCAACTGGTATCCTTCCGTAATATAGACAATCAATCGGGGAGTCTTCGGAATGTCCTTCTAGAACCAGAGAATAGGGACTTTAAAGAAGAGTTCACTGCGCGCCTTGTGCATTCGAGTCTTCTTCTCTCCAAGAGCAAACGCACGGCAAAGGAAGTAGCTTCTTTCCTTCGTGGGGAACTCGATATCTTTGATTCGAAGGAAGACGCATCCAGACTATCAATCTCTTCGAAAGCAGTATCAGGAATACTCGAGAAACCCGGTCAAACTCTCGATGCACACTTCGTCAATGAACTCGTGGACCGCTTGATTCCTCTTTGGGATACAAAAGTTTCCAAATCTCTTTGGAAAACCTTCTCCCAATTCACATTCGCCTGGACGGCCGTGCCGCCCCTTTTGCCCGAAGACCAAGCATCCTTTGCAAATCGGTTTTTTCGCATTCTGGACGGGCGAGAAGGCGCCTCCTCCGCAGCCTACCTCCTCCTTCTCAAGGTTTCTCTTCTTTCCAATTCGTACATGCCTCTTCTGAACGAAGAACTGGCCGCCTATTTCAACGACGGAATAGCCACATATCAAGACGAACCCGCTTATCTAATCTCGGCCATCGAATCGGGCATCGAGCAAACAAAAAGCCTCATGAAGAGGCATTTCCTAGCACCGCTTTGACAAGGCCTACTTTCGATTGAGGAGGACAAGGGTTTCCACGTGGGGCGTGTAGGGAAACATGTCAAACGGCTGAGCGAGCCTGATGAAATAGTGGTCCTTGATGACTTCTAGGTCCTTGGCCAACGACATCGGAGAGCAGGAAACATAGGCAATCTGGCTGGGACCCAAGGCCAGAATACGTTCCATAACGCGTGACCCGCACCCCCTTCGGGCTGGGTCGAGGACCGCAACGTCGACATTTCGCCCTCCTTCGAGAAGCGTTTCCAAATATTCGCCCACGTCGGAAGAAACAGCCTCGAAATTAGCCGCGCCATTCAATTCGGCATTTTTTCTTGCGTCGTGTGTCGCTTCTTCGACGTTTTCGACCGAAACAACGCTTTTGACTCTATCGGCCAGGACCAATCCGATGGTCCCGATGCCGCCATAGGCGTCGAGAAGCGTTTCTTGTCCATTGAGGTCGAGATGGTCAACGATCGAACGATAAAGCTTCTCGGTTATGAAAGGATTTGTTTGGTAGAAAGACCGCGAAGATACAAGGAACTCCTTGCCGAGAATGCGGTCGCGGAGATATGGCTTTCCTTTGATGACATCCTCTTCGGACCCGAGAATTACGTTCGTGCGGCCGCCGTTGACGTTGTGGATGAGTTGGTCGTCGGGGCCGAGGCTACCGGCAAGCCCCTTGAAGAAAGCGTCCTTCCCCTCGAAGTCCCGCTCCTTGGTAACGACGGTAACCATCGCATCGGGATAAAAACGGCTTGTTCGAACGACGGCATGCCGGAGTTGCCCGCGACCGCTTCTTTCTTCATAAGGGGCAATTTTGGAGGCCATCGCCGCCGTCTTCACCCTGGAAAGAAGTTCGTTGGCCCGAGGATCGGCGTTCACGCAATCGGGATAGGGCACGATGTCGTGGGATAACTCCTTGTAAAAACCGTAGACGAGCTCGCCATGCCGGCCCCGCCCAAAAGGTACCTGAACCTTGTTCCGAACGCCGAGTGACGGGTCACTCGCCACCGTTTCCGACACCTCAAAGGAAAGGCCGTCCACTCGCTTGAGCTGGGATTCCACGAGACTTTTCTTGAAGGCAAGCTGGCGCTCGTAGGAAACGTTTTGAAACAGGCAGCCTCCGCAAGAAGAATGAACAGGGCAAAGAGGCTTGACCCGGTCTTCGGACAATTTGGTTAGTTTCTTAAGTTTTCCAAAGCAATTCCCGTTTCTTTTATAGGAAATTTCCACATCGCCCTCATCTCCGGGAACCATGCCGGAAACCAGGATCCGCTCCGGAAAATCGGGCGACAGGAAAATCCCGACCCCCAAATGGGTATAGGAAAGGCACTTCCCGGAATAGAGGGGTTTCTTCTCCATCAGGCAGCCGCCTTTTCTTTCGGGGCGGCCATCAGGGCCTTAATGAACTCGACTTCCTTCGCGGCGTCAAGACGGGGGAAAAGGGGCGATCCCTTGACCACGCGGTGACCGCCAAGAGAAGCAAGCGAGACAGCCTTCTCATAGGTGCGTTCGTCTGTGCCAAGACCCAGTTGGTCAAATAGAGCTTCGCTCTTAGTGATGAGAATCGGGCTCAGAAGCTCGCCGGCGAGGAAAAGAATACCGGCGAGGTGGGCCATGCAAGATGCCAAAAGGGGTTTCTTGGCCGGATCCTTGGCCAAAGCCCAAGGGGCTGATTCCTCGATGTATTTGTTGGCTTTGGAAACGAGGTCCATGACCGAAGCATAGGCCTCGGTGACCTTGAGGGAATCCGAGAGCGACTCGTAGTTTCCAATCGTTTCCCGAGCGGCGGCATAGAGGTTCTTGTCGAGGTCGTTCAGCTCTCCTTCGTAAGCGGGAATTACGCCGTCGAAGTACTTCTCAATCATCGAGACAGTGCGATTGAGAAGGTTGCCAAGGTTATTGGCGAGATCGATGTTTAGGCGCTCGACAAATTGCTCGGGCGTGAATTCGCCATCTTGCCCGAAGATGATCTCGCGCGTGAGATAGTAACGAACGGCATCGACGCCGAAATGGTCGACGAGAGGCGGGACGGGGATGACGTTTCCTTTCGATTTCGACATCTTCCCGTCTTTCATCATCATGAGGCCATGGACGAAGACGTGATTCGGCTCCCGAAGACCAAGGGCCATCAGGAACATCGGCCAATAAATAGTGTGGAAACGGTTGATGTCAGCTCCGATGACATGGACGATTTCCGTATCGGGGTCTTCCCAGAAATGCCTAAAAAGAGCGTCGTTTTGCTGAAGATATCCGAGAGCGGAAATATAGTTGGTAAGGGCATCGAGCCAAACGTAGATGACGTGCCCAGAAGCCTCTTCTACCGGGATGCCCCAGTCGAAGGTCGTCCTCGTGACGCAGAGATCGGTCAACCCAGGTTTGATGAAATTGTTGATCATCTCAGTCTTCCGCCCCTCGGGAATGACGAAGTCGGGGTGTTCTTCATAAAACCTAAGAAGGCGATCGACGAATTTTCCGCAGCGGAAGAAATACGCCGGTTCCTCTTTCTTTTCGACCGGCCGCCCGCATTCCGGGCAAAGGTGGTCGGGACCGACTTGGGTTTCCGTCCAGTAGCTTTCCTCGTGAACGCAATACCAGCCGGCATAGCTCGATAGGTAAACGTCGTCTTGCTTCAGGAACCGGGAGAAGATTTTCTTCACCGTCTCGACATGGCTATCATCGGTCGTCCGAATGAAGTGGTCATAGGAAATCCCCATGATCTTCCAAAGGTCGGTAAACTTGACCGCAATCTCGTCGACGAACTCTTTCGGAGTAACGCCCTTCGCCTTGGCATTGTCTTGGATCTTCTCGCCGTGCTCATCGAGACCGGTCAGGAAATACGTATCGAAGCCGCGCATTCTTTTGCCCCGGGCCAAAACATCAGCCAACGTCGTGCAATAAGCATGCCCAAGATGGGGGGAGGCACTCGGATAGTAAATCGGGGTCGTCACGTAAAACTTCTTGCTCATGGTCAAACCTCGCCTTTATCGTAATTGTCTTTCCTTGTAAAGGAAAGGCCGCGGCAACCCGCGGCCCTATCTTTCAATGATCCCTTACTTCTTTTCGGAAGCGGCTTGGGCCTTGGCAAGTTTCTTGTTGAACTTGTCGATCCGACCATCGGCCTGGACGTTGCGCTGCTTGCCAGTGTAGAACGGATGGCAGTTGCTGCACGTTTCGACCTTGATGTCCTTGAGGACCGAGCCGGTCTTGAAGGTCGAGCCGCAGCTGACGCAGGTGACCGTGCACTCGTGGTACTCGGGGTGGATGCCTTTCTTCATGTCTTTCACTCCTTTCAGCCTTGTGGACCTTGCCACAAAGAGAGTTGCGGTCAAGATAATACAGGCCCAAAGGACGTTTTGCAACGAACCATTAAAAAAGGCCCCCATTAAGGGGGCCCCATCGGTGCGCTGCCTTAGCCGACGATCGACTCGCGAATCCCTTTCCGGACCGAACGGAGAAGGGAGGCGGAGATAATGGCAAAGAGAAGTTGGATGAGACTGATGCCGATGGCAACGTAGGTCATCAGCATGTTGTCCCACTTGAAATCGACGACGCAATAGGTGCCTTCGGTGTAAACGAGAGTGACCATGACGGCCAGCAGATTGTAGAGGAAGGCGCCGATGAAGACGAACGCCCAAGCCGGGAAAACGTGGGCGCTGACATGGCGGCCGCGATGATCGGCAACGGCATCGATGGTGGCTATGCGGCCAACCGTGTCGTAGCTGCGGGCGGCATAGACGATAAGGATGATGAGGTCCACGACGGCAAATATGACACCGACGGCCGCAAGGAGAAGGGGGATTCCTTGGACGAAGAGGTTGACGATGTCGGCTCCGCTCGCGTCAAATCCTTTGATCGTCGCGATGAGGTGCCGGAGCACGGTCGAAGTGTCATTGAGGCCGACCGACCAAGTTCCGCTTTGATACTTGATCGGGAGGACGGTGACAAGAAGAAGGCAGACCACCGTGCAAGCAATGCCGATGAGATTAGCAAGAATCCCCCAGACGGCCGAAGCGATGTATTTCCGGCGGATGGCGTTGCTGGCCGGAACCTTCACTTCTTCGACCGGAGCGGCCGTTTCTTCTTCGGCTACGGCCTCGACGTGCGGCTCTTCCTTGGCCACTTCGGGCTTCTTCTCGTCATAGGCGTGATGGACGACGACGTGGATCGTCTTCGCCTCTTCTTGGTCGGGGTAGACGAAAGGCTGTCCGCAGTTGGGGCAAAAGCGAGCCTTTCCCTGAAACACCTGTCCGCATCTTGGGCACTTGTACATGCTTGTCTCCTCCTATCAATCAAGGACAATTAGAAATGCCGGAGCATTCCTTGCTTCTGTCATTCATTGTAATCATCGGTGGAAGCGATTTCATTGTTTTCATGCAACGAAGTGGAATCTTTTTGCGTTTTTCCTTCTCGGCGGAGTCCCAGAAGGATGATTGCCGCATAAAAAAGCTCGCCGAGAGCAAGGACAAGAAGGGGCAAGCACGGGACAACGAGCAAGGCAAGCGATGGGCTACCTTCCTTAACGGAAACCCCGCCAACGATCAAAACGATGACCGTGATGGCAAGGTGGAAAAGGTAGACGACGACCAAGGCCCAAGCATAGACCTTCCGTTCAAAAGATGGCCCGGGCTTCCTGATGAAGGTGAACTGAAGGACCAGGGAGACACCAAGAGAGAGGAAAGCATAAAGATAGGGAAGAAGGACGTTGTTAAGAACGGCTTCCTCGGTCAACGGCCACGCCCCTTCGTGGAAAAAGGAAAGCCCGGCGGCGGTCGCGAAATAGAAAAAGACGACCACTAGAACAAAGTAAAGGACGTAATAGACGAGCCGGCGTATTAGTTTCAGGGTTTCCATGTTCATTTCTCCAAGACAATCTCATCGCCGGTCCGCATCAGCATCGCATAAGGCGAGTGGACCTTCATGGCTTGCGCCATCACGAAATCCATGCCGGGCTTCATATGCATCGGGATGAGGTGCTTTGGCTTCAATGCCTCGGCCGCCCGCGCCGCATCTTCCGGAGACATGGTGTAGAAGCCGTCGATCGGCAAGAGGGCGTAATCGATTCCCTCGCTACCAAGGTCTTCCATTTCCGGAATGAAATCAGTGTCGCCAGCGTGATAAATGAGGAAGCCATCGACTTCGATGAGATAGCCGACGCCAAAGCCCTTTGGATGGTGGGAGTTATAGGCCGGAACCGCCTTGATTTTGAAGCCTTTCGCCGCAAAAGTCCTATAAATCCCTTGATATAGGGCATCCTTGCTCCTGATCGAAACGCACCCTTCCTTCATCTTCACCTTATCGACGGCATTGTGATCGTAGTGCTCATGGGTGACGAGGACGAGATCGGCTTCGGGTTCGTATCCTTCGCCCGCAAAGGGGTCGACATAGCAAACCTTCCCGCCATCCGAAGTAATGCGGAAGCTTGCATGTCCTTGGTAAAGCAGCTTAGTCATTCCTTGTCTCCTTTCATGAACGGATTCTCCCCTATCGATAATGCCTTGCGGTCCTCTTCCGGCCAGAATTCGGATGGAAGGAAGAGGATTTCCTTGCCGACCGAAGGATTCATGAGAAAGGGATGGATCCCCAGTCGAAACCCATCGTTGAGATCAAAAGGCCTTTCCAAAATGGATAGGTAAAGAAGCTTGCCCTCGGCATAGCCGGAAGGAACCTGAAGGTAGGATGCGTCGGCCAGCGGCTTGAAAAGGGCATCGTGGAAGCGGAGGACGGATTTGTCTTTGGGGCGCTCGTTTTCTTTCTTCAAAAGGGCGTCGGCCACCTTAAGGAGCGTTTCCGGCTTTTCGTTGATTTCGACCGACGGAGAAAAGAGAACCCAGTCGCGGAAATAGTTCCCGGTCTCCGAGGGGCTTCCGTGCCATTCCTTGAAGACGAGGCCCAAGACAACCTCGGAGCTTCCGATGAGTTTCTCCCGTTTCCAATAAGCGGCAGTAAGAAAGCCCTTCATCCTTTTGGCGAAAGTGTCCTTCCGAGCCAAGGCGGAAACCTCGCCTTTGGTCAGCGTTCCCCGGCGTTTCGCCCATTCTCTTTTAAGTCTTGCGTAGGCCGTTTCGGTCATCGCGGACATTTTAGATGATAAAAAGAGCAGGTGGGTCTTTCCTTTGAAAGAATTCTTGCTAGCATTCCTTCCGGAGGTTCAGCAAGAAATGATTAGCAAATCGCTTGTTTTCGCCACTCTGAACGCCGCCTTGGCAACCGGCGCTGATTATGCGGAAATATTTTACGAAGATACCGATTCCGAGTCCCTGAAACTCGATAACGGAATCGAAGAACCGGCCGCCATCAACAAAACCAACGGCATTGGCCTCTATCTCGTTAGAGGCGTTGAAACGGCTTATGGTTATACGGCTGACCTAAGTAAGAGATCGCTCCTGTCTCTAGCCGAAAGCTTGGCAGCCCGCTTTGACGGAAAGCGTCTTTTTACCGTCGTTTCCCTGGAGAGAAAGCGCCACCGGGCAATAACGAAAACGTCAGACCCCGTCATCGATGTCCCATTGGAAGAAAAATTATCGTTCCTTAGGCGCATGCATGAGGGAGCGAGGGATTATGACCCGCGCTTGATCCGCATTGTGGTCCGCCTCTCCTCATCGAAATCGACGCGCTATGTCGTTGCCGCCTCAAGCGAGACGGCTACGTTAACCAAAGACACCGTTTGCCGCGCCCGTTTCTCGGCCATGGCCATCGCCAAGGACGGGGAGGACGTGGAGACCGGCTTTGCCGCGCCTGGAATAACCGGGGGCTGGACTTCTTTGACCAAACAGTTCGACCCCTACGCCATCGGGCAAAAGGCAGCCAAAAAGGCCGTCGTCATGCTTGGGGCGAAAGAGTGCCCATCCGGGCGCTACCCGGTCGTTATCGGTAACGGCTTCGGCGGCGTTCTGTTCCATGAGTCATGCGGCCACCCGCTCGAAGCAAGCTCGACGGCCAAAGGCCTATCGGTATTCTCGGGAAGCATTGGGAAACAAATCGCCTCTCCCTTGGTCTCGGCTTTTGACGACGGAACCATTCCGGGCGCCTACGGCAGCAACAGCATCGACGACGAAGGCCATGAGACGCAACGGAATCAGTTAATCAAAGACGGGATTTGCGTTGGATTTCTCGTCGACCCCGTCAATGGTCGCCGGATCAACGCCGAATCGAACGGAGCTTCGCGACGCGAGAGTTATCAGTATCAACCGACAAGCCGGATGTCCAACACCTTCATCGACAACGGTAAAGACGACCCCGAGGACATCATAAAAGATACCAAGCTCGGCCTATACATCCCCGACTTCGGGGGAGGTTCGGTTTCGCCAGCCACCGGCGAATTCAACTTTTCGGCCACGGAAGCTTACATCATCCGCGACGGCATCATCGCCGAGCCGGTAAAGGGATGTACGCTTATCGGTCGCGGGGCCGACGTTCTCCTTAGCATCGACCGCGTTGGAAACGACTTGGAAATCGCCCCCGGGACATGCGGAGCTTCTTCCGGGATGATCCCGGTCTGCGTTGGCCAGCCAACCATCAGAATCAAGGAAATTACCGTTGGCGGACGGGGAGGAAAACTCGAATGAAATACGAAGAATTCTTTGAAATGGCGAAAGAAAAAGGCTTGTCGAGCGCCCAACTTATCTTGACGCGGAGCAGGGCAACGACGATTGCCACTTTCAACCAAACGGTGGACAAGTACAAGGTTGCCGACGACCAAACGGTCATCGCGAGCGGCATCTATGAAGGCCGTTACGGGAGTTGCACGACCGATCGCCTGGAAAGAAGCACTTATGCCTGGCTAGTCGAGCAAATCATCAAAGCCGCGAAAACCAATGGACAGCTTTCGAAAATCGACTTTTTTGAAGGCTCTCCGAAGTACACAAAGAGAACGGTATTCAAAAAAGAACTGGCCCAGAAAGCTCCTGGCGAAGCCATTGAGGATCTGATGGATCTGGAAAAGATGACCAGGCAACGGGATGAACGCATCAGCGACTTCATGGCCCAATACCATTACTCCGAACACACCAGCGAACTCCACAATTCCAAGGGTCTCAACCTCAAGAACAAGACGAATTACTTCCTCTATGCGGCCTCGGCGTTTGCCAATGACGGCGACAACAAGAAATCGTACGACAGTATCATTTGGGGCAATGACCTTTCGGCATTCTCCAAGGAAAAGATGGTCAACGAAATTATCGATGGACTCTTTGCCCAGTTCGGTGCCGCCCCTTGCAAAAGCGGGAAATACCCAACCGTCCTTCGCCACGATGTCTTCGCTGACTTTGTCGACGTTATGGTCGGCTCAGCGGACGCGGAAAGCGTTCAAAAGAAGAGTTCGTTCCTTGCCGGGAAAATTAATGAGAAAGTCGCATCCAGCAAAGTGACGATCTCCGAACGGCCCCTCGACAAAGGACCGTTCTTCACCTATTTCGATTCTGAAGGCGTGGCAAGGCAAAACAAGGACATCGTCAAGAAAGGAGTCCTTCAGACTTACCTGTACAACCGGGAAACGGCCCTTAAAGACGGTGCCAAGACTACCGGAAACGCCTCCTATCGGGGCGGCAAAATCGCCGTCGGCTATACCAACCTGATCATGAAACCGTCGAAGAAGGGCTTCGAAGAGATGATTGCCCCAATCAAGGAAGGCGTCTACATCACCTCGATCCAAGGTCTTGGAACCGGTATGAACGAAACAAACGGCGACTTCTCTTGCCAAGCTAGCGGCTACATGATCAGAGCTGGCAAGGTTGCAGAGCCGTTGACCCTCATCACCCTTGGCGGCAACGTCCTGAAGATGTTTGGAGACATCAAGGATATCGACTCGAAAAACGAGTTCATGCCCGACGGAATCGGCTGCCCCGATGTCTTTGTCAAATCGATGTCAATCGGCGGGAAATAGCAGCATTCAATAAGCGGACCCCGGCCTCGGCGCTGGGGTCTTTTTTACTGCGAAAGGCGGGGTTCTTACGTCAACTAAACAAGGGCAAAATGACCGACATCGAAACGGCGCTCGTTCTTTTTCGAATCTATTAATTCAAAAAAGAAGTTCCTTGTGATCTTTTTATGCCTTGGTTGCTATGCGGAAGGACAGAAAGGCTAGACCGTGGAGGCTAAAGCAAAGAGTTCAAGAACCCTCTCGCAAATCAACGACTCACCAGTCCTCCCGCACGCGGACGAATTGCATGCACATTTCTCGAGCCGCATTGGCTATCGGGCATCCTCGTCCGAACCAATCCTTGATAGAGTTTGAAGAAATGGTTCTAAGATTCGAGAAGGAAATATTGTTAGGTATATTCGTATGTTTTTAATACCTATTCAATAGTTATATAATCTACTCATGGGAAAGTTGGAAGAGGCACTCAAACGGCGAATTCAGCCTGGACAACTATTTGAGCCATCGGCTCTCGTAACAAAGGGGTACAGCCTTGAAGAAGTCAGGCGCGACATCAGAGCCGCAACGAAGGAAGGGCGCCTAAATTCCTATTCCTACGGCCTTTATTACCTCCCTGGCAAGGATTCGGATATACCCTCTTCAATCGATGCCATCAAACTTCGGTATATCGAAACCGGCGACTTGGTATACGGTTTCTTTTGCGGATCAGCTTTCATAAAAGATTATCTCGGCCAACCGCTGGAGGAATGTCAGTTAATTGAAGTTGCGACAAACAAGGAAACATCCTTTAAAAAGACCGTTTACCGGTTTTCTCGACGATTTATTCTTCGGCGTCCCTACGCAACAATCGATGCCAAAAACGCTAGCTCTCTGGCTTTCCTGACATACCTTTGCTCGGCTACCGACTCTGAGGTCCAAGCCAATCTGCCGGTCCTGTCCACGTATATACGCGACCGCCACCTTTCAAGCGAAATGCTGGTGAAATTTTCCCAGCAAGTTCCAAGCAAGGCATTTCGTCGTTTGTATTCAAGTGGGTTGTATCGTTCGCTTTGGAAACGCTGATCTAGGTTCTTCCTAGGCCTATCCGCCTTTCGCTCGAACGCCAGAACTTCTAGCAACAAAAAAGCCACAGCCCCGTCGGGCAGCGGCTCTTTCACAGCCGTTGCTTAGTCGTGCTTTTCGTCCTTTTCTTTCGGATTCGACGGGCCTTCTTGAGAGGATAGTTGGCTTTCCTCGGCTACTGTTTCCGGCTTGACGTCGGTTTCTGGGGCCTTTTCCTCGGATGCAGAAGCCTCTTCTTTCTTCTCGCCTTCTTCCTCAAGGTTCAGGTTATACCCCGACACATCCCAATCCTTGTGGGCCTCGAGAACCTGCTTGATGGCCTTTTTGATGAGTCTGGCATCGCTTTCCCGGGTCTCTTCCGATCCCTTCTTAAGGACGGCATTGACCCTGCCGAAGGCATTTTCGAGTTCACCTTTAGATTCGTCGACGAGACCGCTGACGAGGATGTAGGCCCGAACGGCCGCCGGAGTGGACATGGAGGCGATGTGCTTCTTTACTTCAAGGGGAAGGTCGATGTACTCCTTTTTGCCTTCTTCGAAGCGCCCGGAGAGCATAAGGAGGGAGACGCGTTGGGCGCAGGCGTCTTCGTAGATGTAGGAAGATACGCTGGCCTTCGAGGCAATCGTCTTATCGATGATCTCAATGGCCTTCGCGAAGTCGTTTTCGTCGATGGCTTTCGCCGTCGCGATGGCGTTGATGCGGCTGGTGAAATTCGTGACCTTGTCGTAAACCTTGGTTTCGAGAAGAGGTTGGCCAGTGGCGAGCCGATACTCGCTGACGAGGAGGTCATTATAGGCCTCGATATTCGTCTTGTTGGTGAGAACGGTCAGGAGATAGCCGTCGTTCTTGGCATCGAGAGCGGCCGGGAAAATGTCGTAAATGTAAATGATTCCGCCAGCCGTGAGGATGACGATGCCAAAGAGTTTCCACCATTGCCAAGAGGGATCGCTTCCGGCAACCCCGTCGGCATAGGCTATGAGGGCGACGAGAGCGACGACCTCGACAAGGAAAAGGACAAGCGGCATGTAAATATAGGCTCGCGGCGAGCTTTTCTCGCTCGTTGGATAGATCTTCGTTTCCCCGAGGAAGCCGTCGTAGTTACGAACCGTCCCCTTCATCTTGCCGTCTTTTTCGGCAAAGCCGAGCCAAAGGACGATCCAGCTATAGACCTTGTAATGGCCGATGAGGGCTCCGAGCAAATGGCCGAGCTCCAAGAGGATGGCATTAAAGACGATCCCAGCGACGATGGCGATGGCCAAGAACGCAAAATAGTTGAGCGGGGCCGAGCTCTGGTATTGGTCGATGATGGGGCGGATGGCGAAAAGACCGACGAGGACGGCCACGACGATGAGAATCGCGTAGACCAGATAGCCCATCAATTCGCTTTTCTTCATAAAGCAAAACCTCCTTTTGAGAAACGCCGGGCCCGGCGTCCCTCGGCGCTAGTGACTGGCTTGGCCAATCACACGTGTTCCTACGCAAGCCGCTACCGCCGAAGCAAAGGGGTCATTCTCTATTGGTATGTCTGCCCTGAGGGCATGACCATTATAAAGCAAACGCCCTCGCCTACTAGGGTTTAGTGCTTCCTTTCTTCGGCCGTCGCCTCGACGATGGCTGGAAAAAGCCTTTCCTTCGCCACGTTTAGATAGCGGTTCATGAGGCGATCGAAACGAAGGGGGGTAACTTCCTGGTTGTGGAAGAGGTAGCTGTATTCATCGGCAATCATCCGGGCAAAGCGGCGGCAAGCCACCCGAGCCCCCTCTTTGCTGAGGCTCCCGAGGGGATGCTTGGAATAGTAACCGAAATAGCTCGTCATCACCTTGGAAAAGAAGAAATCGTCGGGGAGTTCGCTCGCCGCCGAATTATAGGCGGCCCTTAGAAACGCGAAGTTGTCCTTGGCGTAAGCCTGGATGGCCTTGAGGTTCGCTTCCGGCTCGGCCGTCTCGGCAAAGCCGGGAACCTGCTCGCCCAAGAAGACGGAATTCAAAAGGTCGTAAATGTCCTGGTAATGATAATAAAACGTCTGGCGGTGGCTCCCGCAATATTCGCAAAGGGCCCGGACGGTGATGTCCCTCAAAGGCGAGGAAAGCATCATTTCCCGGAGGGCCTTCTTGAACTTGGCCTCGGTGATCATCCCCTTACCTCAACTTTCCGTAGCAAACAGCAATTCTCGCCGCCAGCCTCGCGTTGTTCTTAACCAGAGCCATGTTCGTTTCCAGGGACTCCCCGCCGGTCAGTTCTGCAATTCTCGAAAGCAAGAAAGGTGTCAAGGATTTGCCGGTGATTTTGTGTTCCTCGGCTTCCTGTACGGCTTCCTCGATGGCTTTTTCGACGTAATCGTTTGGAAGGGCCATTTCAGCAGGGCAGGGGTTGCTTACGAGAATGCCGCCGGTAAGGCCAAGTTCCCTCCTTGCCTTTAGGATGGCGGCCGCTTCGGCCGGGTCATCGAAAACGGCATCGACCGGAAGGCCGGAAGAGCGCGAATAGAAGGAGGCGAAGGTATCGCTTCGGTAGGAAAGGACACTCACGCCTTGCGTTTCGAGGACCTCAATCGTTTTCGGAAGATCGAGAATGGCCTTCGCGCCGGAGCAGACAACCATTGTCGGCTCGCTTCCGAGTTCGTAAAGGTCGCGGGAAACGTCCCACGACCGCTCGGCCCCGCGGTGAACGCCCCCGATGCCGCCGGTCGCGAAGATGTCGATTCCGGCCATGGCCGCGCAAAGGATCGTCGCCGATACCGTCGTCGCTCCCCATTCCCTTCGGGCCATCGTGACCGGAAGGTCGCGCTTGGACACTTTCCGAATGCCTTTCCGGGTCGAGAAGGCCTCGATTTCCTCTTCGCTCATCCCGATGACGATTTCCCCGTCGATGATTCCGATCGTCGCTGGCACGGCGCCCTCTTCGCGAACGATTGCCTCAAGGGCCAAGGCCGTCTCTTTGTTCTTGGGATAAGGCATCCCGTGGGAAATGATGGTGCTTTCCAAGGCGACGATTGCCCGGCCTTCGGACTTAGCCTTCCTTACTTCGTCGGAGTAGCGCATTTCTCTTTGTCCTCTTTCTTACTTAGTTTAGCAATGAGAACGACCGAGACGAAGTAAACGACCAGGGAAATCGCCAAAATGGCGGCCATGAGGCCAACGACCGCCCAAGATCCGTAGGGGTTGTTCCCGATGGCTCCGAAATCCAGGTTGAAAAGCTCAAGCCCGTTCGGGTAAAGGACGAAGCGGTCGAGCATGATGGCTCCGACCACGCCTACCACGATGAGAAGGAACACAGCCGTTCGATAGCGGTCAAAAGGCAAGCACGTCCGGAACAACGTGAAGAGGGAGATGAGCGTGAAGCAGACGGTAGCCATGGTGAGAATCAGCGGTTCGTTCCAAAGGCCCGGAATCGCATAGCCGAAAAGATATGAAAGGCCGACCGAGAGAATGGCTACCCCGCCGGCCGGGATGGCCTTGGAAAGGATGTTCCAGAAAACGGTTCCCTTGAGCTGCTCGTTCGAAGGCTGCAAAGCCAAGAGGAAGCCTCCGATCCCAATGGAGAAGAATTCCCAGAGGGTCAAATTGCTAGTCTCGAAGGGGTAAGAAGCGCCGACCGCCCAATCGGCAATGAGGAAAACGATCGAAAGCACGATCGCGAAGACCGTCTTGGCCAAGAAAAGAGAGGCGGTCCGCTGAATATTGTTGATGACCCGCCGGCCCTCCTTCACAACATCCGGAAGCTTGCTGAAGTCGTTTTCGAGGCTGACGATATGGGCCGCGTTCCTTGCCGCCGCCGAGCCGGAAGCCATCGCAATCGAGCAATCGGCTTTCTTCAGGGCGATGATGTCGTTAACCCCGTCCCCGGTCATCGCCACCTTGTGCCCTTCCTTTTGGAGGGCTTGGACAATCAAGGCTTTCTGCTCGGGCGACACCCGCCCGAAGACGACCTTGTCATCGATGAGCCCCGGAATCTGTTCGTCTTTTACTCCTTCCATTGAGACGAAGCGGCCCGCCCCGAGGACCCCGCATTCGGAAGCGATGTGGCTGACCGTCAAGGGGTTGTCCCCGGAAATGATCCGGACCGAAACGCCCGAGTTCTGGAACCACTCGATGTTCTGCTTGGCGTCGCTTTTGATGTTGTCGGTAAGGGAAATCTGGCAAATCATGCTCGATTTGCTGGGAATTTTTCCTTCGTAGATTTTGTCCTTGCTATAAAAAAGCCCCAAAACGCGGTAGCCGGACTTCATGAGCCTTTTGGCGTCCATCGCGGCAATGGAAGGAACTTTCCCGCCAATGAACTCGCTGGCCCCAAGGATGAAAGTTCCCTTCCCCTCGATGGTAACCGCCGAACATTTGTTGGCGCTATCGAAAGGCAGGGCGAATTCGTGGGGGAGGACGGCTCCTTTTTCGGCGAAGCGGGAAATGGCTTCCGCCGTCGCGTTGCTATCCCCGGTCGCTTCCACAAGGCTGCGGAGGATGTCTTTGATTTCGCCGTCGGTGAAGTCCCCGTAGTGGTAAACGTCCTGGACGGCCAACCGTCCATCGGTAAGAGTCCCGGTCTTGTCGAAGCAGAGAACATCGACCCGAGCCAGCATCTCGATGCAATACAGTTCTTGGACGTTCATTTTCTTCCGCGATAGGTTGTAAACCCCGATGGCCAGCGTTGCCGAAGTGAGGACGTAAAGCCCGGCCGGAATCATAGCGACCAAAGAACCTGAAAGGGACTTGATGAACTCTTGGTAAGCGGGTAGATTCTCGAACCATCCGTTTTGGCCCAGCTCGGTCGCGAACATGGCAATGCCCATAAGGATGGCGATGATGCCGGTCGTCCAGAAAATGACAAGACACGTCCGCTTGATTTCGCTCTTGGGCCTCGTGAAAAGGCGGGCTTGGCTTTGAAGGGTTTCCGCGTAATTGGCCGCGCCCACTTTCTCGACCCGGACGTAAGCCTTCCCGGCCCGGACGAAAGAACCGCTGTACACGTGGCTTTCCTCGTCTTTCCTCACGGCGTCGCTTTCCCCGGTCAGGAGCGATTCGTCGACATCGATGTAGCCGCTAATTACCTTCGCGTCGCAGGGAATCTGGTCGCCAGCAGAAAGGACGAGGATGTCGCTAAGGACAATGTCGTCGACGGGAATGGTGACTTCCTTCCCGTTCCTCATGGCCTTGGATTGTTCTTCGGTCACGACCCGCAGTTTGTCGGTCAACAGGCGGACCCGGATGTCGGCGGCAAGGCCGATCAGAATGTTCAGGGCGAGCGGGGCAAGGAAGAAAAAGGAAGTGATGGGCAGACCGCCGATCATCATGAGACCGGCAATGACGAAGAAGACGATGTTGAAAAAGGTCAGGAAATTGTCAAAGACAATCCGCCAATAGGATTTCGTTACCTTTTTCTTGGTCTTGTTGGAGAGCCCTTCCTTCCGCCGAGACGCCACTTCCTCGTCATTTAAGCCCGACATGAAATCGGCTTCGATGGGCTGGGCTTCCTCGATTTTCCTCAGGAGGTTTTCTCCGCGGCGGGAAAGGAATTGTTTCATTGCTCGCTCCTAATGGCTTTGGCGGGGTCTTTCTTGGCGGCCAGGCGGGAAGGCACGAAGCCGGCAAGAAGGGCCAAGACGATAGCGGAAGCGACGAGAGCTAGGGCGATCCACGGCGAGAGAACTGCCATGTCCGGCAAGGATATGACCGAGGAGAAAAGGCTCCTTACGATGGCATTGAGGGGAATGCTCAACAAATAGGCGAGCAAAACCCCCAAAAGGCCAGCGATGCCCCCGACGAGAAAGCATTCCGTTTCAAAGAGGGTCGACACGTCTCGCTTTCGGGCCCCACAGGCTCTAAGTATGCCGATTTCCCTTGTCCTTTCAAGGACGGAGACGTAAGTGATGACTGCCATCATGAGCGAGGAGACGACAAGCGAAATAGAGGCGAATATCACCAAGACGACCGAGATGATTGTAACGAGGCTCGCAAGGCTTTCGGTGAAGTCGCCCATCGCGTCGATGAACGTCACCCGCTCACTCGCGGGCCGTCCCTCGTTATAGGCCTCGAGATAACTCGTAAGCTCAGCCTTGTTCACGAGGGAGGACGGAAAGATGAGAATCGAGGTAACGAGGGAGTAAGCCTCGGAATAGGCAATGACGTCCATCGCGTCGATTGCCTCGGCGTCCGGGGTGAAGAAGGACGAAGAAAGGAACGTTCTAAGGAGCGTCGGGAGGTTGGTAACGTCCCCGGCCAGGATCGGATCGACGAGGGAGGCGACCTCGTCTTCCTGATAGTCGGCCCCGACCCTTCGGGAGTAGGCAAGCATCCCATAGGGGGTCAGGAGGTCGGGATTTTGAATGCTCGAGCCGGAAATGTAGCTCTCGTAGGTAAAGAAGCTCCGGTAGGCGAGAAGGTCGCTTAGCTTATCGACGACGCTCGAGAGACTCGAAGCCGTCATCCCGGACGTGAAGTCGCCAAGGGAGTCGAAAAAGGATTGAAGGGCTTCTAAGCCGTCTTCCCCGTCATAGTTCCTTTCCGGAACGTACCAATAGCTTCCCTGCCGCTCCCTCATGTCGGCTATGGATTCGTTATCTTCTTCGAGGAACATGTCTTCGAGGCTCGGAAGGTAGCCGATGGAAGAGGGCATCGTCGTGATGAGGCTGTTCCGGCTGGGCCGGACGACTCCAACGATGCGGAGCTCGATCGGGTTATGGCTATCGTCGAAGTAAAACTCTTTGTAGGACTCGCTGGTGTTTCCAGGGGCAACATAGGCCTCGAGTTCCTTGTCGACGACGCCGGAAGAAGTAACTTCGAAGCGGCCATTTACGGCGTCGTAGCCGACCTGGACGTTGTCATAGGCCCGGACGCTATAGGAGAACTCCGGTTGGCTCCCATAGAAATCCTTCCGCAAATACGCCTTGTAAACTTTCTTTTCGAAGAGATCGGCAAAGGAAACGGCATCCCCGCCCTCTGCCGAGCTGTCCACAATTCCAAGGGATTGAAGGGTGGAATAATCGACTTGGTTGTAACGGTCGACGATGAGAACGAGATCGGTGGGCTTGCTCGGATAAGAGCCGTATATGAGGTCATATTGGCCCGAGGGGTCCTCGGCTGTCCCAAGGCCGTAAAGGGGGTGAAAGACGCTCGTCGGAAGCGAGGAAGCCGAGGTGACCATCGACGTGACGGAGCCGACCGCGGCGCTCGAGGCCTGGTCAAGGACGAAGAACGAAGCATTCGGGTCATTCGGATCGACGGTCGAGGAGGTAATGATGTTGAAGTTCATGTTCTCCCGCTGGACGATGACGTCGCTTGCCAAGTTCCGAGCGATGAGTTCGGGGTCCTCGACCAAGGCCTTGACGTAAGACACGTACTCGTTGGAGAGGTCGTTTGTCGAAGCGACGTAGGTATAGCCACTGTTTCGGATGACGTAGAGCTCGTCCTCGTCCGGATACTCCTCCCCGCTTTCCGAGCCGCCGCCCGTCGACTGGTAGGCCAACGTGCGCTTGCTGATGGTAATCGGGACCGAGGAAGCAAGAGCCGATTCGACGCTGGTCGTGTAAGAGGAAAAACCGGAAGAAAGGGCCAAGACCAGCCCGACGCCGACGATGCCGATGCACGAGGAAAAGGAAACGACGAGAGTCCGTCCCCACTTGGCAACGACGTTGCGGCACGAATTCTTGATGGCCGCGAATAGACTCATCGCCGTCCTTCCTTCTTCCGAAGGGACGAAGCTTTCGCCTTCGACGGGTAGGGGATCGCTGTCGGAGACGATTTCCCCGTCTTCCATTTTGATGATCCGGTCGCTATAGCGCCTCGCCAGCGCCTCGTTGTGGGTGACGAGGACAACGAGGCAGCGCTCGCTCGCTTTCTTCAGGAGGCCGGCCACGATTTCCGATGAGCGGCTGTCGAGGGCTCCGGTCGGCTCGTCGGCCAAGACGATCTCCGGCTTCCCGGCCAAAGCCCGGGCGATGGCTACCCGTTGCATCTGGCCGCCCGAAAGCTCGTTGGGCTTCTTTCCGGAGATTTCCTCAAGCCCGACTTCCCTAAGGGCCTCAAGAGCCGCCTGTTTCCGCTTGGAAGGAGCCATCCCCGAAAGAAGGAGGGGGAGCTCGACATTCTGAAGGGCCGTTTGATAATCCAGGAGGTTGTAGTTTTGGAAGACGAAACCAAGTCGTTTATTTCGGTAGGCATCCCAATCGCGGTCTTTGTAAGAGGATGTCGAGCGCCCGTCGACGATGAGTTCGCCGCGGCTCGCCCGATCGAGGCCCCCGACGATATTTAAGAGGGTCGTCTTGCCGCACCCGGAGGGACCAAGAATCGAGACGAACCCCTTCTTCGGGAAAGCCAAAGAGACCGACTTCAGGGCCGGGAAGGGCTTTTTGTTGACTTCGTAGTCTTTTCCGAGGCCCTTCAAAATGAGGCGCGGCTTTTCCCTTTCCATGGATTTCACCCCCGCCTTTTGGCGAAAAACGCCTGCAAAAGTTCTTTCGATCGTTCTTTTTCGAGCCCGACCTCAACTAGAGGCACCCCGTCGTCCGTCGCTTTGTCGAAAACGTGGAAACAGCTTCTGATGGCCCCAGCCTTCGGGTCGTCTAGGGCATAGACGAGGCGATGGATCCGGGCTTGGAGGATGGCCCCGGCGCACATGAGGCACGGCTCGAGGGTGACGTAGATGCTGCAATCGGGAAGGCGGACCTTCCCAAGGTTCCGCTCAGCCATGAGCAAGGCTTCGATCTCGGCATGGGAAACGATGGATAGCTTGGCTTCGCGCTCGTTATGCCCCCGGCCGACGATTTCCCCATCGAGGGCGACGACGGCCCCGATTGGAACCTCGCCCGCGTCAAAGGCCTTTCGCGCTTCGCGCAGGGCTTCTTCCATCAGTTCGGCGTCATTCATGGCTAGATAATAGCAAACCTGCTGCCGATTCAACTTTTTTCTTTAAAGAAAAACCACCGCGCATGTTCGGTAACCTTAAGGCTGCTCGGTTCCCCGCCTGACCTGGTTCGGAAACGTTCCATCGCGATGGCCCGTCCATTATAACCTCTTCCGCCCTTTTTCCTAGGGAAAGGAAAAGTCGCCCCGCGGGAGGGCGACTTCCGAAGCGTTTCTTACCTCTTGGGGGCGATGACCTCGAGGCCGCCCATGAAGGGACGAAGGGCTTCGGGGATCTTGACCGAGCCGTCGGGTTGCTGATTCTCCTCGAGCAAGGCCGGGAACACGCGCGAAGTGGCAAGCCCTGAGCCATTCAGAGTATGGCAGAAATGGATCTTGCCCTCCTCGTCGCGGTAGCGGATCATCCCGCGCCGGGCTTGGTAGTCCCGGGCATTGGAGACGCTCGATACTTCCTTGTAGATGCCCATCGATGGGATGTAGACCTCGATGTCGTAGGTCCGGGCCATCGAGTGGGAGCAGTCGGCGGCCGCCAATTTGTCGATCTGATAGGCAAGGCCGAGGCCCTCGATGAGCCTTTGAGCCTTCTTGACGAGTTCTTCGAAGGCGGCATCGCTCCCGTCGTCGGTCGTGTACTGGACCATTTCGACTTTGTTGAACTGATAGCCGCGGATCATGCCGCGTTCCTCGGTTCGGTAGCGCGAAGAACTTCTTAGGAAGATCCTTATAGGAGAGGATCTCGTTGCGGTAAACGTTCACCAGCGCCGTCTCGGCCGTCGGAAGGATGAACTTCCGCGGCTCGACGCCCTCAAGCCAAAACACCTCGTCCTTGAACTTCGGGAACTGACCGGCCGTATAGCCGCTCTCGTAGTTGAGGATGTGGGGCGGGAGAATCATCTCATAGCCGTCGGCGAGGTGGCTTGAAACGAAGTAGTTGAGGAGGGCCCATTCGAGCCGGGCCCCGAGGCCGGTGTAAATCCACGTCCCGCTCCCGGAAATCTTGGCCGCCCGCTTGTAATCGACGAGGCCGAGAGACTCGGCTAGCTCGACATGGTCCTTCATCGTCTTACGGTCGAAGGTCCGCGGGTTCCCCCATTTGTAGATGGGTTCGTTGTCTTCTTTGCCGCCGGCCGCCAAATCGGGATCGGGGAGGTTAGGAAGAACCTCGACGAGGCCTTGGAGGTCGGTTTCGATCTTCCGGAGTTCTTCTTCCTTGGCCTTGTTCGCCGCCCCGAGTTCCTTGACCTTGGCGAAAATGGGCTTCACGTCGCCGCCGGCCTTTTTGACTTCAGGAACCGAAGCCGAAAGCTTGTTTTGCTCGGCTTTGGATGATTCGACCTCCTTGAGGAGGGTTCTCCGCTTCTTCGAAAACTCGAGGATGAGGGTCGGATCGAAGTCCCAATTCTTCTTGGCCAGGCGTTCCCGGACTTCCTCCGGATGCTCCTCGATGTAACGAATGTCGATCATGGGTTTCCTTTCTGCTCGCCTTCGATCGCTTCCATGTAAAGGGAGACGAGTTTCCGTCCAAGGACGGCGAGCGAATTCTTCCGCGCTAAGCGGTACGCCTCGATTATAGTCGGCTGTCCCTTGCCTGTCGCAAGAGATTCGATGGCCTTCCCCAGGCGCTCGACGGAAGGGTAAGCCTTGTAAGCCTTGCTTGAGGTCAGCTCTTGGCTCCAGAAGGGGTGGCCGAGGCTAAGGACCGGGGTCTTGGCTGCCATCGCTTCGAGGACGGCCAGCTCGTCGGCTTCGATCGAGGCGATGGAGATGTAGGCCAAAGCCCCAACGACGCCAGAGCGGTAAACGTCGTCTTCGACGAGCCCCGAAAGAATGAGGTTTCGGGGGTAGCGTTTGGCTTTTCGGCGAAGATAGGAGGGTTTTGCAGGGCCTTTTTTGCTTGTAAGCAAATAGAAGAAGGTGACGCCGGGAGCAAAGGAAGCGAGTTCGGCCATCGTTTCAAGGCGCTCCTCGTCGCCGGCCTCGCCTACCGCGAGGCAATAAGGCGTCCCCTCTTCGAGACGGAAATAGCGGCGAAAGACGATCTTCTCGATGTCGCTTCGGACGTCGAAGCGGGCAAGGTTCACCCCGGGGGTAACGACATGGATCGGCGGTAGTATCACCCCGGAGGTCAAAAGGGCCGTTTCGGCCGCTTCGCTCGGAACGAGGATCGCGTCGGCCATCTTCAAGAGACGCTCGGCCTTGGGGCGAAGGGAGTGGAACCCCTCGCCGTCGACGTTCATGAAACGGGCCCCGGGATCGCCTTCGCTATAAAGGGCGCTCACGACCAAGGCCGTTCCTTGCTCTTTGGCGTCGTGGGCGAGCCCTTCGTCGTCCGGAGAGATGAGGTGGACGACGTCGGGCTCGGCGAACATCGATTCGACCCAAGAGGTCCCAACCAGTTCGAGGGCTCCCTTGATGTTTTTCCGAAGCCTCGTCGCGATATAGCGATCGAGAGAGGCCCCGGGGCTATATTCGACGAGAACTTTCATTATTCGCCTTCGATTTCCTCTTTCGTCGGGACGTGGACCTCTTCCGACGGCTTGTCGTTCTCACTCACGAGAGCGGGGTTGATCTCCTCCGACTCTTCCTCAAGAGGCTGTCCGTCGCCCTCCTCTTCCGCATGCGGGACGATGGTGATGGAGGCCACCTTCTGACGCGGCTCGAGAGCGATGATCTTGACCCCTTGGGTATTCCGTCCAGCGACCTTGACTTGCTCAAGCGGCAGGCGGATGACGATCCCGTGGGTCGAGATGACCATGAGGTCTTCGTCGCCATGGACGGCACGCATAGCCGTTAGTTCGCCGGTCTTCGGAGTCATTTTGATGGAAAGGACGCCTTTGGCCCCGCGAGAGGTGAGGCGGTAGCCGTCGTAGTGGCGCGTCGTTCCGTCTTCGAGGGTGACGTCGGTGTCTTTGGCGTAAGAAATCTTCCCGAAGCCGCGGTCGGTCAGGACGAGGATTTTGTCACCTTCCATCGAGGAGGTGACGTCGACGAGGCGGCTGCCGTCGGATAGATCCATGCCTTTGACGCCGGCGGCCGTCCGGCCCATCGGGCGGACGTCGCCTTCTTCGAAGCTCACGACCTTCCCGTTGGTGGCTGCCAGCGAGACGATGGCCGTCCCGTCGGTCCGCTTGACGTCGAGGAGGGCATCGCCTTCCTTGAGGGAAAGAGCCCGTTTGCCGTTTTGGTGGATCGAGGCGAATTCGGCCAGCGAAGTCCGCTTGACCACACCTTGGACGGTCGTGAAGAAGAGGTAATTGTCGGCCGGATAGTCGTCGCAAGGAACGATGGAGACGACCTTTTCGTCCTGCTCGAGGTTCAAGAGGTTGATGGCCGGGATGCCGCGCCCGTCGCGGGCGCCGTCGGGAATCATGTAGCCCCGGAGGCGGTAAACGATGCCATAGCTCGAGAAGAAGAGAATGTCAGTATGGGTCTTGGCCCGGAGCATGATGGAAACCATGTCGCCGGCCGTCGTCGAGATGCCCTTGACCCCGCGTCCGCCCCGATTCTGGGTGCGGAACGTCTGGTCGTTCATCCGCTTGATGTAGCCGTTCTTGGTAAGAACGATGATGATGTCTTCCTGCGGGAGGAGGTCTTCGTTGTCGATATTCGCCGCCTCGTCGCTGATTTCGGTAAGGCGCTTGTCGCCGAAGCGCTCCTTGATCTCGAGGAGTTCGGAAACCATGAGCTCGACGATGTTGGCCTCGCTCGAAAGGAGGCGGTTGTACTCGGCGATGTTCTTTTGCAGCTCGGCGTGCTCGGCCCGGAGCTTCTCTTGCTCGAGGCCCTGGAGGCGCCGGAGGGTCATCGCCAGAATGGCAGCCGTCTGCTCGGGCGTGAGGCCAAAGGCATCGTGAAGGCGGGCCGTCGACTCTTCGTCGTTGCTCGAATCGCGGATGATGTGGATCACCTCATCGATGTTGTCGTGGGCCAAGATGAGGCCTTGGACGATGTGATCGCGTTCGCTGTCGCGCTTGAGGAGGAATTTGGTCCGACGGGTCAAGACCAAGACCTGAAAGCGAATGTAGTTCTGCAATAGCTCCTTCATCGGGAGGATCTTCGGCTCGCCTTCGACGAGGCAAAGGTTGATGACGCCGAAATTGATCTGCAGCTGGGTGTGCTTTAGAAGATTGTTTGCGACGACCTCGGGCATGAAGTCGCGCTTCACTTCGATGACCACCCGAATGCCCTCTTTGTTCGATTCGTCGCGGATGTCGCTGATGCCGTCGATGACTTTGTCGCGGACGAGGGTGGCCATGTTTTCGATCATCGAGGCCTTGTTGACCTGGTAGGGGATTTCGGAAACGATGATCCGGGAACGCCCGGCGCTCTCTTCCTCGATTTCGTATTTCGAGCGGATGGTCACCGACCCCGTGCCCTTTTCGAAGTAGTCGAGGATGCCTTGGCGCCCGAGGATGACCCCGCCGGTCGGGAAATCGGGCCCGTGGATATAGTTTTGCATGAGCTCGGCGGGGGTGAGGTCGGGGTTGTGGGCAAGGGCCACGACCGCGTCGATGGCCTCGCTCAGGTTGTGGGGCGGCATGTTGGTCGCCATGCCGACGGCGATGCCTTCCGATCCGTTGACCACGAGGTTCGGGAAACGGGAGGGGAGGACGCTCGGCTCCTTTTCGGTGCCGTCGTAGTTGGAAACGAAATCGACCGTGTCCTTATCGAGGTCGCGGACCATTTCGACCGAAAGGCGGTTCATCCGCGCCTCGGTATAACGCATGGCGGCCGGGGCGTCGCCGTCGACCGAGCCGAAGTTCCCGTGCCCGTCGACGAGGGTGTAGCGCATCGAGAAGGGCTGGGCGAGGCGAACGAGGGTCATGTAGATGGCGCTATCGCCGTGGGGGTGGTACTTGCCCATGACGTCGCCGACGATGCGGGCCGACTTCTTATAGGGCTGGCCTGGCTTCATGCCGGCTTCGTTCATGCCGTAGATGACCCGGCGCTGGACAGGTTTTAAACCGTCGCGGACGTCGGGGATGGCCCGGGCCTCGATGACCGACATGGCATAGGAAAGGAAGGCCGTTTCGACCTCCTCGGTGATTTCGCGCTCGGTAAGGCCCGAAGCAATGCCGGCTTGGACGGCCGGGGTTTCGTCTTTCTTTTCTTCGTTATCCATTTATCGCTCCCTCCTTAGATATCGAGGTTCTGGACGAACTTGGCGTTCCGCGAAATGAAGTCCTTGCGGGGCTCGACTTCGTCGCCCATAAGATCGCTGAAGGCTTTTTCGGCCCGAGCCGCATCGTCGATCGTGATGCGGATCATCTTCCGGACGCTCGGGTCCATGGTCGTTTCCCAAAGCTGCTGGGCATCCATCTCGCCAAGGCCTTTGTAGCGCTGGAACGGATAGCCCGGCTTGAGGTCGAGAGCCTTCTTAAGCTCCTCAAGCTGATCGTCGTTGTAGGCGTAATAGGCATTGCCCTTGACCTCGACCTTGTAAAGCGGCGGCTGGGCAATATAGACATATCCGCCCTCGAGAAGCGGCTTCATGAAGCGGTAGAAGAAGGTGAGCAAAAGGATCCGGATGTGGTCGCCGTCGACGTCGGCATCGGTCATGATGACGATTTTGTGGTAGCGGATCTTGCTGACGTCGAAATTGTCGCGGATGCCGGCTCCGATCGCCGTGATCATGTTTCCGATCTCGCCGTTTTTGAAGATCCGGTCCTCCCGGGCTTTCTCGACGTTGAGAATCTTTCCGCGGAGAGGGAGGATGGCTTGGGTCTTCCGGTCGCGCCCGGTCTTGGCCGAGCCGCCGGCCGAGTCGCCCTCGACGATGTAGAGCTCGCACTCTTCGGGGTTTTTGCTCGAGCAGTCGGCCAGCTTCCCCGGGAGGGTCGTGACGCCGAGCGAGGACTTGCGGATCGTCTCGCGGGCCGCTTGGGCAGCCATCCGCCCCTTGGCGGCCGTCTTGACCTTCTCGACGACGGCCTTCGCGGCATCCGGGTGCTCGAGGAAATACTGCTTGAGCTGCTGCCCGACGATGGTCGAGACGATCTTCCGGACTTCGCTATTGCCGAGCTTCGTCTTGGTCTGGCCTTCGTATTGCGGGTTCGGGTGTTTGACGGAAATGACGCAAGTCAGCCCTTCCCGGCAATCGTCGGTCGTGAAGTTCGGGGCCTTTTCGTCGAGGAGTTTGAAAGAACGGGCGTAATCGTTGACCGTCCGATTCAGCGCGAGATTGAAGCCCTCGACGTGGGTTCCGCCCTCTTTGGTCGAGATGTTGTTGCAGAAGCTATAGACGCCGTCGCTATTGTAATGGTCGGTCCACTGCATGGCGACTTCGGCATAGATCCGCTCGTTGGTTCCGTCGAGAATCGTCACTTCCTCGGCGCCCGAGCAGAAGATTACTTCGCCGTTGATGGGGGTTTTGCCGGTGTTTATGAAGGAAACGTATTCCTTGATTCCGCCATTGAAGAGGAAAGTGTCGCTCTGGGGCTGCTCGCCGCGGTTGTCGGTCAGCGAAATCCTGACGCCGCCGTTGAGGAAGGCCATCTGGCGGAGGTGGTTCTTGATCGTTTCGTAGTTGAACACCGTCGTTTCGGTAAAGATGGCTGGATCGGGCAAGAAGGTGACTTTGGTCCCAGAGTCGGAGCAATCGCCGATTCGCTCGAGGTGGCCCTTGATCTTGCCTCCGTCCTCGAAACGGACGAAATAGACGCCGCCGTCCTTGTGGACGGTAACTTCGCACCAAAGGGAAAGGGCGTTGACGACGGAGGCGCCGACGCCGTGGAGGCCGCCGGAAACCTTATATCCGCCGCCTTCCCCGAACTTGCCGCCGGCATGGAGCATCGTGTAGGCCGTTTCGACGCCCGAAAGGCCGCTTTTGGCCACCTTGTCGACCGGGATGCCGCGGCCGTCGTCTTGAACCGTCACGGAGTTCCCGGGGTTGATCGTCACCTCGATGTGCTTGCAATAGCCAGCCAAGGCCTCGTCGATGGCGTTATCGACGATTTCCCAAACGAGGTGGTGAAGGCCAGCGGCGGCCGTCGTGCCGATATACATGCCAGGCCGCTTCCGGACGGCTTCAAGGCCTTCGAGGACCTGGATGTTGTCGGCCGTGTACTTGGCGTCGGCCTTCTCGACGGTCGACTCGTTGTCGCTATCGACCGCACGGTAGGTGAAACGGTCTTCTTCGGGCACTGCGTCGGCCGCTGCTGTCTCTTTCTTTTCTTCTTCCACTTGTCATTCCTCCCTGACGATGGTTCCGTCTGATATATCGAAGCGGCGCGCCCCTTCGCATTGGAAGGAGGTTGCCGTGATGAAGCATTGGCCGAGTTCCCCGAGAAGTCCCTTGAGATTCTCGGCGCGCCTTTCGTCGAGCTCGCTATGGGCGTCGTCGAGAATGACGATGGGGCGCCGCCGCTCCTCGGCCAGAAGAGCCGGCGCCAGTTTGAAGGCAATCGAGGCAAGGCGGTTTTCGCCCTGCGAGCCGTAGACGCCGACGTCGAGGCCGTCGACGGTTAGCGAGAAATCCTCGCGTTGGATCCCGACCCCGGTACTCCGGTGCTCGAGATCGCTGGCCCAGGACCTTCGATAAAGGGCCATGGCTTCGTCTTTCGTCCCTTCCTTGAGGAACGGGCGGTAACGGAGCTTCGCGCCTCTCTCCGCGCCCCGCAGGCGGTCGAGAAGGGCGATTCCGCCTTTCTCTAGCCCGGCGATGAAGGCCTTGCGTCGCTCGTCGATCGGCGCGGCGCACGCCGCTAGGCGCTCCGTCACGACCTCGAGAGCGAGCTCGTCGACCCGTTCGGACCTCAGAAGCGCGTTCCGTTCGTCAAGAAGCTTGGCGTGGGTCTTCACGAGGGAGAAGTACTCTTCGCTCCGCTTCGAGATCGCGATGTCGAGGAACGCCCTCCGGGCCGCGGGAGCCCCCTTGAAGAAGGAAGCGTCCTCCGGAGCGTAGGAGAAGACGCTCACCAAGGAGAAGAGTTCCGAGAGCTTTTTCGCCGGATGCCCGTCGATGATCAGGCGGCGGCCGGCTTTCGAGAAGGCGATTTCGATGTCGTGCCGGAGCCCGCCGGCCTCGACCTTCGCCTCAACGAAGGCTTCGCGTTCTCCGTCATGGATGAGCGGAGCGATCTCCCGGGTCCGCCAACCGCGCCCCAGCGAGAGGCACGAGATGGCTTCGGCGAGGTTGCTCTTCCCGGAACCGTTGGGCCCGAGGAAAAGGTTTACCCCCGGCCCCGGCTCGATGACGGCCTCCCGGTAATTCCGGAAGTTGGCCACCCGAAGCCTAAGGAGCTTCATCGGCCTTGACGGCGTACGTCTCGCCCCCGAAGGAGACGAGATCGCCAAGGCGGAGCTTATGCCCCCGGCGAGTTTCGACTTCGCCGTTGACCCGCACCGCGCCCGACTGGATGAGACGCTTGGCCTCGCCCCCTTCGTCGACGATGCCGGCGAACTTCAGAAACTGGCCAAGGGCAATCGTCTCCGTGCGGATTCCGACCTCCTTAGGAAAATTTTCTCCCATGGGGGTAGTTTACTACATAGTAGTAAAAAAAGAAACGCCCGGAAGGGGCGTTTTCAAGGGCGGCGAACCTCTTTCAACGGGTTCTCATCGGCGTGATGAGTTCCACGATGGAATCGTCGTCGGGATTGCGGACGACGAAAGGCTTCATCTCGGCGGTGAAGGCAAGGGAAACCTCGCTGCACCCGAGAGCTTTGATGGCTTGCGTCACGAAGAGGGCATTGAAGGCGATGTCGAGGCGGCTGCCCGTGTATTGGACGCCGCCGAGACGCTCGACGGCCGAGCCGGTCTGGTCGCTATAGGAAGAAACCTCGACGCGTTCCTCGTCCATCGAAAGCTTGACGATCGTCCCGTGGTCGCGGGAAAGGACCGAAACGCGGTCGATCGCATTGAGGAAGGCCGTCGCGTCAACCGAAAGGAAGTAGTTGAAGTTGGTCGGGACGATCGACCCGTTCACCGGGTAGTCTTCGTCGAAGACGCGGCTCGATACGAGGGTGGTGCCGAAGGAGAATAGAATACGCTTCGGGGCGACCGCGAGCTCGACTTCGCCGGAACCTTCGAAGAGGCGCGTGACCTCAACGAGGGTCTTCGAGGGGACGTTGGTCGCAAAGCGAACGCTCGGATCGATGGCCATGGTCTTCCGCGAAAGGCGCGCTGAGTTGGTCGCGATGGCCGTGAGGGTCCCGGCTTCGGCGGTCAGATTGATGGCAGTCAGGATCGGCCGGGTGTCTTTGTCGAAGGCGGCGAAGGCCGTCTGGTCGCAAAGCTCGGCCAGGGCCGAGCACGGCACGATGAGGGAAACCCCGTTTTTCTCGTTGTCGAGATCCGGATACTCGTCGGCCGAGATGCAATTGAGCTTCGAAGAGAAGCTTCCGTCCTCGATTTTGGCAATGCGGTCGTCGATGACTTCAAAGCTGATTTCACTTCCAGCCATCTTCCGAACGACCTCGGTTAGCACGTGGGCGGATATAAGGGTGGCGCCCGGCTGGGCGTTTCGGATGATTTCGTTGCCGTTGATGGAGGCGGGGACGAGGGTCCAAATCGACATGTCTCCATTGCTGGCCACGATGTCAAGCCCGCTCTCGTTGAGTTCGAGCTTGAAGCACATCAATTCCGGCAAAGCGGTTTTGGTCCCGATGGCGTGGCTGGCGATGAGAAGCCCTTTCAGAAACTGGTCTCTGTCGATTGTGAAGCGCATAAGTGACTCCCTTTCCGTGCTAGGCACATTTTATTCTTTAACGCCTTGGCGTGGGAGGGCTGGTGCCCTCGATTACTACATTACGAAGATTTGTTAACTAATAATTATTAGGGCGGTGGAAACGGTGGATAACTTTCGTTTGTTAAGCTATTTTGTTGATTTTTCCGTCTTCCGCGACGCGTATCGGTTTTAAAATTTCATCAGAGGCCATCAGCTATTTCAGTCTTTTATCGAGATCAGATATGGCCTTTTGGAGACCCTTGTCGGTCTTTAGTGAGTTTCCCACTTTGTTTACACCGTTTATCACCGTGGCATGGTCCTTTCCGCCGAAGATGGAACCGATTCTCCCAAAGGGGAGGTCGAGTTTGACCCTTATGAGGTACATGGCGATGTGGCGGGCGAGGGCGATTTGGGACGTCCGGATCCGCCCGGTAATTTGATAAGAAGGGAGGTTGTAGTACTCGGCGACCGTGTCGATTATCCGCTCGGCCGTCAGCGTTCCGAGAGACTCTTTTACGTCGAGAAGCGGCATGACGGCCGACTTGGCGATTTCGATGGTGATTCGCTCGGTATGGGCCCTTTGGACGGCGAAGAAGAGGAGACGATCGAGGGCTCCCTCGAGTTCACGGACGTTTTTCCGGAAGGTTTTGGCCAAAAACGCGAGGACCTCGGGGTCGAAATCACCGACGTCAAGACCGTTGGCCTCTATCCGCATCTTCAGGATCTTTTCGCACGTTTCCTCCTCGGGCTGCTCGATGGAGAGGGGGAGCCCTTGGATGAAGCGCGACTTGAGCCGTTCGTCGAGGCCGTTCAGTTTGCTGGGGTGCTGGTCGCAAGTTATGACGACCTGCTTTGAGTGTGTGTAAAAGCTGTTATATATAGAGAAAAAGGTTTCCTCGGTGCTCTTTTTGTTCGCCAAGAACTGGACGTCGTCGACGAGAAGGACGTCGACCGAGTCGCGAAACCAGTCGACAAGGGAAACCCCTTGCTTGTCGCCCGAAACGAATTTCACGTATTCGTTAAGGAAGTCTTGAGCGTGGACATACAGGACCCGGTACTTCGGGAACTTGCTCTTTATCGTGTTTCCGACAGCGTGCAAGAGGTGCGTTTTCCCAAGGCCCGAATTCCCATAAATGAGAACGGGGTTATAAAGCTTGCCGGGGTTTTGGGAGATGATGAGGGAGGCCTGATAGGCATCGCGGTTGCTTTCCCCGACGACGAAATTCTCGAAAGTGTATTCAGGTTTTATGTAAGAATCGGAAAAGAAGGCGGGTTTTGCGGGCGTAATTTGCGTACCTTCGGAAATATCGCCCTTGGTTACGTAACGGATGCCGTAGTCGGTTTGGGTGCATTCGGCCAAGGCGTCCCCCACTTGCTGCCAGTAGTTGGCCGGGATGATTTGGGCGGCCAGCTTGGAGTTGACAACGACGTTGATCGTCTTGCCGTCGATTGAGTATATGTAGGAGTCTTTGAAAAACGTTTCGTATACTTGCTTGTCAAGCGCTTCATCCAAGCGTTTGAGGACGCGTCCCCAGAGGGCGGTGAGTTCGCTGATCGATGCGGTTTCCATATGCTGTGAACGGCTTAAAGTTTAGCCAAAGAAGATGGTTGTGGAAGGTTTTCCACCAAAAGAGTTATGTTTTCCACCGAACCATCTGTGGGAAACCTCGAAAACATCGGCAAAAGAAGTTTTCCACATCTTTTTGAATGTGGATAAATGGTGGAAAACTTTTGTGGATAACTATGATGGTGGAAAACTATAAAATTTATGGCGTTTTCCACCATCAATCTAATAGCAAAACATTAGCGGCTGCCGCAACAATTTAATTTTCTCCACCAAGTTGTGGAAAACGTATCCACCGCGGCGTGAAGAACTTTTTCTTGACTTGCGATGCACTTCCTACTTCGGTAGTTTTCCACATTTTCGGTGAAAAAGCGCCCTAAGGGCGCGGTTATATGTGGAAAACTCGCCATATGAAACAAGAAAAGCGAAAAAATGTGAAATTTCCAGTCATTGTTTTCAAAAATGTTGATAAGTCGCTCATGCGCGTGTGGGCGCGATTTTTGTTGTTACGGGTTTAGCGAGCCGGTATAATCGCGCTGCACGCAAATTTCGGAGGTAATAAACATGAAGAAAACGTATCAGCCTTCCAAGGTTAAGCACCGGAACGTTGCCGGCTTCCGCGCCAGGATGGCGACCCACAACGGCCGCAAGGTCCTTGCTCGCCGCCGCCTCAAGGGCCGGGCCCGCATCGCGGCCTAAGCTTTCCGCTTGATGAAAAAAGGCAACCGGATTCTCGCCCACGAAGAGTTCCTCGAGGTGGAAAAAAGCCCGACCTCGCTAAGGACCAGCGACTTCATTCTCTTCAAGCGGAAGTCCTCCCTAGATAAACTGAGGGTGGGAATCTCGGTTTCCAAAAAGAACGGGAACGCGGTTCGCCGGAACTTGATCAAACGCCAGGTCCGGTGCATGCTCGACGCCTTCCTCGACACGAGGGAGGCGGCCGATCTCGTCGTCATCGTCAGGAAGAACTACGACCCCGAGAAGTTCCACGAGAACAAGGAAGAACTCGGGAAGGCCCTGGCTGCACTTGGAGATACACTTTGAACAAATCAGCAAAAATAAAACTGCTCGCTGCCTTAGGATTGTTCGGCGGTGCGCTTGTCCTCTCTAGCTGCACGGCTTCTTTTTGCTCTAATCGCGATGCCGCTTCGATTGCCTATGCCTATGAACAGGGCGTCACGGTTTATTGCGACAAGGACGAAGTGCCGGAAGACTACCAAGGGGATGGGCTTTCCTGGCCTGTTTATCCGGAAGAGGGGAACGACAGCCTCTACGCCTACATCCCAGTCAATGCCGACGGCACCTACGCTGCCGCCTCGGCAACCTACCTGAACACAAACATCATCGCCGGCGCGGCGAGCAATTCCTATGCCATTCCGACGTTAGACTTCTGGAAAGAACTCGACAAGAAGGTGCTCGACAAAGCTATCGAGACCGCTCAGGAGAGCGGATCTGATCTCTTTGCCGGGCTAAGCAAGGCCACCGTTACGGCTGAGCAAATCAACCCCTATGTCGATCCGAATCCGACCGCCGCCGATGCGGAGCAGAACCCCGATTCGATTCTCCGGCTCTTTGGCTATGTGAAGTTCTATGGCGACAACGACACCACCTGGGCCTACTTCGACGCTTGGGTCGAGGAAATCGACAAATCGCTAGGGATCGCGGCTTCGGCCAGCGACGACTTCCTTTCTTACTACAAAACACAAGTCAACACGACGGTAAACGCCAACCGCAGCTGCATTGCCACGGTGCCGAATAGCACCATCAACGACTCCTACGGCCATTATGGTCCCAACGGCAATTGGGAAGTCTCGATGACGATCAAAGATTGGGGGTACGCTTGGGGCAAAGGCCCATTTGAAGGCCTCATCGTCTACCCGGTGGCTTGGCTCGTCGACACCTTCGCGGTCGGCATCGAGCCCGCCCTTACTGGCATTGGGCAGATCGTTTCGATCATCCTTGTAACCTTCGTTGTTCGGGCTGTCGTCCAACTCGTCACTTTGAAAAGCGCCCTCGACCAGCAGCGGACGCAGGCTCTGCAGCCGCAAATTGCCAAGCTTCAGGCCAAGTATCCGAACTCCAACACCAACAAAGCCGAACAGCAGCGCCTTTCACAGGAGCAGATGATGCTCTACAAGCGGAACCACATCAATCCGCTTTCGATGCTTTTGGTTCTCGTCTTCCAGTTCCCCATCTTCATTTGCGTCTGGGGCGCCCTCCAAGGCAGCGCCGTCCTTACCTCGGGCGAGGTTCTCGGGGTTCAGCTTTCGTCTCCGATTTCCTCGATTCTCTTCGACTTCTCGGGCGAATGGTACCTGAATAGCAATGGATGGTGGACGGCCCTCGTCCTCTTCCTTATCATGGCGGTTCTCCAGTTCCTCGCCATGATGCTCCCGCAATGGATTACCAAGCGTCGGAACCGTAAGCTCCAGAAGCTAAGCGCCAATCCGGCGGCCGACAAGAACGCCAAGACGATGAAATGGGTTAACATCATCATGCTCGTCGTCACCGTCGTCATGGGCTTCTCCCTCCCGGCGGCCATGGGCGTCTATTGGGCCATCGGCGCCCTCATCTCGATGCTCCAAACGGCTATCACCCAGTATTTCATGGGGAAGAAAATGGCAAAGCAGAAGAAAGGAATCTAGGCTATGAAGCAATTCACCAACAAGACGGTCGATGCCTGCCTCGAGGACGCAGCCATCGCTCTCGGGCTCGAGGTCAAGGAACTCTCCTACAAGGTTATCGAGGAGAAGAGCGGCCTCTTCTCCAAGAAAGCGACGATCGAGGTTTACACCATCGACGACGCGGTCGATTATGCCCAAGAGTACCTTAGGGAAGCGATCGGCGCCCTCGGAATCGAGGTTTCGACCAGCGCCGATGTCGAGGAAGACGTCATCCGCATTTCGCTCGATAGCGAGCGGAACCCGGTCCTCATCGGAAAGGGCGGAAGGACTCTCCAAGCCCTGAACGAGCTGGTCCGCCTTGCTGTCAGTAACAAGTTCCGTCACCGCTATCGGATCCTTCTTGATGTCGGCGGATACAAGGAAGACAAGTACGAGCGGATCGAACGGATTGCCCGTCGGACCGCCCGCGACGTCGTCCGCGACCGGATGGATGCCAAGCTCGAGCCGATGACTCCCGACGAGAGAAGGATCGTGCACAACTGCCTCACCGGCATGGAGCACATCACGACCGAAAGCGAAGGCGAAGGAACCGAACGCGCGGTCGTCATCAAATACGTCGACTAAGAAATCCCGGCCCTCAGGCCGGTTTCTTTTAGATTTTTTGCAAAGAAATGCGAGAAACATATATCATTAGAAGGATTTTATAAGGAGCAAGCGTATGAAAAAGTCGCGCACCGTGGCCTCTTTGGTCTTAAACATCTTGGCTCTTGTGCCACTTGCCTTCACTTTCTTCAGCCTCGTTCTCGCGAACCTTCAGCTCGATTGGGTTGAGGCCTTCTGGCCGGGCTTCCAGGTTCTCGGCCAGAGGCGTTACCTCCTCTATCTGTTGATTTATGTTGCTAACGGCTTCCTTGGCCTTGCGGTTCTTGGCCGCATCGTCCTCGACATCTGCCGGTTGGCGAAACCGACCATCCAAGGGAGGTTCTGGGCTTTCTTTAAAGACGCTTCGACGGTCTCGGTCCTTGCAGGCGTGATCTTCACCATCGCAATGGACCTTTGCTACGACTCCCCGCTCGCCAACCTCGCTTGGGATAACCCCCTCAACAATGTCTGGATGATCATGGGCTTTGCCCCATTCTTTGCCCTTATATCTGGCCTCTTCACCGAATTTGACCACAAAACCCCCTTCCTTATTACCGTTTTGCTTCCTTTCCCGGTTTACATCTGGGTCATCATGAATGCCATTTTCGGAGCTCTCGGCTGGGGTGGGAACCTCGGCTACCACGGCTATGAAATCTTTGACCCGGCCGTTACTCCGATCTGGCAGACCGCCCTTATCTCGGTGGCGATTGCCGCCGGCGCGTATCTACTTGGCGTTGTTTATTGGCTCATTCAGGCCGGGCTTCGCAAAGCTACCGAGCCGAAGCCTACGCTTACTGTCGAAGAAGTAAAGGGGGAAGAGGCACCGGCCGAAGCCCCGGTTGAAGAAGAAACCTCCGCGGAAGAGGCCCCGGCTCCGGCGACGGCCGCCGACGAAGAACCTCCGGTTCCCGAGGAAACCCCGACTTCGGTTGAGGCTCCAGTCGAGGAAGAGGCCCCGGCCCAGGCTAAACCCCGCGTCATCCTCGTGAAGAAAGCCCCGAAAGAACTAGCCGACGCTTACCGGGAAGAGCCTTTGCCCCGCCGGCCAGCGACCATCGTAAGCATCCGTTCGGCAAGGAATCCGAGCACCGGAACGATGGCCCCGGCCAAAGACGACGCGACCGCGGTTCCCGAGGAAGGAAAGGAAGTCGAAGCTGTCGAAAAAGCCGCGCCAGCTACGCCCGATGCCCCCGCAACTCCGAAAAAGGACATCGCGACGTACAATAACCGGCCCCGTGTCTACCACGTGTCGAAGCAAGCCGACAGCGGCAAATGGCAAGTGAAGCTTGCCACCGGCGTCAAGGCCATTCGCCTCTTCGACACCCAAGAAGAAGCAATCGTCTATGCCAAAGGTCTTGTTAAGACGATGGGCGGGTCGATTCGCGTGCATTCCGTGAAAGGAAAGATGCGCAAGCACTGATTCCGATGGGCGATATCATCGTAGCCCTTGCCACTCCTCCTTTGAAAAGCGCCCTCGCCGTGATCCGTTCCTCAGGCGAGGGCGTTTTCCGCTTGACGGAAAAGTTGTTCTCCAAAAAGCTCGGTTTAATCGAAGAGCGTTCCTCCTTTGTTGGGTATTGGTCCAACGAGAAAGGAGAACGCATCGACCAGGTTGTTATCCTTTGCTATCCGGCCGAGCATTCCTTGACCGGCGAGGACGCCTTAGAGATTTTTTGCCACGGCTCCCCCCTTATCGCGACGCGGATCATCGATAGTTGTCTAGCCTTGGGTGCTCGTTACGCGACCAACGGGGAGTTTACTTCTCGGGCCTTTCTTCACGGGAAGATCGACCTTGTCGAAGCCGAAGCCGTGAATGACTTGATTGAAGCTGCCAGCGACGAAGCTCAGAAACTGGCTCTTATGTCCCTAGAAGGGAAGGCTAGCGCCATTCTTAAGCCCCTTCGCGACCGCTTGGCTTCGCTTCTTGCTTCCGTCGAGGTCGGCTTCGATTATCCCGAGTACGAGGAGGAGACAGCGCTGAGTCTCGAAAAGGCCGAAGCCGAGGCTTCCTCGATCAAGGGAGAGATTGATTCCCTGATCGCGGAAGGACAGGAAGGGCGCCTTGTCAAAGACGGCCTTAAAGTCGCCCTCGTCGGCAAGCCCAACGTCGGGAAGAGCACCATTTTGAATCTCCTTCTTGGCGAGGAGAAAGCCATCGTGAGCCCCATACCCGGCACGACGCGGGACGTCGTCGAAGGCGAAGCGCGTTACAAAGGGTTGGTCTTCCGTTTTCTGGATACGGCCGGCCTTCGCGACAATCCGGAGGAAATTGAAAGAATCGGCATCGAGAAATCGCTGGCCTCCGTCGATAAGGCGGACGCCGTCGTCCTCGTCCTTGACGAAGACCGGCCTCTCGACGAGGAAGAGAAGGACATCGAAAGGAAGGCTCGCGGCAAGATCTTCCTCGTGGTTGTCAACAAAGAAGATCTCCGGGAAGGAAAAAGCCGCCTTGAAGCCAAGAGAATCTATCTGTCGGCCGCCCGGAGGGAAAAAGCCCAGCTCTTGGATGCCTTGGCCAAGGAAGCCGGGGTAAGCGCCGGCGCCTCCGCCCGGCCTTCCCTCAATTCCTCGCGTCAGCTTTCCCTTCTTGCGAAAGCTTCCCGTAGCCTCGGCGAAGCGCTCGAAAACGCCAAAGAGGACACGCTCGACCTCTTCTCAAGCGCCGTCTTGGGGGCTTACACGGCTCTGAGGAAACTTCTCGGCGAAGAGGCTACACTAGACTTGAGCGACGAGATTTTCTCCCGCTTCTGCGTAGGTAAATGACATGCTTATCGATACTCACGTCCACCTGAACGACGATGCCTTCAAGGACGACGTCGAAGAAGTCATTCGACGTGGCCTTGCCTCCGGCGTTGAGCGTTTTATCGTTCCTGGTTGGGACCTTCCGAGCTCCTATCGGGCCCAGGAACTCAGCCACCGGTACAGGGAAGTCTATTTCATGGCCGGCTTTCAGCCCGAAAACCTTGATGGGGCGACGATGGCTGACCTCAACCGCATCGCCGAGTTGACCGACGACCCGAAATGCGTCGCTGTCGGCGAATGCGGTCTCGACTACCATTGGAAGAATGACGAGGATACCAAAACGATCCAAAAAGCCTTTTTCTTGGCTCAAATCGAATTGGCGAATCGCGTCGGAAAGCCGATGTCGATCCACTCGCGCGACGCGCTGGAGGACACCTTTGACCTCCTTAGCGCCGTCCCGGTGGAGGCCGGTGCCGTCCTTCATTGCTATAGCGGATCGGCCGAAATGCTGGCCCGGTTTGCCAAGCTGGGTCTTTACTTCGGCTTTGACGGGCCGATTACCTTCAAGAACGCCATTAAGCCAA
Organism: uncultured Bacillota bacterium; assembly: GCA_949291655.1. Classification (GTDB taxonomy): domain Bacteria; phylum Bacillota_I; class Bacilli_A; order RFN20; family CAG-826; genus UBA4951. The sequence goes on from CASEWT010000001.1 coordinate 43,499, forward strand.
AGGAAGCCTTGGCTGCCTGCCCTCTCGATCGCCTCCTTTTGGAGACCGATGCCCCCTATATGGCTCCGACGCCGATGAGGGGCAAGCGCAACGAGCCGGCTTACCTCCGTTACGTGGCGGAAATGGCAGCCGAAATCAAAAAACTTCCCTTTAGGGAAGTCGAGGAAAAAACGACCGCCAACGCCATCGAACTATTTCACGTGAAACATGAATAAAACGAAATTTGATGCCATCATTGTCGTCGAGGGGAAGTCGGATGTCGATTTCATCGGGAGTTTTATTGAAGCGGACTTCATAACGACCAACGGCAGTGCTATTTCACGTGAAACAATCGGGTATCTGAAAAAGGCCGCAGAAAGGAGAACGGTCGTCGTCCTGACCGACCCGGACTCACCCGGCAAGAAGATAAGAGATTCCATTGCCCGGGAAGTACCGGGCGTGCTTCATGCCTTCATTCCGAAAGAAAAGGCCATCAAGCGTCACAAGGTGGGCGTTGCCGAAAGCGACAAGGGGACGATTCTTGAAGCGTTGAAACACCTTATTCCCGAAAAAACACCTGCAAAACCCTCCTTAACGATGGCGGATTTGGCCGAAGTCGGCCTCATTGGGCAAGCCGATTCCTCATCGAGGCGGGAAGAGCTTGGCCGCCGTCTTTCCCTTGGTCACGCGAACGGGAAGACCCTTTTGAAACGGCTGAACGCCCTGGGGCTTAGCAAAGAGGAACTGATCGATGGAAGAAAGTAAGTATTTTGAGAAAATAAAAGAGTATCGCCTCTTGGCCAAGAAGCAGTTAGGGCAAAATTTCCTTGTCGATCCCAAAGCCGCCAAAGCTGCGGTCGACGCCCTCGGCATCAAGGAGGGAGACCGTGTCCTTGAGATCGGCCCCGGAGCCGGGTCGCTTTCCTATTTCCTGGCCCTAAGCCAAGGGGATTGCGACCTAATCGACGTCGACGAAGGGTTTGTGGCCAAGCTCCAAAGCGATTTCTGCGCCTTTCCGAACGTCCATCCCCGCATTGAGAATGCCTTGAAAAGCGATTTCGCGAATTACGACTCGGTCATTGGTAATCTGCCTTATTACATCACCTCAGCCCTTCTAGAGCGCTTCCTCCTCGAGGGAGCGAAGGCAAGGAAGGCAGTTTTCATGGTCCAAAAGGAAGTTTACGACCGCTTGAAGGCGGCAACGGGCGAGGACGCCGGCCCCCTCAACGTTCTCCTTTCCTATCGCTTTTCGATGAAGAAACTGTTCAACGTTCCGGCCGCCTCCTTTGTGCCTCCGCCTAGCGTGACTTCTACCGTTTTCTCCCTCGAGGCGAAGGAAGGGGCCGATATGGGGACGGCCAAGTGTCTTTATGCCTTGGCCAAGGGCCTATACATGCATCGACGGAAAAACGTCTTCAACAACCTGACGTCCTATATCGGGGACGGGGCCCGGGCCGAAAGGGCCCTCGACGAAAGCGGCCTTCCGAAGAATGCGCGGCCCGAGGAGCTTTCGCTCAATGAATTGCTCCACCTACTTTCCTCGTTGCAATAAGGCCATTCTCTACTAATATTCTCTTGCGCGCATATGTTGTTCCACCGAAACAGCCTTATTGTTCGCTCCCACGCGAAAATCAATCTGTCGCTGCGGATCCTCGGCTCCTTAGCCGACGGTTTCCATGACCTTGAAATGGTCAACCTCCCCCTCGATCTCCACGACGTGATCGAGGTCAACAAAGCTCCGTATTCAATCGATACTTTCGTTACCTGCGACGATGCGAGCCTCGATTTTTCCCGCCACAACCTCTGCACCAAAGCCATTTGCAAACTGCGCGAGGCTTTCGGCTTCAAAGACAATTTCGTCGTGAACATCCATAAAGAGATCCCCTTCGCGGCGGGCTTGGGCGGCGGCTCGAGCAATGCCGCGGCCGTCATCAAGGCCATCGTTAACTTGCTTCAGCTCAAAGCCGACGACGACATGCTCAATGAAATTGGGCTTCAAATCGGGGCCGACGTGCCGGTCTTCTTAAAAATGCGCCCCTCCATCGTCACGGGGATCGGCGAGAAGCTGGAACCGATTGCGGTAGCGAAATCTTTTCTTTGCCTTCTCGTCAAGCCGGTTCAAGGCCTTTCGACCAAGAAAGTGTTCCAAACTTACGACGAAAGGAAACCGGAGAATCTTGAAATCGACACCAAGAAGATTACCGCCGCATTGGCCGCCGGCGACGAGGAGGCTCTTGCCCGTTTGATTGGAAATGACCTCCAGTCGACCAGTTCCTATCTTTTGCCGGAAATCGAGGAAATCGTCGACTCTCTCCGCTTCGACGGGTTCCGTGTTGTCTCGATGTCCGGAAGCGGTTCGACGGTGTTTGCTTTGACGAGCAATGCAAAACTTGCCAAGGAATCTTACCGGAAGTACGAAAGCCTGGGCTACGTTACTAGGTTGACGAAGACTCTTGTATAATTGCCGTTATGGCAAACGCAGAACGTTACGCGATCATTCTCGCGGCCGGGAAAGGGTCCCGGATGAAGTCGAGGCGCGACGATGTCTCGAAAGTTTCTTTCCCGTTACTAGGGGTGCCGCTCATGGCTTACGTCATGGATGCCCTCGACGCTTGCTCCCTTGAACACCTGATTGCCGTTTTGGGTTTCGGCGGCGCCACTTCAAGCAAGGTGGCGGAAGGACGCGCCGAAATCGTATGGCAGAAGGAACAAAAAGGTTCCGGACACGCCGTCATGATGGCGGCCCCGATTCTTGAGGGAAAAGAAGGAGAAACAATCATTTGCTGCGGGGATACGCCGCTTTTGCGGGCGGAAACGCTGCAAAACCTCTTTGAATTCCACGAAAAGAACGGCAACGACTTGACCGTTTTGACCTTCATTGCCGAAAATCCGAAAGGATATGGCCGAATTGTGAGGAAAAGCGGTCTTGTCGAAGGCATTATTGAGCAGAAAGACCTCGTTGGCGAACAGCACGATATCAAGGAAGTCAATGCCGGCGTCTATATCTTCGACAACAAAGTTCTCTTTGACTCGCTGAAGCTACTGAAGACCGACAATGCGGCCGGGGAATACTATCTGACTGACGTCATTGGGATCTTTGCTTCAAAGGGACTCAAAGTAGACGGGTATGTTGCCGAGGACCCGGTGGAAATGTCCGGCATCAATGACCGCGTCCAACTAGCTGCCGCGGCCAAGGCCATGCAAAAGAGAATCAATGAGCGCCTCATGCTTTCGGGCGTCACCATCGAAGATCCCGACACTGCCTACATCGGCCCTTACGTTCAGATTGGTGCCGATACCATTATCAAGCCCAACACAACGATCCTAGGCAGGACAGCCATCGGTTCCGAGAATGTCATCGGCCCGAATTCCTATCTTGAGAACGTTACGATGGGCGACGAGGGCTTCGTTCTTAGCTCGCATGTCGTCGACTCAACCCTTGGCCAAAAGGTTCAGGTTGGCCCTTATGCCCGGATTCGGGGAAATGCTGTCATTCGAGACGATGCCCACATCGGAAATTTCATGGAGCTCAAAAACGTCGATTTCGGAAGCGGCAGCAAGGCGATGCATCTCTCCTACTTGGGGGACGCGACCGTCGGAGAAGGAACGAACATCGGCTGCGGGACCATCGTCGCGAACTATGATGGGGTGAACAAATTCCATAGCGAAATCGGAAGCCGCGCCTTCGTCGGAAGCGGCTCGACGCTCATCTCCCCGGTTAAGGTCGACGACGAAGCTTTCGTAGCGGCCGGCTCGACGATCACCTCCGACGTCGAGAAGGGTGCGATGGCGATTGCCAGAGGAAGGCAAGTCAACAAGCCAGGATATGCCGCAAAACTCCGGGAAAAGGCTCTCAAGACGAAAATAGAGTCGAAATGAGCTGTTGCTCAAACAGGCTGGAAACTTAGTTCCCAAGCCTGTTTTTTCTTTAAAAGGCGGCAAATATCAGGTCGCAACCCCCTGTCATAGATTATGATTGCTGGTGAGAAAGACATTTGAGGAGGGCCTTTGAATGGATTGGACGTGCGTCTATGGCCAGGATGTTTTCCTGAATAGCGAGTTGATCGGATACGTTGGAAGAACCAAAGACGGGATTGGCGTTCTGTATTTGGGAAAAAAGGCCTTTTGCGAAATTGACGAGACGGGACGGATTTGGATCGCTTCAACCCAGATCGGGTATATCGATGACGGTGAGGACATCCACTTAAAAGGGAAGGTCGTTGGGGAAGTCGATTCGCGGAATGCGATAAGGTTCAAATCCCTCTAGGCACAATCGTCCGGACACAGAGAGAAAACATCCATGATTTTTGGTTTTGCCTCAAGTTTTTTCATATAATCTATATGTAACGCAAACAACGTTTCAATGTAACGCAAAACGCGTTACAGAGAGTTTGGCAAAAAGGTAATTAAATATGGGAAAAGATACGCTAAACCTGAGAATAGATAAGCAAGTCAAACAGGACGCCGAAAATGTCCTTGATGAACTCGGACTTTCTATGACAACGGCCATCACTTTATATTTGAAAACCATTGCCCGCACCGGAGGTATTCCATTTTCCCTAACCGCTCGAAGCGATGCCTCTGCAGAACCATCCAAGGGTCCCGTTCATCAAGCGGAAGCAACCCTTACTGGCCGAATTGCCGATACTAATCGCGAAAAAACACCAAAACATCCTTATAGGATGGCGCGCGAAAGTACGGAGACGACTACAATAAAAGGGACGACTTCGTTCAAGAACGCCATCGACAAACTTTAAGAAGGAGAAAGATCACAATATGGCTAGCAATGTCTATTTCACCGACTTCCGTGTCCACGTCGGAGAATCGCTGACTCACAAACTTCAAAGGCTTCTGATCAAAGGCGGGTTCAAAGACATTGATTTCGAAGGGAAATTCGTCGCAATCAAGATGCATTTTGGCGAGTATGGCAACCTTTCTTTCCTCCGTCCGAACTACGCCAAGGCTGTGGCCGATCTCGTCAAAGAGGCCGGTGGCAAGCCGTTTTTGACCGATTGCAATACGCTTTATCCCGGTTTCCGGAAAAACGCCCTCGACCATCTTACCTGCGCTCAGATGAACGGTTTCAACGAGACGACGACCGGCTGCCACGTCATTATCGGCGACGGGCTCAAAGGAACCGATGAAGTCGATGTTCCGGTTCGCGGAGGCGAATACATCAAGTGCGCCCATATCGGCCGCGCCGTCATGGATGCCGATGCATTCATATCCCTTACCCATTTCAAAGGGCACGAGGAAGCCGGTTTCGGCGGAGCCATGAAAAACATCGGCATGGGATGCGGATCGCGGGCTGGCAAGATGGATCAGCATAGTAACGGAAAGCCGAGGATCGATGCCGCGAAGTGCCGCGGCTGCCGCCGCTGCGCCAAGGAGTGCGGATCCGATGCCATCAGCTATGTCGATAACAAAGCCGTGGTCGACGTCGAGAAGTGCAAGGGCTGTGGCCGCTGCATCGGCGCCTGTTCTTTCGATGCCATCTCCCCGATTGAGTACAATTCGAACACTCTTCTGGGTTACAAAATCGCCGAATATACGAAAGCGGTCGTCGATGGCCGTCCTTGCTTTCACATCGCTCTTATCACCGACGTTTCCCCGAATTGTGATTGCCATGGCGAAAACGATGCCCCGATCATCCCCGACGTCGGCATGCTTTGTTCGAGCGATCCCGTGGCCCTCGATCAGGCCTGCGTCGACCTCTGCAACAAGCAAACGGCTTTCCGCAACTCGCAGCTTGGCGACAATCTGGCCAAAGGAGAGAAGACGGGCCAAGTCTTCCATGACAACAATCCCCATGTCGACTGGGAAGCCGCTTTGATCCAAGGGGAGAAAATCGGGCTTGGAAGCCGTGAATACAATCTCATTGAGATGAAATAATGCCGCTTCCACTTTCCCGCTTGGCGGAAATCGTCGCTTTCCTTCGGGGGCGCTATGCCTCCTTCGAGCGGTTCCTTCCGCGGGATTTATCGACATATCAAGGTTTAAGGAAGGCTCTTCAAAGCCTTCTTTCCTTTTATGAAGGGGAGGGACTTCCCTTGGCCGTCAAGCGCGATATCGACGCCCTTCTCTCAGAGGAAGCGGCTGAGCGAGGGTCCTTCGATCCCTTGACTCTCCCGCTCTCTTCCCTTCCTAAGACGGCCTATTGGAAAGGCGACATCCGCCGCGTCGCATCCGATGCGATCGTCTTTTCCGTGAATCCGAGCCTCGAAGGGAGCCTCGTTCCGGGTGACACCTCGCTAGAGGCTCAGATCCAGGCGGTCGTCGGCCCTTCCTTCAAAGAGAGCCTACGGACCTTGAAAGATGCCGGCAAGAGCCAAGAAAAGCCTCTTGGAACAGCCTACGTCCTCCCTTCAAGGAATATCCCGTCTTCCAAGCTTATTGCCGTTACGGTCCCCAAAGTCGAAGTACGGGTCGCCGCGCGCGATGAGAAAGCGCTCCGGCAAGGCTATTGGAACGCTCTGGCCGCTGCGGAAAAGCGCCGTTTGAGAAGCGTCGCCTTTTCTTCCTTGGCGACCGGCGGGAACCGCTACCCCTACCGCGAAGCTGCCCGAGTGGCGTGCGATGCGGTGGAGATTTACCATTCGCGGCACGAAAAAGCCCCGATCGTTGTCTTTGTTTTGCCCGACGAGAAGCAATACGATTATTACGAGGAGTTGATAGGATGAGCGCTTTCTCTTTCTTCCGCAAGAAAAAAGGACCGGCCTCCGGCCCGTCGGCCCGCGAAAAGGTGCTCGATGAGGTCGAACGCCTCCGCAAAAGCGGGGCCAAAAGCCAGGCCATGGCTGTCCTTGAGGTCGCTTATCGGAACAAGGAAATCAACCCTTTCGACTACGAAAGCGAAAGAACGCTTCTCCTTCGCGAATTCGATTAATCCTCGTAAACCCCGAGGCGGTCTTTTTCCGTGAGCGGCCTGATGACCCGGCAGGGGACCCCGCCGGCCAGGACGCCCGAAGGAATGTCGCTGACCACGACGGCCCCGGCCGCGATAACGGCGTTATCGCCGATCGTTACGCCCCCGCAGACCGTTACGTCGGAAGCGAGCCAAACGCCGTTGCCGACGACAATCGGCTTTCCATATTCGAGGTCGTGGACGGTTCCGTCCTTTTGCAGGCGCGGATTCCGTTCTGAGGAGAGGAGGGGGCGGACGGGCGCGACGAGATGGACCCCGACCCCGCACATGACGTTGTCCCCGCAAGTGACGGGGCAGACGTCGAGGACGACGAAGCCGTGGTTGGCATAGAAGTTGCGGCCTGTCGTGAAATGGATCCCGTAATCGACTTGAACCCCTGGGGCGATATAGGAATTCTCACCCAGTCCCGGGAAAAGTTCGCGAAGCCTATTCGCGTAAGTTTGTTCGTCGGTCGGGTCCGTTTGGTTTAGAAGATAGGCCTTGTGCTTGGCTTCCTTCGATAGGCAGGCCAGCTCAGGGTCGGTCGGATCGTAAATGCGCCCGGCCAGCATTTTCTCGCGTTCGGTCATAATCTATTGTCCTGGATCATTATGCGAATTTCCGCAGCAAAAAGCCATTGGAATAGCAAAAAGAGGCCCTCCCCTGAGGGAGAGCCTCCTTGTGGCTAGAAGCGATTACTTCTTGGCGGTTGCCCGCTTGTGGAGGATGTTTGCCTGGGCCGCGGCAAGGCGGGCAAGCGGCACCCGGAACGGAGAGCAAGAGACGTAGTCGAGGCCGACTCCATCGTAGAAGGCGATGGACGCCGGATCGCCGCCGGTCTCGCCGCAAACGCCGACGACGAGTTCCGGACGCGTGGCCCGGCCGCGGTCGAAGGCGATCTTGACGAGTTCGCCAACGCCTTCCCTGTCGACGGTCTGGAAGGGATCGAACTCATAGATCTTGCGATCGTAGTAGAAGGGGAGGAACTGACCGGAGTCGTCACGGGAGAAGCCCATGGTGAGCTGCGTGAGGTCGTTGGTCCCGAAGGAGAAGAATTCCGCTTCCTTGGCGATGTCGCCGGCGCGGAGGCAGGCTCTCGGGATTTCGATCATCGTTCCGATCTTGTAGGAGAGGGTGTGGCCTTCCTTCTTCATCTCGGCCTCGACGGCTTCGGTGACGACGGCCTTGGCCCACTTGAATTCCTTGACCTCGCCAGCGAGCGGAATCATGATTTCCGGCTCGATGTCGTGGCCGAGTTCCTTGCTGGCCTTGAGGGCCGCTTGGATGATGGCCGTGGCCTGCATTCGGTAGATTTCCGGGTAGGCAACGCAGAGGCGGCAGCCACGGAAGCCCATCATCGGGTTGGCCTGATGGAGCTGCTCGATGCGCTCCTTGACCTTCTGGACCGAGACGTTCAGGGCCTTGGCAATGCCTTCGATCTTCTCTTCTTCGTGGATTTCCGGGAGGAACTCGTGGAGAGGCGGATCGAGGAGACGGATGCAGACGTGGCTGTCCGGGTTGGCCATGTACATGGCGTAGAAGTCGCTAACCTGATAGGGGCGGAGGCGCTCGAGGGCGGCTTCGCGCTGCTCGGCGGTGTCGCTAAGGATCATGGACCTCATGTTGAGGATCCGGTCATCGGCGAAGAACATGCGCTCCGTCCGGCAGAGGCCGATGCCTTCAGCGCCGAACTTGCGGGCATTCTGGGCATCGAGCGGGGTGTTGCAGTTGGCGCGGATCTTGAGCCTCCGGTACTTGTCGGCCCAGCCCATCAGGCGGCCGAAGTCGCCGGAGAGGGAAGCGTCCATCATGGCGATGGAGCCCTCGTAGACATGGCCGGTGGAGCCGTCGACGGAAACGATGTCGCCGTCATGGTAGACATGGCCCTTGATGGTCATGGTCTTGGCTTCTTCGTTGATGATGGCATCGGTGCAGCCGGCAACGCAGCACTTGCCCATCGAACGGGCAACGACGGCGGCGTGCGAGGTCATGCCGCCGCGAGCCGTGATGATGGCTTCGGCGTTGACCATGCCGATGATGTCTTCCGGAGAGGTTTCGGCCCGGGCAAGGACGACCTTGGTCCCGGCGTCATGGCGAGCCTTGGCTTCCTCGGCCGTGAAGACGAGAGCGCCGGTGCCGGCGCCCGGGGAGGCCGGGAGACCGGTTACGACCGGGGTGTGTTTCTTAAGGTCGGCCGGATCGAAAGTCGGGTGGAGAAGGTCATTGAGGGCCTTCGGCTCGACGCGGAGGGTCGCCTCTTCTTCGTCGATGAGACCTTCGTCGACGAGGTCGCAGGCAATCTTGACAGCCGCCCGGGCGGTCCGCTTGCCGTTCCGGGTCTGGAGGAAGTAAAGCTTGCCGCGCTCGATGGTGTACTCCATGTCCTGCATGTCGCGGAAGTAGTGCTCCATGCGCGCGATGGTGGCCATGAACTCCTTGTAGACTTCAGGCATCCGCTTGGCGAGCTCGTCGATGTGGAGCGGGGTCCGGATGCCGGCGACGACGTCTTCGCCCTGAGCATTCGGGAGGAATTCGGCGTAGATGTTCTTTTCGCCGGTGGACGGGTTGCGGGAGAAGGCAACGCCGGTGCCCGAATCTTCGCCCATGTTGCCGAAGACCATCGTCTGGACGTTGACGGCGGTGCCCCATTCGTAGGGGATGCCGTTCATCTGACGGTAGACGTTGGCACGCTCGTTGTCCCAGCTGCGGAAGACAGCCGCGACCGCTTCGCGGAGCTGAACGTAGGGATCGGTCGGGAAGTCTTCCCCGAAGGTCTTCTTGTAGTAGGCCTTGTACTCGAGGACGAGCTTCTTGAGTTGCTCGGTCGTGACTTCGGTGTCGAGCTTATAGCCGTTCGCTTCCTTGATCTCGTCGAGCATCCGGTCCATGTCGGTGCGGGGGTGGCCCTTGGCGATGTTCGTGAACATGAGGATGAAGCGCCGGTAGCAGTCGTAAGCGAAACGCTCGTTGCTGCTGGCCTTCGCGAGTTCCTCGACCGTGGTGTCGTTGAGACCGAGGTTGAGGATGGTGTCCATCATGCCCGGCATCGAGATGCGGGCGCCCGAACGAACAGATACGAGGAGAGGAACGCCGGTTCCGCCCCCGAAGGACTTGTTGTCCACCTTTTCGACTTCGTGGATGTGGTTCACGATGTCGTCCCACACGAAGTTGGGGATCGTTTTCCCGCTTTCGTAGTAGAGAGTGCAGGCTTCGGTCGAAATGGTAAAGCCAGCCGGGATGTTGACGCCGGCCGCCGTCATTTCGGCGAGGCCATAGCCTTTGCCGCCAAGGATGTCCTTGCCGAGATGAAGCTCGGTGGCTTCCTTGAAGGAGAAGACGTACTTCTTTTCTGCCATGTTTTCCTCCTAAGTAACTAGGCGCTTTGAGCGCCCTGGCGTTAAAAATGATAACACCGGCTTCTTCTTATTAGAAGAAAGAACCCTTTTGCGACCCACTCAGTTGCCTTTTCGGGGCTTTCCGCTTTCGGAGGTCTACCTGATGGCGGGCCCCGGCGGCCGGGGGCGCTTGCCCTTGAACGGCGTAGCCCCGCAGGGAATGCCGTTACATTGTTCAGGAGTCGGATTCCAGGAAAATGAGCGCCGGGCCTATTGGCTGGCTTCGCAAAAAAAGTTATCAATGTGTCATATTTCCGTTGACATTTGCCCTGCTCACCGCACATTTGGCCTATGTTCGTGCCACACGGACAAGAAAGGAACTCATAAAAACCATGGAAAAGAAAGCGTTGGTTCTTCTTTCCCTCGGCGCTCTCCTCGGCCTCGCCTCTTGCGGCGGGGTGACCGCCGACTCCTCCTCGTCGACCCCCGCTGAGTCTTCTTCGGAACTCGCCGGGACCGATTCCTCATCTGTATCCGAGGGCTCCATTCCGGGATCCTCATCGACTTCTTCGTCCATCGACAGCGGAGACAGCACGAGCTCTCCTTCCGATTCCACGACGAGCGAAGACGGAATCGAACTTGGCACCTGGGACGCCGAAATGGAGGCGAACCTCGCTTATCTTACCGGCGACCACGTCCCGCCGGTGACCGCCGACTTGGCCGCAGCCGATCCTTATCTTGGGCAGGACACGAACGGCAACTTTGCCATCGTCGCCGACAATATCGACTATTCGCTGGTGACCGACTGGGCTAGTGTCCTCATCGATGCCGGTTATGTCGACAACACCGACCTCTATGGGTCGATGGGTTACGAAATCATGGACGGGGAAGTCGTTCTCGACATCGAATTCGACGACGGGGCAGCCATCCAAATCGATATTTATTTCCTCGACGAAACTGAGAATTTCGCTTCGGAGGGGATCGGTGGCATGATTGCTTATCTCTACTACACAGAACCGCCCATTACCGAATTCCCGTCGGCCGATATCGCTGACTACCTCGAGTATTATTACGGGATCACCGGCGTCGAGGTCCCGGCCTTTGAAGCCGACGAGTACCTCATTTATGAGCCGAGTTCGGACTACCCCTACATCGAGGTTGACGGCTATACGGCCACCGATCCCAGCGAGGATTACGCGATTACCTTGACCGATGCCGGATGGACCACGAGCGAACTAAGCAACCTTTCGGGCTATGTCGATTCGACCGGGACTGTTTTCCTCGCCATGGGGTACGACACGGAGTATTCCGTCTTCTACATCATCCTCATGCCCGCCCCGTCTACCGAATGGCCGACGGAAGCGGTCGACGAGATACTCGCCGCCCTCGATGCCTCCGGCGTCGAGCTCCCGGTTCTCGAAGGAGCCGAATACTACGAGGTCAATACTGATTACTTGGGCTTTCTAGGAATTGCCTACGTCCTCTGCGGCGGCATTGACGGAGTCGACACCTATTACGCCGCTCTCGAGGCGGCTGGCTGGACCTACGATGCCGAGAACGATATCTATATCGATCCGACGGGTACCGTCGCCGTCTATGCGGAATATTACGAGGGCCAAGGGACGCAAATCATCATCCAAGCCGCCCCGGCGCCGGTATTGGACGAATTCCCGGCCGAAGAACTTGCCGCGCTCCTTGCCGAATACGGTTATACCGGAATCGATATCCCGGCACCGGAAGGCGAGTTTACCGGCTACATGATTGACGACATGCTCGTCGACTATGGAATGCTCTATCTCAACTGCTATACCACGACTGATTGCACGGAGTCCTACGAAGCCCAACTTCTAGCGGAGGGCTGGACCTACGATGCGGAAGAGTATTGGTATGTTTCTCCCGATAACGCTGATATAGCCGTCAGTGTCACTTATTACGAAAGTTCCGGGTACCTCGAAATCGCCATCTATTGGCCCCTTGCCTATTGATTCCAGCATTCTCATTTACGGTCAATACCGCGAAACGAACCGCAAAAGGCCCCCTGATTGTTTCAAAAACAAAGGGGCCTTTTTTCGTGTCCGGCCCAAAGATCGCGGGCGTTTTGTCGACCGCTGCCCAAACGATTTGGCCGCTTGTTTGGCGGATGGTTGCAATACTCGTTGGGTTTCAGTTGCGCCTGTACTCCCTAACGCCTGCTTTTTGTCCTAGACTTTGCCTATGATGAAAGACTGGAAAAACTTCCTTGATACGCGCTTCTGCAAAGGAATTGCCCACCGGGGCCTCCATGACGAAACCCGGACCGAAAACGGCCTCGAGGCCTTTCGGAACGCCATCGCCCACGACAAGGCTTTTGAATTCGATATCCATTTGACCAAAGACGGGCAATTGGTCGTCGTCCACGACTCGGACCTGAAACGAGTGACCGGAAAGGAAGGAACCGTGGAAGAGAAGACCCTTGCTGAGCTGAAGAGGGATTACCGCCTTCTCGATGGGGAAGAAATCCCGACCCTCGAGGAGGTACTGAGCCTAAACGACGGGCGGGTTCCGATGGTAATCGAGCTTAAGGCTTGCGGCGGCAACCGGGCGATCAAGGCTTTGTCCCACGCGGCTCGGGCAGCCCTTCAAGGTCGGGTCGACCCGAGGAAGGCCATCATCATATCTTTCGACCCGCGGGCGCTCCTTTTCTTCGGTAGCAAGAGCGGGTTCCATCTTTCGCTTCTCGTCTGCCTCGAAAGGAAGTGGACGCTGGGGCTAAGGAACTTCTTCGATTCCCTCGACCTTGACCAGCGGCTCCTCCTCGATAAGAAAGTCTTCGCCTATCGCAAGAAAGGCCGTCTCGTCAACACTTGGACGATCCGAAGCTTGGAGGCCTTGAGGAGCGTATCTCCCTACGCCGACCTCATCACCTACGAGAATTTCGTGTATCCGGAATGAGTTTTTAGAGAAGAGAACCCCTTTTTGGGGACGATATTGCAATTGGGCATCCATTTGTCTTAACGAGTTTCGATAGTTATAGAAACGAGGAAATCGCGCGGCCAATTGCTTCTTTTGTGTCGCAAGCGAAGTGTTACAATGCCCCTATCATGAACGATTCCCAATTGGTTTTGACGATCGACTTCGGAACGCAAAGCGTCAAAGTGGCCATCTTTGACCAGACCGGGTCGGTCATCGCCTTTGAAAAAGAAGACTACGATCCCCCTTACGTAAGCCCTCTTCCGAACTATGCCGAGCAACGCCCGGATTACTACTACGAATGCCTTTGCCGCGCCGCCAAGCGGCTAAGCGCGAGCCACGGCGACCTCCTCAAAAAGGTAACGGTGGGGACTATCGATTGCTTCCGCGACTCTTGCGTCCTTCTCGACGAGAACATGCAGCCGGTCCGTCCGATGATCATCTGGCTCGATCAACGGCTGGCCACTTGCAAAAAGAAGCTCCCGCTTATCGACCGCTTCCTTTTTGCATTGGTCGGGATGACCGAGACGGTGAAGCTGAACCGGGCCCGTTCGTATGCCAACTGGGTGCAGGAGCACGAACCGGAAATCTGGGCCAAGACGAAGAAATACGTGAACGCCTCGGCCTACTTCACCTACCTGATCACCGGGCATCTCGCCGATTCGCCAAGTTCGACCGTCGGGCACTATCCCATCGATTTCAAACGCCATCGCTGGTACAAGAACCCCGAAAGGCACCTCAAAGGGCAGATCTTCGGGGTCAAGAAGAGCCAACTGGCCGATTTGGTAATGGAAGGAGAGGAACTCGGGAGAGTTTCGGCCAAATGCGCGGCGGAGACGGGCCTCCCCGAGGGGCTGAGGTTCATCGCTTCCGGGAGCGACAAGTCGTGCGAAACCCTGGGCCTCGGCGTCATCGACTCTTCGCTGGCAGCCCTTTCCCTTGGAACGGCTTGCAGCATCGAGACGACGATCGACCACTATATGGAGTCCGAGCGATTCCTCCCTGGCTATCCGAGCTGCATCCCCGGCTTCTACAACCTCGATGTCCAGATTTACCGGGGCTTTTGGATGGTTTCCTGGTTCCGGAAGGAATTTGCCTACAAAGCCAGTCCCCGGGACCTCGACAAGATGCTCGATAGCGTCCCCCCGGGAGCCGACGGATTGGTCCTCCAGCCTTATTGGGGACCCGGGCTAGCCCGGCCTTTGGCCAAAGGGACGGTCATCGGCTGGAGCGATTCCTCGACTAGCGCCCATTTCTACCGAGCCATCATCGAGGGACTATGCTACGCCCTTCGGGAGAGCTTCGAGTCTTTTGAGAGGAAAGTGGGGCACCGGATCCCGACAATCCGGGTTTCCGGCGGCGGGGCCAATAGCCCGGCCATTTGCCAGATCGCGGCCAATATCTTCAATCGGAAGATCGAGCGCGTCCAAACGACGGAGACGTCGTCCCTCGGGGCGGCCATTGCCGCCTATTTGGCGGTCGGGACTTTCAAAAGCCCGGAAGAGGCCATCGCCAAGATGGTTCATCCCGCCGACTGCTTCACGCCGGATGAACGTGTCGCTAAAAAGTACGACACGCTTTACCATAGCGTCTATCTTCAGCTCTTCCCCTCGCTTCGGAAGGCCTATCGCAACATCAAGGCCTTCAACCGGGCCGAGGATGCCGAGAGGCTCTTGGAACTAGAGGCAAGCAAAAAGGCCAACAAGTAAAAAGCCCCGCAAAAGGGGCTTTTATTCAACGGAACGGGAGTTCAATCCGCCGCCTTGAGGAAGAATTTCAGGATGTATTCGGGCTTCGGGCATTTGAAGTTGAGGCCTTTGTAGCGGATCCGGCGGTAGGAGATGCCGGTGAACCAGTCGAGGAAGAAGGATGTGACCCATTCGGCGTTTTCCGACCTTCCGGTTCCTTCCTCTTTGGCCTCGCGCTGAAGGCGGGCGACGACGTCTTGGGCGTCGTAAATCTTCAGGGTGGCCCGGACCTCCTCGCTGATCGAGTAAGCGGAGCGGCGAACCTCGACAAGCCTCGAAAGGAGAAGTTTTTCCCCACCCTCTGAAAGAAGCTTGGCGACGAAATTGCAGAATTCCTTGAGTCCGGCCGTTCCGTGCATTTCCTCGATATGGCGGATTTCCATCATCAAGGACGGATACTTGGCCGAGTATGTTTCGACGACGGCGTTGAAGAGTTCTTCCTTGCTCTTGAAGTAGTAGTAGAAGAGCCCGTGGGAGCAGCGGCAGGCGTCCGCGATTCCGTCGACAGTCAAGGAATCGTAACCGTCGTAGGCAAAGAGGCGGAGGGATTTCCTGAGGATCGACTCCCGACGCTTATCGCGCATTTGTTGATTTAATTCTTTTGACCTTGGCATAAGTAACCTTTGCAAAGATTTTTGTTTCAGATTTGCAAAATGTCAACAAAAGAGGACCATATGTGCGCGTCTGTATCCGGCGTGTTAGAATTGGCGGGCTATGAAGACCATCGTTCTCTATACCTCGAAAACCGGCAATACGGCGAAGTATGCCGAGGAAATCGCCTCCCAAGTCGGAGCCGAGGCCAAGCCTCTGAAAAAATTCCGCTGGAAGAAGGAACTCCGGGACTACGATTGCCTCGTTTTCGGCGGCTGGGTGATGGGTGGAAAGATCCAAGGGGTCGACGACTTCCTTGCCCATTACGACGAAATGCACGACGCCGGGAAGGACATCGTCGTCTTCGCGGTCGGAATGTCGATGCCGACCCCCGAGGGGCGGAAGGAACTCATCTCCCTCAACCTTCTCGACCTTTACCGGATCCGCTTCTACCAAGTCCGCGGAAGCTTCGACATCAACGCTCTCAAGTTCCCATACTCGATGGTCATGAAGGCCACTCTCAACAAGATGGAAGCCGATCCCGACCTCACCGCGGACAAACGGGCTCTTCTCGAGCTCCGGGAACGCCCCCTTGTCTATCACGACGACGAGAAGGTGGCCAAGATCGTCAATATCCTCAAAACGATTGACGAGCAAAGGAAGAACAAAGACGCGTGAAGCTCATCGTCGGCCTTGGGAACCCCGGGCTTCAATACGCTAAGACGAGGCACAACATGGGCTTTCAAGCCATCGACCGCCTGGCCGATCGCTTGGGCGTTCTCATCGACCGCGAACGCTTCGACGGCCAATATTGCCTTGTTTCCGACCAGCGCTTTGGCGAACATTTCCTTTTGCTGAAGCCACTGACCTACATGAACCTTTCCGGGAAAGCGGTGGTTCAGCTGGCCTCTTTTTTCAAGATTCCCGCCTCGGACATCATCGTCTGCTACGACGACCTCGATACGAAGCCGGGCGACATCCGCCTTCGGGAAAAGGGCTCGAGCGGCGGCCACAAGGGAATGCAATCGATCATCGACGCCCTTTCGACGAGCGACATCAAGAGGGTGAAGGTTGGGATTGGGAAGAACCCCCTCATCCCAGTCGTCGATTACGTCTTGGGCAAGCCGTCCAAGGACGAAGCCCCTCTAATCGACGAAGCCCTCGACCGGGCTGCCGAGGCCCTCGAATATGCCCTTTTCCATCCTTTCGAGGAGACGATGAGCCGCTTCAATCAACCGCGCCATGGCTAAAGATCTTTTCGCGGCCATGAAGGGGCTCGGGCTCCTTGGCCCCTTTTTGGACGGGAAGCCTTTTTCGACCGACGAGGTCGTCGGTCCCTCCCTTCTTTTGGCCGAGGCCATCAAGGAGAAAGGCGGGCGTTACGCGATCGTCGAGAACAATCTTTATAGCGCCCAGTCGGCCTACGAGTTCCTTTTGAACTTCTTGCCGGAAGGGCAAGTCGTTTTCTTCCCAGGGGAGGAACTGCTCCGGGCGGAGGAAGTTTCTTCCTCGAGGGAACTGATGGCCCAGCGCCTCTATGCTTTGGGCGAGCTTCTCAAGGATGGCGACAAGATCCTCGTTACCCATCTTTCGGCTCTCCTCCGTTTCCTTCCTTCGCCTTCCGATTTCGCCCAGTCGGTCGTCTCCCTCAAGAAGGGAGGCCATTACGACGTCTCGAAGCTCCGGAACGACCTCCTTGCTCTCGGCTATCACCGGGTCAGCAAGATCGACCAGTCGCTTCAATTTGCCGTTCGGGGCGACGTTGTCGACGTCTTTTCCGTCTCGAGCCTTTACCCCTTCCGCATCGAATTCTTCGACGACGAAATCGAGTCGATTCGCCTTTTCGACATCGCCAAGCAAACCTCGATCAAGGAAGTGGAGGAGGCCGAAATCCTCCCGGCCTTCGAGTCCTTCTATTTCGGCGACAAGCGGGAGGCGGCCGTCGAGCGCCTCAAGGCAAAGGAAAAAGAAGAGGTTTCCCGTTTGAGCGGAAACGGCCAGCAAATCATGGCCCAAAACATCGAAAACGCAATAGACGACATCCTTTCCTCTTCCGAAAAGGGGTATTTGTACCGTTACTACGGCTTTGCCCTTGGGGAACGGAACTCGGTCCTCTCTTACCTTCGGCCGGACTTCGTCTTTATCCCCGACAAGGCCTCCTTCGACGAAGCCGCGGCAAATTTGAGGCAAGAGGCCGACGCCTTCTACATCGAGCTTCACGAGAACCTCGTCATCCCCTCGGGGCTCGGCCAATTCATGGATGCCGACTCCGCTTTTGTTCCGGCCAGGAAAGTCAGCTACGGGAAGCGCTTCGTCGAGCAGGCCGGAGGCTACGCCTTCTACGGCCGGGAGATTTCCCTCGCCTCGACCGGCCTATCGATGGTCGGGCCCAACGTCCAGAGTTACCTCGGGCTTGGGGAAAAGGTCGTCCTATTCGCTCCCGACGACCACCAGCGGGGCGCGCTCGAAAGCTCCCTCGAGGAGGCGGATCTCCCTTATGGGAAGACCCACGGCTTTGAGATTCCCGATGGCCGGCTTTCGATATCCGACGCTTCCCTTCAGGGCGGCTTCGAGATTCCTTCCCTCAAGCTGGCTCTCCTCTCGGCCCGGGACCTTTTCGGCGATCGAGGGAGAAGCAACCGCTTTTCCTCGCGCTTCAAAAACGCGACCATCCTCCGGACCAGCGACGACCTTCGCCCCGGCGATTACGTCGTCCACGAAGCCTACGGCATCGGCCAGTTCCTGGAAGTGAACACTCTGGAAACCGGCGGGAAGCACCGCGATTACCTGAAAATCGCCTATGCGGGCGGGACGACTCTTTACGTTCCTCTCGAACAGTTCCGCCTCGTCCGCAAATATGCCGGCCGGGAGGGCTTCAAACCCCGCCTTTCGACCCTCGGGAAGAACGATTGGAAGAAAAAGAAGGAGAAGATCAAGGAGCGGGTCAACGACCTGGCCGATCGCCTCGTCTCCCTCTATAGCCTTCGGGCCAAGGAAAACGGCCACGCCTTCGGCCCGGACGACGACCTCCAACGTTCCTTCGAAAACCAGTTCCCTTATCTTCTTACGCCCGACCAGGAAAAGGCCCTCGCTGAGATCAAGGCCGACATGGAGTCTCCGGAAATCATGGACCGCCTCCTTTGCGGGGACGTCGGCTTCGGGAAGACCGAGCTGGCCTTCCGGGCTTGCTTCAAATGCATCGACGGAGGGTATCAGGCGGCCGTCCTTTGCCCGACGACCATTCTCGCCCGGCAGCATTTCGAGGTGGCCGTGCAGCGGTTTTCTTCATTTGGCGTGCGAATTGCGCAGCTTTCGCGCCTCGTAAGCGAAGAGGAGCAGAAACGGGTCGTCGAGGGGCTAAGGAAAGGGGAGATCGACCTCGTCATCGGAACCCACCGCCTTTTCGGGAAGGACGTTTCCTTTGCTAGGCTCGGCCTTCTCGTCGTCGACGAGGAGCAACGCTTCGGGGTCGAGCAAAAGGAAAAGATCAAGGAGATGAAGAAGACGGTCGATGTATTGACCCTCTCGGCGACCCCGATTCCCCGAACCCTCCAGATGTCGCTGGTCGGCATCCGCCCTCTTTCGGAAATCAATACTCCGCCGGCTTCGAGGATGCCGATCCAGACCTATGTCATTCCCTACAAGCAATCGACTGTCAAGGAGCTGATTTCCCGCGAGCTCTCCCGGCATGGACAGGTCTTCTACGTCCATAACCGCGTCGAGACGATTTACGCGAAGGCCTCGCAACTCGAGAAGGACGTTCCCGAATCCCGGGTCGGCGTCGTGCACGGGCAAATGGAGAAGGAGGAAATCGAGGACACCGTCGCGCGGTTCTACGGCGGCGAGCTCGACATCCTCGTCTGCACCTCGATCGTCGAAAACGGCATCGACATCCCCAACGCCAACATGATCGTCGTCGAGAACGCCGACCGCTTCGGGCTTTCGCAGCTTTACCAGATCAAGGGGCGGGTCGGGCGCGGCGACCGCATCGCCTATGCCTACCTCACGTATCAGGAAGGCAAGAAGATGAACGAGGATGCCGCCAAGCGCCTCAAGGCCATCCAGGAATTCACCGAGCTCGGGAGCGGTTATCGGATTGCCCAGCGCGATTTGATGATCCGGGGAGCCGGGGACCTTCTTGGCCCCGAGCAGGCCGGCTTCATCGATTCGGTGGGCCTCGACCTCTATCTATCGATGCTCAACGAAGCGATCGAGGAACGGAAAACGGGCATCAAGAAGCCCGAGCCGAAGCCTTCTTCCGGTCCGAGCGTCGATGCCTTCATCCCCTCTTCCTACGCCTCGGCCTCCGAGAAGGTCGAGCTTTACCAAGACCTCGAGAACTGCGCGAGCATGGACGAGGTGAACAAGTGGGCCAAGAAGACCCGCGACGTCTTCGGCCCCCTTCCGAAGGAGACCGTCCTTTTGGTGGAAAAGAAGAAGATCGATCTTTATCTAGCCGAACCCATCTTCGAGAAGTTCGAGGAATACCCTGACCGCCTTTTCCTTACGATGAGTCCCGTTTTCAGCAAGGTCAATGGCATCGGGGTGGCTCTTTTCGAAGCCTTGGCTCCTTACCTTAGCCGGGTGAAGGCTTCCTTCGTCGACCGGAAACTGCGCCTGACCTACCTCAAGGTCGGCGACTACTTCCGGACCGTCTTGGAGACCCTTCCCCTCATCGAGTTGGCGTATCGTCAACGCGCGAGCTAGGCGCGCATGCTAAACTAAGCCATGCGCGTCGACAAGTTCCTGAAAGTCAGCCGCCTCCTCAAGCGCCGGGAAACGGCCAAGCGCCTCGCGGAAGAAGGCGGGGTCTTCCTCAACGGGAAGAAAGCCAAGCCTTCGAGCGAAGCGCAAAGCGGGGACGTGCTCACCCTATCGCTGGGACGGCACGTCTTGGAGGTCGAGATCCTCGAGGTCCGGCCCTTTGCCAACAAGGAACAAGCCGGGGCCATGTACCGCCTTGTCAAGGACACCCTAACGGAGGTAAACGAAGATGCTTAATTACAAATTCGGGCCGGGCAACACCTATCTCCTCGCTTGCAACTACGGGGCCGAATCGATGGCCCTTCTCCATCTCATGATGGAAGCCGGGGTCAAGCCGGTCCTCGCCTTCGTCGACTACCACGTCGACCCGGCGATGGAAAAGGCCGAATCCGACCTCCGGGCCTTCGCGCTCGAAAAAGGCCTCCCCTACGAGTGCCTCGACGTCAAGGAAGTGGCCCCGGAAGCCTCGAAGTTCGGGGAATGGAGCCGAAAGATCCGTTATGACTTCTTCAAGGCCGTCTACGAGAAGCACAAGGCGGCCGCCCTTTTCATCGCCCACGACCAAGACGACGTCATCGAGAGCTACCTCTACATGAAGGAAAAGGGCATCAAGCACCTCCGCTACGAAAGCCTTGGCAAAGTCCAAGCCAAGGAAGGGATGATTGTCGTGCGGCCGCTTCTTGCCTATAGCGGCGAAGACCTCCGCAATTACTGCGACAAGAACGGCATCCCCTATTCGCGCGACGTTTCCAACTTCGAGGCCGCTTACCTCGAGTCGACGATCCGCCGGGAAGTGGTGGACAACCTCAACGAAGTCGAGCGCGACCAGATCATGGAGGAAATGAAGAAGGAGAACGCCGAGAAGCTCTCCTTCGTGAAAAGCCTCGAGGAACGCGTGAAGACCCACGACGAACTTTGCATCCGCGAAATCATGGCCCTTTCGGAAAGCGAATTCGCCGAGACGGTCCTCGAATTCGTCAACGCTCATGCGCCGACCCATTGCACGATTACCCCGAAAATCCTCAAAGACATCCGCGCGCTGGCCCTCGATCCGAAGCCGATCATGTCCTACCGCCTTCGGGATTCCTATTACCTCGTGAAGGAATACGACGTCATCACTTTCAATAAGGACGGGTCCAACCTCCCTTATTCCTACTTGATGGAAAAGCCGGGCCGGCTTTCCAACGAAGTCTTCGATCTCGACTTCACGATGGGAGCCGAGGACCGTGGCATCAAGCCCGAAGATTATCCGCTCACCATCCGGACGGCCCTTCCGCAGGACGTCTATAGCTACCACGGCTATGCCGTCCCCGTCCGCCGGATGTTGGTGGCCTCCGGGATGAGCGCCCGCCTTCTTCGCGTTTGGCCCGTCTTCGTGAACAAGGACGGTAAGGTCGTTTACGTTCCCCGCTACGTCCGGGGCTTCAGCGAGTACCATACCTCAATTCTCAAAATCCACGTGAAAGAAGAGGAAAAATAGCGATAATCAGGGGGAAGATGGGAACTTTGACGTCTTTTGGCCGTTGCGGCCGGCCAACAAATCGCGCCCCTGAACCTTTGATATAAATAGTGGGAGAACAACAATGAACGAACAAAAACCGCGACGTAGTCTCCTGGCTACGATCTTGCCATATGCCTTAACGGCCGTCGTCGTCGCCTTCATCATCTGGTGGGCCGTTTCCATCTTCGGGAACAACACGATTACCATCAATGCCGGCGACCTCGACCGCTTCCTTGGCTACGATTCCGAAAGCGAGAACGAAAACGGCCTCGTCCAGCGGCCGGGCGAAAACTATCGGGACAGCAGCGTCTACATTTACCAGTACACGGCCTCGACTTCCTACGAGACGACGACGGTCAACGGCTATTTCGTGCCGCTTTCCTCGACTCCCGATCCGACGACCGGGGTCTATCTCCCGACGAGCACCTCCTATTCCTTCACGGTCACCATTTCGAACAACCGCTGGATGAACGATTGGAGTCTCTCGACGGACGAAACCGTTAAGCAGCACCTTTCCTACCAGACCATCTTCGAGAGCAAGGTCGCCGAATGGAATGAGGTCGTAAGCAATCCGATTTACGATCTGAACCTTCCTTCCGACGGTTCCTATAACGAAGTCAACGCATTCCAGGTTTCATGGTGGGACGCTTGGGGCCCAACCATCGTAAGCATCCTCATCATCGTCATCGTCGGCGCCATTTTCATCTCCCGCCTCAATGCCTCGATGGGGGCCGCCGGCGGGAAGTCGGTCATGGACTTCAACAAGTCGAGCGCCCGCCGGGAAGCCAGCCGCGTCCGCTTTGATGACGTAGCCGGCTGCGACGAAGAGAAAGCCGAGATGGTCGAGATGGTCGACTATCTCAAAGAACCCAAGAAGTATTCGAAATACGGCGCCCGCCTCCCGAAGGGCGTTCTCCTCGTCGGGCCTCCGGGCACCGGCAAGACCCTCCTGGCCAAGGCTGTGGCCGGGGAAGCCGGGGTTCCTTTCTACTCGATTTCCGGCTCGGACTTCGTCGAGATGTTCGTCGGCGTCGGCGCCGGGCGGGTCCGCGACCTCTTCAAGAAAGCCAAGCAGACGGCTCCTTGCATTGTCTTCATCGACGAGATCGATGCCGTCGGGCGCCAGCGGGGCGCCGGCCTAGGCGGGGGCAACGACGAACGCGAGCAAACCCTCAACCAGCTCCTCGTCGAGATGGACGGCTTCGAATACAACTCCGGCATCCTCGTCATGGCGGCAACCAACCGCGACGACGTCCTCGACCCGGCCCTCACCCGGCCCGGCCGCTTTGACCGAATCATCACCGTTTCCCTTCCCGACCGGGCGGGCCGGGAAGCCATCTTCAAGGTCCATGCCCGGAACAAGAAGATCCTTCCGGACGTCAATTTCGCCGAACTGGCGAAGGAAACCGTCGGCTTCTCCGGGGCGGACATCGAGAACATCCTGAACGAAGCCGCCATCTTGGCCGTTCGCTTCCATAAAGACGGGGTCGGGATGGCTGAGGTCGACGAGGCCATCGACCGCCGGATCGCCGGCCCGGCCAAAAGCGGCCGCGGCATGAGCGAAGCCGAGCGGAAGATCGACGCCTACCACGAAGCCGGCCACGCCGTCATCGGCTTGGTCCTTCCCCATAGCCAAAAGGTCCAGAAGATCACGATCATTCCCCGCGGCAATACCGGCGGCCACGTCCTCATGACGCCGGAAGACGACCGCTTCCTCATGACCAAGAAGGAGCTCTTGGCGGAAATCACCGGCCTTCTCGGCGGCCGCTCCTCCGAGGAAATCTTCTTCGACGATATCTCGACGGGGGCCGAAAACGACATCCAGCAGGCGACGCGCCTAGCCCGGATGATGGTTACCAACTTCGGGATGTCGGAGCTCGGGCCGATCCAGTACGAGCGTTCGACGACCTCGGTTTTCCTTGGCCGCGACTATACCGACAGCCAGAAGAACTTCTCGACGCAGGTCGCCTACGAAATCGACAAGGCCGTCCGCGACATCATCGAGACGGCCCACCGCCAGGCCATCGAGATTCTCAATGCCCATCGGAAAGACGTCGAGCTCATTGCCACGACCCTTCTCGAGAAGGAGACGATCACCGCCGAGGAAATCGCCTCCCTCGTCAATACCGGTGCCCTCCCGAAGAAGGAGAAGGCCGACATCGCCTCCGGTTCCGCTTCTACCGCCGAAGGGGTTCCGCCGTCTACCGAGCCGGCGGCAAAGCCGGATGAACCGCCGCTTCCGCCCGAGCCGAAGCCTCAAGAAGAGATGGGCGAAGGCGCAAGCCAGCCCTCCAGCAAGGAGAAGAAAGAATAGAAGGCCGTCCGGCCTTCTTTTCGCCTTATGGGAACGATTGGCGGCCTCCCGATCGAGGGAGTGGTCCTTCTAGGGCCGATGGCCGGGGTGACCTCGCTTTCCTACCGGGAGTTCATGAAGCCCTTCGGGGTTGCCCTTTCCTTCTCGGAGATGATCAGCGACTGCGCGATCGTCTACGGCAACAAGAAAACGGAGGGGTATTTCAAGACGTCCTCCATCGACCGCCCGGTCGGCCTCCAGCTTTTCGGTTCCGACCCCGAAATCTCGGCCAAAGCGGCGGGAATCCTCGAAAGCAAGGCGGACTACGATCTTCTCGACCTCAATTTCGGCTGCCCGGTCCACAAAGTGACGAAGACCGGGGCCGGCTCCTCCTTCTTGAAGGATACCGCGCGCCTCTATGAGTATGCCCGGGCCATCGTGGCAGCCTCCCACAAGCCGGTTACGGCCAAGATCCGGCTCGGCTATGACCTCGAGCACGTCAACTTCCGGGAAAACGCGGCCGCCCTCGTGGCAGCCGGGGTTTCCCTCATCACCATCCATAGCCGGACGACGTCGGAACTCTATTCCGGGACGGCCCATCACGATTGGCTGAAGGGTTTCGGCGAGGAACTCAGCATCCCCCTTTGCATCTCGGGCGACATCTTTACCCCGGAGGGCGCCATCGGGGCCATGGAGCTTACCGGCGCCTCCTACGTCATGGTTGCCCGGGGCGGGCTTGGTAACCCCCGGCTTGTTTCCAACATCAATCTCCTTGCGGAAGGAAAGGAAGTCCTTCCGGCCCCGTCTTTGACCGAAGAGGCCGCTTTTGCGAGGGATTTCATGTATCGGCTCATCAAGGAAAAGGGCGAAAGGGTGGCCGTCAAGGAACTTAGGGGACTCCTTCCGCACTTCTTCCGAGGCTTCCGGGGCTACAAGAAAATCCGCAACGACATCGCGACCCTTTGCTATACGGCTTCCGACCTCGAAAAGGTCCTCGCCCGGGTCGAAGCGACCGGCCGTCTCTAAGGGAAGCGAACCGTCCTAGGCCCTCTGTAAGGGCTTTTTTGATTTGGGCCCTTGCCTTGTTTTTAAAGGCGGTTAAAATAACCAACGTTTGGTAGCGAACTAATTGTATGGAAACGAAACCGTTGGGCGTTGAAATCAAGATTACGGAGCGGGCAATCAAGCGCTTCGTCGATGGGCAAATGCAGCCGGTCTTCCCGAACCTTTCGGGGACCGAGGGCATGATGCTGAGGACCATTTCCCGGCACGAGGGCGGAAGGACGACCGCCAACGAGATCATGGCGACGAGCCGCGTCAACAAGTCCTCGACGTCCCAGATGCTCTCCCAGCTGATCCGCAAGGGCTACATCACCGCGGAACTCGATCCCCGCGACAAGCGGAAGAAAATCATCTCCCTCACTCCGAGCGGGGCCCTGGCCGTGAGCGCCATGAAGCAAGTGCTCGCCGACTGCGAGGAGCAAATGGCGGCCGGGCTGAGCGAGGAAGAAGTGGGTACTTTCCGGGCGTCCTTGGCCCGAATCAGGGAAAACTGCCTCCGGGGAACTAAGGAGGCCAACGAGGAGGAAGGCAAATGAAGACCATCAAGCAGTTAATCGGGTTTGTGCATGGCTATTGGCGGGAGACGCTCCTGACGTGGGCCATGGTTTTCATCGAGACAGCTTGCGAGATTCTCGTTGCCTTCTTTACCCAGTACGTCGTCAATTCGGTCCGGCAGGCCGCCGAGACGGCCAATCCGCAGGAAGGCCTCAACAACCTCTATATGTACGCCGGCATCATCGCCGGGCTTGCGATCGTCGCGGCCGTCACCGGCATCGCGGCCGGCTACTGGGCTGCCGCCAGCGCGGCCGGCTTCGCCAAGAACCTCCGGGAAGCGATGTTCGTGAAGATCCAGTCGTATTCGTTCAAGAACATCGACCGCTTCTCGACTTCCTCGATCGTTACCCGGACGACGACCGACGTCACCAACGTCCAGAACGCCTTCATGCAGATCATCAGAGCCGTCATGCGGGCGCCCTTCATGATGATCTTCGCCACGGTCATGTGCTTCGTCACCGCTTGGCAGCTGGCGTGGATTTTCCTCATCATCATCCCAATCGTCCTTTTCCTCCTCATCTTCATCGCGAAGTTCGTCCACCCGACCTTCGAGAAAATCTTCACGACCTACGACACCCTCAACCAAGAGGTTCAGGAGAACGTCGACGGCATTCGGGTCGTCAAGAGCTTCAACCGCGAGGAATACCAAAAGGCCAAGTTCGGCAAGGTATCGAAGTTCATCTACGATTCCTTCATCTATGTCGAGCGGATCCTTTCCTTCAATAGCCCAATCATGCAGGGAACCGTCTTCTTGGCCATCCTCCTCATTTCCTACCTCTGCTCGGAAATCATCGTCTCGAGCGGGGCGGCGGCCCTCGACGTCGGCGCCCTTTCGACGCTGGTCTCTTACACGATGATGATCATGATGAGCCTCATGCTCATCTCGATGGTTTACGTCATGATCATCATTGCCCGGAACTCGGCAGAGCGAATCGTCGAGATCATCGACGAAGAACCCGACATCAAGAGCTCGAAAGCCGAGGCCGAGGCGCTTGCCGAGGGAAGGGTTTCCTTCCGCGAAGGGCGCGTCAATATCGAAGCGGGCGAGCTGAAGGTCGAGGAAGAGGTAACGATCCCCTTCTTCCTGTCCGGCTCTCGGGCCGTGATCGATGCCCCGAGGGGCGCGAAGGAACGCTTGAGGGCGGTCCTTACCTCGCGCTTTTATGCCCCGGAAGGAAAAGAGCTTACCGGCATCCCGACCAAAATCGAGGGCAATGTCCTCACGGCCGTCTATGGCGGGAGCGAGAAGTCCATCTCCCTTCCTGACGTCGAACTCTCGGTCGGGACGGAGTCCGCGATCGATCTCGAAGACGGGGTCAAGCTTTGCCTTCGGGCCCAAATCGAGAAAGTCGGCGGGGCCGTGACGACGGTCAAGGACGGCCAGGTCGACTTCGACCACGTGAGTTTTGAGTACAACGAAGGGAAGCCAGTCCTTCATGACATCGACCTCCACTTCAAGCCGGGCGAGACGATTGGCATCATCGGCCCGACCGGTTCTTCGAAGACGACCCTCGTCTCTCTATTGGCCCGCCTTTACGACGTTACCGAAGGCTCGGTGAAGATCGGCGGGGTCGACGTCCGGGATTACGACATCAAGTGCCTCCGCGATGCGGTTGCCGTCGTTCTCCAGAAAAACACCCTCTTCACCGGGACGATCCGAAGCAACCTCCTTTGGGGCAACGAATACGCGCCCGACGAGGAAATCTGGCGGGCTTGCGACCTCGCTCAGGCGACGCCTTTCATCAAAGGCTTCGCCGACGGCCTCGATCACCCGATCGCCGAAGGCGGGACGAATGTTTCGGGCGGGCAAAAGCAACGGCTTTGCATCGCGAGAGCCCTTCTCAAGAACCCGAAGATCCTAATCCTCGACGACTCGACTTCGGCTTGCGACACCCATACCGACGCGATGATCCGCGAAGGGCTCGCGAACAGCCGGAAGGACGTCACCAAGTTCATCATCGCCCAGCGGGTCCTCTCGGTCCGCGATTGCGACCATATCCTGGTCATCGACGAAGGGCGGATCATCGCGAACGGAAACAATACCGAGCTCATGGAAAACTGCAACGTCTATCGTGAACTCTACGAATCCCAGCTGAAAGGAGGCGACTTCGATGCCGCGGAATAACCTGAGGTCTACCGCCAAGGCGGGGGCCATGAATGTCTCCAAGAAGGACCGCCGGAGCGCCATCGGGCGGCTCGTGAAAATGGTCCTCAAGGACTATCCTTGGCAATTTGCCTTCGTCCTGCTTTGCATCGTCCTCAATAGCGGAGCCGGCGCCGTCGGAAGCTACATCGTCGGCACGGTCATCGTCGACGACTACATCACCCCGGCCTTGAGAGCCGGAGCCACGTCCCTCCCGCCGGAGTTCACCATCATGATCGCGGTCATGGCTGGAGTTTATGCCCTCGGCCTCGTGGGCGGCTATTTCTACAACTATTTCATGGCGAAGATCGCCCAAGGGGTCATGAAGAAGATCCGCGACGACCTCTTCAACCACATGCTCGCCCTTCCAATTTCCTATTTCGATAGCCGGACGCACGGGGACATCATGTCGATTTACACCAACGACGTCGATGCCCTCCGGGAATTCCTTTCCCGGGCCCTTCCGATGATCGCTTCGGCGGTCGCGACGATGGTCATCTGCCTCGTGATGATGCTTATCACCGACTTCCTCCTTACCGCGGTCGTCATACTCTTCGCGGCGGCGATGTTCCTCCTTACCCGGGTAATTGCCAAACGTTCGTCCAAGTACTTCATCTCCCAGCAGATTGAGCTTGGCAAGACGAACGGCTACATCGAGGAAATGGTCACCGGCCAGAAAGTAGTTAAGGTGTTCAACTACGAGGAGCGGAACATTCTCCACTTCCGCGAGCACAACGACGATCTTTATGCCTACTCGGTCAAGGCCAACCGCTATGCCTCGATCCTCATGCCGGCCGTCAATCAGCTGGGCAACCTCCAATATGCCATCATCGCCTTGCTAGGCGGCCTTGCCATCGTCATGGGGGCTCAAAACGGCTTCCAGTCGCTTTCTCTCACCGGCTTCCACGCTATCGAAGTCGGGAACATCATCTCCTTCCTCATGTTCTCGAAGTCCTTCGTTCAGCCGATCGGCCAGGTTTCACAGCAGCTGAACATCGCGGCTCTCGCCTTGGCTGGGGCCACTCGGATCTTCGCGATGGGCGACGAGCCGAGCGAGACCGACGAGGGCTATGTCGAACTTTGCTACGCGAGGGAAGACGAAAACGGCAATCCGGTGGAAACATCCGAACGAACCGGCAAGTGGGCTTGGAAACACCCCCACAAAGACGGTTCCCCGACTTCCTACACCTGGCTCCAGGGGAAAATCGACATGTACAACGTCGACTTTGCCTACGGCAACGGCAAGACCGTTCTCCATGACATCACCCTTTACGCCAAGCCGGGGCAGAAAATCGCCTTCGTCGGCCCGACCGGAGCCGGGAAGACGACCATCACCAACCTTCTGACCCGTTTCTACGACATCGCCGACGGAAAGGTCCGCTACGACGACATCAACATCAACAAGATCAAGAAGAGCGACCTCCGCCGGTCGCTTGGCATGGTCCTTCAGGACACCAAGCTCTTCACCGGGACGGTCCGGGAGAACATCCGCTTCGGGCGCCTCGAGGCGACCGACGAGGAAGTCGAGCGGGCAGCCAAGCTGGCCAACGCCGACAGTTTCATCCGGAACCTGCCCAACGGCTACGATACCGTCCTCATCAACGGCGGGGCTTCCCTTTCCCAAGGCCAGCGCCAGCTTCTCTCGATTGCCCGCTGCGCCGTAAGCGATCCGCCGGTCATGATCCTCGACGAAGCGACGAGCTCGATCGACAGCCGGACCGAGGCCCTTGTCCAAGACGGCATGGATGCCATCATGAAGGGGCGGACGGTGTTCGTCATCGCCCACCGTCTATCGACTATTCAAAATAGCGACGTCATCATGGTCCTCGACCAAGGGCGCATCATCGAACGGGGCAATCACGACGATCTCATTGCCAAGAAGGGCAAGTACTACCAACTCTACACCGGACACCGCGCGGCGAACGCCTAAGCCTCGCTCCTTTGCCCCCGGCTCCGGCCGGGGGCTTTCCTTTTTCGGGGTAGTGAAAGGAGTCGGGAAAATAGGTAAAATCACTAAGCATTTTCAGGGGTAAAATCGATGGAAGAAACGAAACTGTCTGACCAGGAAGAAGCCCGCCGGGCCAAGCTTCCGAAGTATGAGGAACTCGGGGTCGATCCTTTCGGCGCCCGCTACGAGTGGAAAGACCGGATTTGCGACATCCGGGCCGCTTTTGCGGAGAAAACGGCCGAGGAACTCGAAGCGAGCCCGGTTAGCGTCAACGTCGCGGGGCGCTTAATGGCCATCCGGAGGATGGGCAAGGCGAGCTTCGCGAAGCTAAAGGATACCTATGGCTCGATCCAGCTTTGGATCGGCAAAGACGTCGTCGGCGAACATTCCTATTCCGTCTTCAAACTGGCCGACCTCGGCGATATCGTCGGGATTGAAGGGACGCTCATGAAGACGAGGACGGGGGAGCTGACCATCAAGGTCGAGAAGTATACCCACCTCGTGAAATGCCTTAAGCCCCTCCCGGAAAAGTTCCACGGCCTTACCGATACCGAGGACCGTTACCGGAAGCGTTATCTCGACCTCCTCGTCAATGACGACTCGCGGGAGATCGCCCTTGCCCGCCCGCGGATCATTCGGGGCATCCAGAAGTATTGCGACGAGCGGGGGTTCGTCGAGGTCGAAACGTCCATCCTCTCCCCGATTCTCGGCGGCGCGGCGGCCCGGCCTTTCGTCACGCACCACAATGCCCTCGACCGGGATTTCTATCTACGGATCGCGACCGAGCTGAACCTTAAGAAATGCATGGTTGGGGGAATCGACCGGGTTTACGAAATCGGCCGCATTTTCCGCAACGAAGGAATCGATGCCAAGCACAACCCGGAATTCACGACGATTGAGCTTTACCAAGCCTATGGCGACCTCCGCGACATGGCCGCCTGGGTCGAAGGCCTCCTCCATGAGCTTGCCGCGAAGACGATGAGGAAGGACGTCTTCCATTGGCGCGGCCACGACATCGATCTCTCGAAGCCTTTTGGGAGCATCTCCCAAGCGGAAGCCATCAAGGAAAAGACCGGAATCGACTTCCGGGACGACATCCCCTTTGAAAAAGCGGTGGAACTTGCCAAGGAGCATAAGGTACCCCTCGAGAAATCCTGGAACTCGACCGGATACGTGATGCAGGCCTTCTTCGACGAGTTCGTCGAGCCGACGCTCATCCAGCCGACGTTCGTCCATACTTATCCGATCGAGGTTTCCCCTCTCACCAAGAAGACGGAGGATCCGCGCTTCGTCGATCGCTTTGAGCTCTTCATCGGCGGAACCGAATTCTGCAACGCCTATAGCGAACTGAACAACCCCTTCGATCAGAGGGAACGCTTCGAGGCGCAGCTGGCCGCCCGCGAGCGCGGCGACGAAGAAGCCGCCGACATCGACTTCTCCTTCCTCGATGCCCTCGAGTACGGGATGCCTCCCGCCGGCGGCATCGGCCTAGGGATCGATCGCCTCACGATGCTTCTTACCGAGCAAGAGACCATCCGCGAGGTTCTTCTCTTCCCGACCCTCAAGGATCGCTGAAACAAGGAAAAAGGGCCCAACCGCCCTTTTTCTTTCTATAGGAAAGTGGAGGGAGGTCGCTGTCCCTCTCCTTGCCGAAAATGCAAGTTGCCTCGAACTAGGTCGGATAATATAATATTCCGGCCCTGCGAAGGACGGGGCTACACACTCTTATGGCCGTGCTTCGACGCGGCCCATAGACCGAAATTAGGAGGTGCGACAATGGATAAGTACAGAAAGTACGAGATCATGTACATCCTGAACTCTTCGCTCGACGAAGAAACCAGGAAGGCCGAGATCTCGAAGCTCCATGGCATCCTCGAGGCCGGTGGCGGCAAAGTCGCCGACGTCAAGGAGCTGGGCGAGAAAACCTTCGCGTACCCGATCAAGAAGCTCACCAAGGGTTACTATGTCGTCGTCAAAGTCTCGACCGACATCGCTTCCCTCGATGAGTTCCGCCGGATCGCGAAGCTCGACCAGAACGTCATCCGCAATCTTGTCATTACCGACAAGGAATAAGCGAGAAAGCAGGATCTGAATCGAACATGTTGAACCGCGTCATTCTCATTGGCCGCATGACTCGCGACCCCGAACTCCGCAAGACTACTTCCGGTCTTTCCGTCCTCTCCTTCAGGATTGCCGTCGACGATAACCGCAAGGGTCCCAACGGCGAGAAGCAAACGCTCTTCATCGGATGCTCGGTGTTCGGTCAGCGCGCCGAGACGGTCAGCCGCTTCACCCACAAGGGAAGCCTTGTCGGCGTGGACGGCCGCCTTCAGCAACGGACATATACCGATCGGAACGGCAACAACGTGACCTCGACGGAAGTCGTGTGCGACAGCGTCGAGTTCCTCGACCCGAAAGGCACCAAGCCGGGCGACAGCGGCTACGAAAGCGACATGCCTTCATCCCCGCGTCCCGCTTCTAACCGCCCCTCGCCGAGCGAGGAGCCGGGCCTCGACGACGGTTTCGACATCAAAGACGACGACATGCCTTTTTAACGAAGAAAGGAAACAATAGCCATGGCTTACAAGAAAATGCGCCCTCGCAAGAAGGTTTGCTACTTCACGAAGAACCACATCAAGTACATCGACTACAAGGATGTGGAACTTCTCCAGCGCTTCATCAATGCCGACGGGAAGATCGCCTCGCGCGCTTCGACCGGCACCAGCGCCAAGTACCAACGCCAGCTTGCCACGGCCATCAAAAACGCCCGCTACATGGGACTTCTCCCGTATCCGGGCCAACGCTAATCGAATCAATCAAAGAGCCCGCCGTCGAAGAGGCGGGCTTTTTTTGTGTCTTCCTCTACCTTTCGATGATGCCGAGATGGATGAGGCCGTTTTCGATGCCATCTTCCTCGATCGAAGTCGTGACCCAGGAAGCCTTTTCCTTCGCTTCCTTCACCCCGTTGCCCATGCAGATGCCATGCCCGACGAGATTGAACATGTCGATGTCGTTGGTATCGTCGCCAAAGGCGGCCAATTCGTCTTTCGCAAAGCCTGCATTGGCAATGAGGGCCTTGATGCCATCGCTTTTGCGAAATGGTTCGCTGGTGATCTCGGCTGCGGTCTCGAAGAAGCGGTTGAAGGTGGTGCCGGCCCGCTTTCTGAAGTAGGGTTCCTTTCCCTCCTTCATGAACAGTTGGATCGCCAGGACGGGTTCGCCTTGGTATTCGGAGATGGGCCGGGGCCGGGGTTCGTAGTAGACGGCATAGAAAGAATTCACGTTTGGATCGTCGGGAAAGCTTGAAAGATAGGCTTCCCTAAGGGTGACGAGAAGGCAGGAGACCTTTTGTTCCTTGGCTGTTTGCAAGATTTCCTCGACGAGGGAAGGAGGGGGGGACTTGGCATAAAGGATTTCGTCCTTCGTAAAAGCCGCACCTCCGTTGTTGACGACGAAGCCGTCGAAGTCGAGCTGCTCGAAAGTGCCCAGTTCCCGGAGGGCATAATAGCTTCGGGCCGAGTTTATGAAGATCCGGATGCCTAGGTCGTGGGCAGTTTTGATTGCTCGGATTGCCGACGGCACAAAAGAGCGAGTCTTGTGGTCGAAGAGGGTCCAATCGAAATCAAAGAAGACAGCTTTGACCTTCGCCATGGGAAAAAGATATTCAACAGATGGATTGGGAGCAAGGCCGACGGAGGCGAATTTCGTACCGTCTTTTGGCCCTCTTTCAAGACAGGAACTCTGAAATTCCTCGCAAAAACGTCATAACTTTCAAGATATGAGCAAAATTCCCAGCAAAAGATTGAAGGGGGCAAACGCTTTTTGGAAATTTAATTTTTACGGGAATTGAACGTTTGTTCAGTTACGAAACTTTTTGCAATCAAAGGGGTTAACAAATAACCTGAAAGCGCTTACACTATAGGTGGTCGAAGGGGCGCTACCGCAAACGGCGGCGAGTGGCAGCAAAGCGCCCCGATACCTCCTTTCGGGAAAGAGCCAGGCCGGCGGAAAAGCCTGGCTCTTTCTTGTTCCCTACTATGTAGGGAGGGGCGGGGAGGCTATAATGACCGGGCATGGGCAAGACGATTAAGCCAATTCGGCTTTGTTCTTATGTCGCCTTCGTGGTGGAGGCCTTGATCTTTGCCGCGATTGGGCTCTTTTGGTATTTCGATTTCGGGGGCGTTCGGAGCGTACCGAACATCGAGGTCTATTTCTTTGCCATTCTGGCGGTAAGCCTCATTGCCGACATCGTTGCCTTCTGGTTCGTTATCGCCTACATTCATCGCGTCCGTTTGAAAAACGACCTCGACTCGGCCGTTCTAGTCGGCAGCGAAGTCCAAAAAGCCGTCGATTTCGGGGAAATCGGATTGCTCGTCGTCGACACGAACGATGTGATCATGTGGACGAGCTCCCTTTTCACCTCCCGGCAGCAGTACTTGGTCGACACGCCCGTTTTCGAGTGGCAGCCCAATCTCCGGGAATTGGTCAACGCCCCGGTCAACAAAGTCATCAAGCTGGAAATCATGACGCGGCTATATAGCGTCAAGTACGTTTCCGAGTCCCGCCTTTTCATTTTCCGCGACATCACCGAGAAAGAGCAAAAGGCCGCCGAGCTCGATGCCCAGCGGATTGTCCTCGGGATCATCGCCCTCGACAATTACACCGATATTGCCTCGGATACCGATGAATCAGCCGAATACGTCAATGCCGTTCGCAACTGCATCGTCAATTACTTCAAGGAACGCGGTTTTGTCCTCCGTCGGGTCAAGGCCGACACCTACTTCGCCGTCGGCCAGTATTCGTCCCTCGAGAAAATGGAAGCCGACAAGTTCTCGGTTCTGAACGACGTCCGAAACGAAGG
This sequence comes from uncultured Bacillota bacterium, assembly GCA_949291655.1. Classification (GTDB taxonomy): domain Bacteria; phylum Bacillota_I; class Bacilli_A; order RFN20; family CAG-826; genus UBA4951. The sequence continues at coordinate 78,132 of CASEWT010000001.1, forward strand.
GAAGGACGAAGAGAAACCTATCACCCTCTCGATGGGCTTCGCCACGAACTTCAACGAGTCGATGACCAAGCTCAACGAGTACGCGACCACGGCCCTCGACGTTTGCCTTTCCCGGGGCGGCGACCAAGCGGTAGTCAACGAGTTCGGCAGCGACCTCCGCTTCTTCGGTGGGAAATCGGCGGCCATCGAAAGCATCTCCAAGGTCAAGGTTCGTTCGATTGCCGACTCGATCCTCTCGCTCATCAAGAGTTCCTCTGGCGTGTACGTCATGGGGCACGTGGACATGGACATGGATGCCCTTGGCTCCTGCCTTGGCATCAAGGCCATCTGCGAGCATTTCGTCGAAGGCGACAAGGAAAAGCCCTGTAAGATCGTCTATCAGCGGAACCTCGTCGAGGCCAAGACGAAAATGGCCATGACGACGGCTTTCCCGAAGGACGAGTTCGAGCGGATGACGATTACTCCCGACGAGGCATACAATTCGATCCGGAGCGGAACGCTCCTCATCGTCGTCGACGTTTCGGTCCCGGAGATGACGATGGCGCCCAAGCTCCTCGAAAAAGCCAAGAAGGTCATCGTCATCGACCATCACCGCCGTGGCGAGAAGTTCATCGATTCCCCCGTTTTGGCTTATGTTGAGCCTTCGGCCGCCTCGGCCAGCGAGCTCATCGCCGAGATGGTCCGCTATGCCACGGCCAACCCGCCGATTACCATCAAGCCCTCTTATGCGACGATTATGCTCTCGGGCATCTTCCTCGATTCGAATTTCTTCAAGGCCAAGGCGACGGGGCGAAGGACCTTCGAGGCTTGCGAGATCCTCAAGGAAAACGGCGCCGACAACTCGGTGGCCAACGACTACCTCAAGGACGACTACGCCGAGTATACCCTCATCAATTCGATTGCCGCGACGATCGAGACGCCGAAGACCGGGGTTTGCTATTGCTACAGCGACGATAGCAAACTCATCGAGCGGGCCACCCTATCCAAGGTCGCCAATGCCCTCATGCAGGTGAAAGGCATCCAAGCTTGTTTCGTCATCGGGAAGACCGACGACAAGACGATTCGGGTGAGCGCGCGGAGCGACGGAACGATCAACGTGCAGCTTCTTTGCGAGCGCATGGGCGGCGGCGGGCACTTCACGATGGCCGCGGCCTCTTTCAAGGGGGCGACGGTCGAACGGGTCATCAATACCCTCAAAGTCACGCTGGATGATTATCTCGAACTGGCCACCGCGGCCAATCCGAGGAAAGGAGAATAGAACATGGAAGTCATTTTGCTAGCCGATGTCAAAAACGTCGGGAAGAAGGGAGAGACCGTCAAGGTCTCGGACGGCTATGGAAACAATTTCCTCGTGAAAAGGGGGCTGGCCGTCATTTCGACGAAGGGCAGCCAAGCCCAACTCCAGGTCGACAACGCCAAGGAACTCGAGCGCCAGAAGGTCCTCAAGGCCGAAGCCGAGGAGTTGGCCAAGCGCCTTGAGCACATCAACGTCGAATTCACCGGCAAGGTCGGAAGCGACGGCCGGATGTTCGGCAGCATTTCCCCGAAGGAAATCGTCTCGGGCCTCAAGGAGCAATGGGGGATCGAAGTCGACAAGCGGAAGTTCATCGACAAATACCCGGCCAACGCCCTTGGCTATACCCGCCTCCAAATCGAGCTGTACAAGGGCGTTTGCGGCCAAGTCATCGGAACAGTGAACGTCCACATCTCCGAGGAGAAGAAATGAGCAAGCTCTACCTGAAGGTAGGAAACGTCGAGGCCGAGCGGTCGGTTTTGGGCGCCATGCTCATGGATGCCGGCGCGGCCTCCTACGGCCTTGGAGCCCTGACGGTCGACGCTTTTTCCGATCTCGATGCCCGGAACAAGCTGGTCTTCCAAGCCATGGTCGACCTCGCTGACCAAGGCAAGCCGATCGATCCTCAGATGGTCACCGACCGCCTCATCAATGCCAAGACTTACGAGGATGCCGGCGGAGCCGAATACCTCGGGGAACTGATCCAAAGCCTCATCAATCCCGACAACGTCGAGCACTATGTCCGGGTCATCCGCGACCAAGCCCTCCTTCGGGACTACCTCAAGGAGATGGACGATATCGAGCGCGACTTCCAAGAGGGCTCTTACGAGGACATCGGCACCTTCATTTCGACCTCGACCGACCGCCTCGACCGGATTTCCAGCAAGCGGCAGGTTGGGCAATTCCTCGATGCCGCGACGGTGGCCGAGATCGTGCGCAACCAGATTGACCAGGAATCGAAGTATGCCAACCGTTACCTGACGGGAATCGACACCGGTTTCAAGCGGCTGAACAAAATCATTCACGGCTGGCAAAAGAACTCTCTTGTCATCTTGGCAGCTCGTCCTTCGGTCGGCAAAACGGCTCTCGCCATCAATTTCGCCTACAATGCCGCGACCTATAGCCGGGGAGGACCGGTCGCTTTCTTCTCTTGCGAGATGGACAATGCCTCGATCATGAAGCGGCTTCTTTCGGCCGTGAGCAACGTCGAAGCCGACCACCTTCAGACCGGCGATCTTGACGACCGGGACCGCGAAAAAATCAATTCCGGCATCGAACTCATCAAAAAGACCGACCTCTATTTCGACGATACCCCCAACGCCCTCGTCGGCGACATCATCGCCAAGGCCAAAAAGCTCAAGTCAGCCCATCCCGATCTTTGTCTCATCGTCATCGACTATCTGAACATCCTTGGAACATCGGAAAAATACGAAAGCAAGAACATCGAGATCGGCGCGATTACCAAATCGCTCAAAGGCTTGGCCCGCGACCTTCAGATTCCCGTCATTTGCTTAGCCCAGATCAACCGGAAGGCCGACGACAATACCGATGGCCGCCCGACGATGAGCAACCTCAAGGATTCGGGAAACATCGAGCAGGATGCCGACCTCGTTCTCATCCTCTCCCGGAGCGATTACGGGAGGAAGAAGCGCGACCCGCAAGCCGGAAGCTACGTCGACAATCTCAACCAGCAGCTCGAAGCCAACCGGAAGGCCGGCAAGGACAAGGCCTCGATGTCGATCAGCAACATCGAGATAGCCAAGAACCGGAACGGCCCGCTCGGGAACGTGACCCTGGTCTTCTCAAAGAGCTATTCGCGTTTCGACAATCCTTCCCTCGAGATGGAACGGCAAATCGCCGAGGCGAGCGGGAACCCCCTCCTCGAGGACGATGAATGATCCGCTTTCTTTCCGTCGGTTCGGGGAGCAAGGGAAACGCCGTTCTTATTTATGACGAGGAGGCCCTTTTCCTTGTCGACATGGGGGTAAGCGAAAAGAGCTTGATCGCTGGCCTCTCCCGTCTTGGTAAGGGAATGGCCGACATCAACGCCGCCTTCTTTACCCATAGCCATAGCGACCATGTGAAGTCGGTGGCATTTCTTCCTCCGGGCCTCCCTCTTTATGCCGGGCGCTTGACGGTCGACTTTCCCCATGAGGTTCTTCCCCGCGGGAAAACCGTCGACATCAAAGGCTTTCACATAACCGCAGTTCCCTCGAGCCACGATGCCAAGGATAGCCGCGGATATGTCTTTGAGAAGGGAGACGAAAAGCTTTCCTATTTGACCGACACGGGCATTATCCCCGGCAAAACCCTTACTTATTTACGGAATTCAACCATTTTCTTTTTGGAAAGCAACCATGATGTCGATATGCTGAAACTTTCGGGCCGGCCTCCTATGCTCATCGATCGGATTCGTTCGAAAAAGGGACATCTTTCCAATCGGCAATGCGCCGAAGTCCTTGCCGAGGCCATCGGCCCCCGAACGAAGGAAATTTGCTTGGCCCACCTCTCGGAGGAATGCAACGACCCCTTCCTTGCCATGGCCGTCGTCAGGGAAGGCCTCCTTGAAAAAGGTATCGACCTCGAGGCCCGGGGAATCGTCCTTAAGGCAGCCCTCCAATGGGAAATGGTGGAAGGGTAATGAAGATCAAAGTCATCGGCATTGGCCGCCTAAAGGACGCCTACCTTCGGGAGATGGAAGCCGATTATTTGAAGCGGCTATCCCGCTTTGCAAAGGCGGAGGTCGTCGAATCGGAAGACTTCCCGAATCGCCCGGGCGAAGAAGAAAAGGCGATGGCCCGGGAATGGGAAAGGACTTCCCGCCTCATCAAGCCGACTTCCTTCCTCTGCGCGCTCGACCCGCGGGGAAAGGAACTATCCTCCCATGAACTACCGGACTTCTTGGAAAAGGCCTCCATCAAGGGGAAGGGCGAGATCGTCTTCCTCATCGGCGGCTCTCTCGGCCTTGACGAAAAAGCCCGCCGGCGGGCGGACTTCCTCTTTTCTCTTTCGAAGCTGACGCTGACTCACGGTTTTGCCCGGGTCCTTCTTCTGGAACAGCTTTACCGGGCTTTCAAGATTGCCTCGGGCGAGCCCTACGACAAGTAATCAAATCAACCCCAGTTTAAGCATCGCTTTCGCCCAGCCGTCCTCGTCGATGTCATCGGTAACGAAGCTGGCGGTCTTCTTGGCGTCTTCGACGGCGTTGCCCATGGCGACCGAGATGCCGGTATAGCCAAGCATGTCGACGTCGTTGTTGCCGTCGCCGATCGAAAGAGCGTTTTCCTTGTTCCAACCGTAATACTCGAGAACGGCTTGGATGCCTTTGGCCTTGTCGCTGTCCTTCGGCATGATATCGACGGCATATTCGTCCCAGCGGGCGGCCTTGCAGTTATGGAGGTGGGGGAGGAAGAGGTCTTCGTCGAATTGGTCGCAGAAGGCAATCATCTGGAAGACGGTGCGGTCATAGGGAATCGGGAACTTCCGGGGCTGGGGGAAACGGGTCCCGTATTTGGCGTGGGCGTCAATGACCCGGTCGTCGATCATGTTGATATGCCCCTCGCTTTCTTCGATGAGGGTCAGCCCGAATTTGAGGCGGTAGGAGAATTTGACCATCGCGTCGACGACGTCGGAGGGAATGGGATATTTGTAGATGACGACATCCCCGATGGCCGCGCAGGCGCCGTTCATCATGACGAGGCCGTCGGGTCGGAGGATGTTGAGGATGCCGGTCTTTCGGATGAGGTAGTAGTTGCGGCCGGAAGATAGGAAAACCTTTATCCCCTTCTTCTGAAGGGCCTTCACGGCGTCGATGGCCGAAGGGGCCACGCGCCCGCTTTTATGGGAAAAGAGCGTGCCGTCGATATCCGAGAAGACGACTTTGATCTCACTTGCTTTGTTCACGCGGGTGCTTTCCTTGACTATTATTATTGCCGACAAATCTATGCTTTATCCAGAGTTCAGTCAATACGAAGCGTTCATCGATCCCGAAATGCCCCTCGTCAATGCCTACCGGGCGAAGGAGGGCCACATCTTCTACGTGGAGCCCGGTTTCTACGAGGGCCTTATGGGCTATCGCGAACGGAGGTACGACCGTTTCGGGGAAATAATGAAAGCCATCGACGAAGTCGTGGAGAAGAACCCGCGGGTCATCTTCACCGGGAATTACGAATCGCCCTTCATGAGCAAAGACGGGTTCATTTACCGGGAAATCCAGGATGTTGCCGACCCCCTTGGCATCTACGTCGAGGACAAGTCGCGCGGGAGCGACTACGGAGACTGAGCCTCGTCCCGAGATGTAGAAAAAGAAAAAGTGGGAGCCGGGTGATGGCTGCCCGCTTTTCATGATGGTTTTCGATTAGCCGTTGTAGGTCGGGCGAAGGCTCTTCATGCTCATCCACATGACCCGCATGCCGAAGAGGAAGATGTAGAAGAGGATGCCCCAAGCCGGGATGAGGAAGGAAGCGGCCATGGCGAGGACCGCCGGGGAGAAGGAAGCCCAGTAGGCAATCTTCTGCCCATCCCAGAAGGTGTAGGTGTTGAACGGGTTCCGCTTGCCCCTCGTCATGAGGAAGACCGTAAGACCGAGGATGAAGGTCAGGGCCACGAAGATGGCGGCGTAGATGCCGATCCAGGTAAACCCGTTGATGAGAAGGGTGTAGTAGGCGGCTTCGTCGAAGACCTTTTGCCACGTGGCGCTTACGAGGCTTACGTATTCGCGGGGGTTCTCTTCGTAGGAAACGGCATAGGCGCCGCCATCATAGTCGCGGATGGCGATCGATCCAAGACTCAGCCCCTCGAGCTTCGGGGTATTCCATTCCCCGGTCGCGCTGCCGCGGACGGTGTTATTGCTTTCCCCGTCGTAATTGGGCAAAAGGTAAATGACATAAGCTTGCTTGGAAAGGACCATGAAGGAGGTCGTTTTCAGGTCGTAGTTCTCGTTCCCGGATGTCGCCCGGTCGAGAACGACCTGAAGGGCGAACTCCTGGGCGGTGTACTGAACGTCGTCGCCAAGGTAATAGACGGCAAAGTCGACGGTGGTAACCGTTTCCGCCACGGGCGGTTCTTCCTCGATGACAATCGAGCTGGAGTTCGAGGTTTCGCTCGTCGGGATGTCGACGACCGTATGGGTATAGCTATGGAGATAGACCGGCCGCCAGGCATTGCCTTCGTAGGCTTCATCCCACGAGGTTCCTTCGTTCACCAGTTCCCCGTCCCTCACGACGAGGTCGACGCCTTTGGCCTCGAGATCGCGCGAGAAATCGGTCAAGGCCGTGTTGAGGCCGTAAGTCGGGCTGGAAAGGATGGCTCCTCCCGTCTCGCTAAAACTCGTGACCATGAAGGGGATGAGGGCGATGACGAGGGAAAGAACGGCAATGCTAACCGGGGCATACCATTTCTTCTTCCGTCCTTCGACGCAGTAGTCGTTGCTGATCCAAGTCTTCAGCCAGAAAAGAATGGCTGGCCAGATCTTGGCTTTCCAGACGTTGGTCTTTTTCGATCCCTTGGCGGGAGCGTTGACCTTTTTCGCTTTGATTTTCTTCTTGTTCGACATGTCTATTCCTTAACTCGGGCTAGGTAACAATACACCGAAGAAGGCGCAGGGACAAAGAAAACCCGCTTTCGCGGGTGTTCTTGGCTTTGGATGGAGAACTACTTTTTGGGGGTTTCGGTCTTTTCGATACCGAGAGTTTCTTGGCGCTTGGCTTCGTATTCCTCAGCCGTGATGATGCCTTCGTTCATGAGCTGCCGGTATTCCTTGAGGGTGGCAATCCGGCTCTCAAGCTGGGCATTTTTGTAAGACGGGGAAAGAACGAGGCTCACCAAGAGACGGAAGACAGTGCTAAGGAGAATCGAAGCGGCGCCGACGATTTCAAAGATCGAGCCAACGCCGAGGTTATAGGTCGTTTGCGGACCGCTCACATAGCGGAAGGCCGTCACCAAGATGACGACGATCGGGCCGAGGAAAAGCCCGTAGCCCGTCAACTCTAGGTTGCGGTTTTTCGAGAAGATGAGAAGGCCGCCGACAAAGAGGGCGATGACGGCAAGCGTGGAAGTGAAGGGTAAGAGAACCGGAAGGAACAATTGTTCGGTTGGGATGCCGGTTTCCCCGTTGATGGTGACGGAGTCGACGAAGGAGAAGAAGCAGCCGACGATAGCGGCGACGACGGCGAGGACCTTGAAAACGGTCGCGAGGATGTTGAAGACTTTGTTTGCCATTTATGAAATAGCCCCTTTCATGCCTTTGATTGTAATTTTCCTTGTTTAAGAAAGAAACAGTCTTTCATAAACGCGGAGGTTGCGATTGAGGTATAATGCTCATGCTCTTCAGGGAGCATATGGGGTCGTTCTGGTTTTGACGGGGAATGATTCCGGCTTGGACAGCAGTGGCGTGGCGAGCCTAAACGCCAACCAACAATAACTGACAACAGTTATCTTTATGCGAAGCCCGCGATGCGTGCTTCGTATGCTTGCGCCTGATCGGTAGCCTACGGGTTCCTCGGCATTGATCCGAGGGCAGCACGTCCCCTGGCCATTTAGCGCCTATTGGCCGGTGCGGGCGTCATCAAAGGCGATAAGCGCTTAGCCTCGGCTGAGGCGAAGCGACGAAAATTCTGTCCAGCCTAGCCCTTCCGGCTTTGGCTTTGTCAGCCGGGTGGGCGAAGTCATTGACCTAGCCTAAACTGTAGGCGTTCTCGTCGGGTCTTCTTCGGACAGGGGTTCGATTCCCCTCGGCTCCACCATTCCTCATCTTGTTCGGCGTTTTCGTCCGAAACAATATAAATTCCCGCAAAAGCGGGATTTTTTATATGCTTTTGCTTTGATTTGCTTGTCCGAAAGTAAATGCCTCCCCTCGTCTGATTTGCTATGATATCGACGATGTATAGCGTCATCGTCGTGGACGACGAGGCCTCCGTCCGGGAGCGCATCGTTTCCTTTCTCAAGAAGGAAGCCAAATCCTTTCAGCTGCTCGGGGAATACGAGAACGGCTACGATGCCTTGATGTACGGCATCCCTCAGGGGCCTGATCTCATCATCACGGATGTCAAAATGCCTTTCGTGAACGGGCTTGAGCTTATCGAGCAAGCCAAAGACGAACTGCCGGTCGTCCAGTCGATCATCATTTCCGGCTTCGACTCTTTCGACTACGCCAAGAAGGCCATCGATCTTGGGGTCGTCGGTTATTTGAGCAAACCAATCGACTATGAAGAAATGACCTCGTGCCTCGGGAAGGCCAAGGAAAAGCTCGATGCCTATTTCAACGTGGCCCCCGACAATCCTTCGGAAAAGGAAATCTACGATTATGAGGGCGACCTTCAGAAACTTCTGACCCTTCGCGAAATCCCTCCCTCGTTTGCCGCCAAGCTAAGAAGCGACGGGATTGTGATCGAAGGTGAAGGTGTGCTCGTCGTTTCCTTCGATCCCGACAAGGACGAATCCGAGCTTTCTCTCGACGAGGCCGAGGCCATCGAGCGCGATCTTTCGCGCCTTTTGAACGAGGAGTTCGTCGACCTTTCCGGCTATTCCTTTGACGTGCCTCCCCAAAAGACGTGCCTTGTCGTTTCTGAGCATCCCTACGACAAAGACCTTTTCGCCCGGCGTCTTCGTTTGGTCATCGGGCGCTTCAAGAAAGCCACCGGCCTCGACATATCGGCCGGCGTTAGCGAGTGGGCTCCTCTTTCCTCTTCCTTTTCCTACCGCAAGCTTTACCGCCATTCCAAATGGGCTCTCGAATACCGGACGGTTGTCGGGGATGGTGTCGTCCTTTTCTATGACGATCTCCAAAAGCGGCCATCGGTCGTCGGCAAAGTCGACGATAACGAGTACCGGCGGCTCACCAACTTCATTTCCTATGGCCATGACGAAGAGGCCAAGGAAGCGGTGAGGAAACTGGTGAACAATATCTCCAAAGAAGAGTTCCGGGACTCCTATTTCCTCATTCTCAACAACATCCTCGACGCGATTTTAAAGGCCTGCGTGGCCCTCGATGAGTTCTATTCCAACTTCATGACCCACATCGAGATTACCGAGCGCGTCTTTTCTTCCCGGGGCCCGGACGCCGTCGCGGGCTTCCTATCCCTTGTCATGGACCGGGTGCTGGAAATCAACCGCGAGCGGCGGATCGGCAGGGTCGACGAAGCCTACGAAGCCATCATGGACTACCTTCATGCCCATTATCAGGAAAGGAGCCTTAACCTTTCGGGGATGGCCTCTTCCCTCGGCTATAGCGTTTCCTATGTTGCCGTCATCTTGAAGCGCCATGACAATTCCTTTACGAAGGCTCTCTCCTCCCTCCGGATGGAGGAAGCGAAGAAGCGCCTATTGGAAAGCGATCGGCCTATTGCCGAAATCGCCTTGGAAGTCGGCTACGACGATCCCTATTATTTCAGCCACTGCTTTAAGAAAATCGTGGGCAAATCCCCCTTGGAGTTCCGGAAAAATGCGGAAGCCGCCTAAGCTTAAGACCCTTTTGGTTCTCCCTTCCTCGGCTCTTTTCCTTCTTCTGGTCGCTGGGCTGACCGTGGCCGCCTTTTTCATCTATTCGAGTAACGTTAGGGATTCCTCCTACCGTCAGATGGAGGCGACTTCCGAGCAGGTTTTGAGAAATTACGAAACGTATTTCGCGTCGGCTGTTCAGGTAAGCGACGGCATTTATGCTCGTTATTCGGATTTACGTTCCGAGAACGTCGATTCCCTCCCTTCCTATTTCGATACCATCATCGAACTGAAGCCGGAAATCGTTTCCGTTTCCATTTACTCTGCCGCAGACGGGGAACCCATAGCCAAGGATGCCTCTTCCTCGTTTGATGTGAATGCCAACGAAGAGACTTGGTTTCTTCAAGCCGTCGCCAATCCCTACATCAACATCTTTTCCCAAGGGGTTCCTAGCGCCGAGGTTCCCTATTCTTTCCTACTTTCCCGCTACTTGGTAAGCGACGTCGATAGCGGACGCGACGCCGTGGCCCGCATTGAGTTTGATTTCACTCAGATCGTCGAAACGATTTCCCCGGTTTCGCTTGGGGAAGGAGGCCGCTTCATCATCTATGACCGGGACTACGAGACGATCTACGCTTCGAACGCTATCGATTTGGACAAAGCCCTTTCTTATGTGAGGTCTATCGTCGTTGGATCGACGACGGTCTCCCTCGGCGGGCACTCTTATTACCTTTATACGATGACGATCTCTAATACGACCTGGCGGGTCGCCATCCTGACGAACATCGATTCCATCACGACGGCCATCTCCTCTTTTGCCATCGCCGTCTCCCTTACGGCTCTTGTAATGGTGGTGATCTTCGTTTTCCTGGCGGTGGTCTTGGCCAACCGGATCGCCCGCCCGATCAGGATGCTCCAGAGGGAAATGAGCCGGGTCGAAGGCTTGGCTTACGAATCGTATCTCGTCACGGGAAATTCCGGTTCCAGGGAAGTGGCCGACCTTTCCCACAGCTTCGAGAACATGATGGAGCGGATCCGCCAGCTCATGAACGACGTCGTCAAGGAAAAGGAGGAGCAGCGGCGGAGCGAGCTCAAGGCCCTCCAAAACCAAATCAACCCGCACTTCCTTTATAACACCCTCGATTCCATCATCGCCTTGATCGATCGGGGCGAAGGGGAGAAGGCCGAAAGGATGGTCGTCGCCCTCTCGCGCTTCTTCCGGATTTCGATTTCCCGGGGCCACAACATCATCCCCCTCAAGGACGAGATTGAGCATGCCCGCAATTACCTTCTCATCCAAAAGATGCGCTTTGGCGATTCCTTCGACTTCCGAATCGACAAAGACGAGGGCCTCGACGGCCTCTATGTTGTGAAGCTCATCCTCCAGCCGATCATCGAAAATTCCATTGCCCACGGAATGAAGGAGGGGGAGCCTGGGTCAATCTTCATCAAGGCCTACAAGGACGAGCGCTTCCTCTACCTTGCTATCCAAGACAACGGCTACGGGATGCTCAAGGACAAACTCGCTTCCCTCGATGCCTCGATGCGAAGCCGCGAATCCTATCAGGGGGTCGGGCTCAAGAACGTCTATGAGCGGCTGCGTGTCTACTATGGCGAAGAAAGCGACGTCATTATTGAGTCCGAACCCGACGTCGGAACGAAGGTCACGCTGGTGATTCCATTGAAAGGAGCGGTGCAAAATGAAGGAGAATAAACCCTTTTTGCTGGGGATAATGGCTTCTCTTTGCCTTGTTTCATGCGGAGAGGAAGGCCTTCCAAGCGTGGCGATATTCATCTATGACAGCCAGGATACCTTCATGACGACCTTGCAGGAGGGCATCCTTGACGAACTTTCCGGCTCTTTCTCAACATCCCTCTCCTATGCCGAGCGGAACCAAGCGACCCAAACGGTGGCCGCCGTTTCTGCCATCGAAGGCGGGGCCGACGCCTTGGTCATCAATTTGGTGGACCGCCTTTCGGCCGGCGCTCTTATTGAGAAGGCCTATCAGGAAGATGTCCCAATCGTCTTTGCCAACCGCAAGCCCCTGACCAGCGACCTTGACCCGGCGGCATCGAGCGAATACGCGGCTTGGGTCAGGGAGAATTGCTTCTACGTTGGCAGTTATCCTCTTTATGAAGGGGCTACTCAATCGGAAATCGTCGATTCGTTCTTCGGAGGGCCGGAAGGCTTTGCCGCCTCCTCCTACGACAAAAACGGCGACGGCATCGTCCAAGTGGCTCTCATGAAGGGGGAGCAGGGGCATCAAGATGCCGAGGAACGGACGATGGCTTGCCTCGATGAGCTTAAGAGGCTTGGCTATTCCTATGAGCTGGTCGCGACGGCCTACGGGAATTGGGAACGAAGCTCCGCCTTTGCGGAGACGGCTGAGTTTCCCCTCGACGACATCGAACTTCTCTATTCCAATAACGACGACATGGCCCTAGGGGTCATCGATTTCCTGAAAACCCTTCTCCCGGGGGGAGCCGAACTCTTACCCGAATCCTTTTTCCCCATCGTCGGGGTCGACGCCACCCCGGCTGGGCGGGCGGCTGTTGACGAAGGGAGCATGATCGGAACGGTCATCAACGACGCGGCCATCCAAAGCGAATGGATTGCCAACCTTCTTTCGAACATTCTCCTCGAGGAGAGGCTCCCGCCTGTTCCAGAGAATGTCTTTTGCGAAGGCAATTACTATTTTGTCGAAGGAGGAATTTATTCCTCCTTTTGACGGCTGGTTGTCAAGGTTTCATATAGGTTTTGAAACTTTTCTCCTTTGCCTTTCAGTAGAGAATTTTCGGAAATCAGTAGAGAAAATCACATTTCCGGTGTAAGCGCTTTCCTGAAAAATCTTTAACGTAGACAGGGGCTTCATGCGTTAGCAGTGCGCCCCGAAAAGCAGGAATAAAGGAGGAAAAAATGAAAAAGAAACTTATTCCGCTCCTCGCCTTTGGCCTCGTCGGCGTCCTAGCCGCTTGCGCCACGCCGAAAAACGGTGAAGCGAACGTCTTCATCTACCAGTACAGCGACACCTACATCACGACGGTTCGCACCGCTCTCGAAGACGAATTCGATACCCTCGATATCAAGGCCACCTTCCAAGACGGGGCAAACATCCAGCAGACCCAGACCCAGCAAATCGATTCGGCCATTGCCGCCGGGTCGAGCCTTCTCATCGTCAACCCTGTCGACGTTTCGACGGGCGAGGCCGTCCTTGAAAAGGCTAAGAATGTCGATACTCCGGTCATCTTCTTCAACCGCGAAGTCAACGATGCCGCGGTCAACTGGGAGAAGGCCGCCTTCGTTGGGACCGATCCGGACGAAGCCGGCGTCATGCAGGGGCAAATCCTTGCCGAAGCCCTCATCGTCGACGGCAAGCTCAACCCGACTTGGGACCAGAACGGCGACGGTGTGATCAACTACGTTATGCTCCGCGCCGAGCCGGGCAATCCGGAAGCCGATGGCCGGACCAAGTATTCGGTCGATGTCTGCAACGAAGCCCTTGAGGCCGCTGGACTCGAACCTCTCCATCGCCTTACCGAAGACTTCAATGCGAACTGGAACAAGGACACTGCCCAGCAGACGACCGCCAACTGGATTTCGACCTATGGCTTGCCCGGAACCGAAGGCAAAGACACCCCGATTGAGCTAATCATCGCCAACAACGACGACATGGCCCTCGGCGCCATCGCTGCCCTCGGCCAGGCCAACTGGAACGTTGCCGGCGGCGAGAACAAGGTCCTCGTCATCGGCGTCGATGCCACGGCTGCCGGCCTTAGCGCCATCGACGAAGGCACGATGTATGGCACCGTCAAGCAGGATGGCGAAGCGATGGCCAAGTGCATTGCCGCTCTCGCGAAGAACGCTCTCGACGGTAAAGACTTCCTCGACGGAACCGACTACGAGTGGGAATCCGAAACGGTTCGGAAGATCCGTATCCCCTACGGCATGGTCACCGGCGAATAAGCCAAATCACCGACCCTTTGGGAGGGCGAGGCAACCTCGCCCTCCCTTCTACGCGCGAACTTAAGGAGATAGACATGGAAGGACAAGAGAGAGAAGAGGCAAAGCTTCTCGAAGCGGAAGCCGAAGGCGACAATTCTTACCTCTTACAGATGATCGACATCTGCAAGTCGTTCCCGGGCGTCAAGGCTCTCGACCATGCCCAGCTCAAGGTTCGTCCCGGCTCCGTCCACTCCCTCATGGGGGAAAACGGCGCCGGCAAGTCGACGCTCATGAAGTGCCTTTTCGGTCTTTATTCGCGCGACAGCGGAGATGTCATCTTCAACGGCCGCTCGGTAACCTACCACTCGACCAAAGAGGCTCTTGAAGATGGAATCGCCATGGTTCAGCAGGAGCTCAACCAAGCCCAGAAGATGTCCGTCATGGACAACCTTTGGCTCGGGCGCTATCCGATGCTCGCCGGGATGATGATCGATTCCCAGCGGATGTTCCAGATGACGAACGCCGTCTTCCAGGAACTCGGCATCGATTACATCGATCCCCACGTTGTCATCTCGAGCCTTTCGGTTGCCGACCGCCAGATGATCGAAATCGCCAAGGCGGTCTCCTACAACGCCAAGATCGTCGTCTTCGACGAGCCGACCTCCTCGCTTTCCGATAACGAAATCGAGCGTCTCTTCGGCATCATCGCCAACCTGAAGAAAAAGGGATGCGGCATCATTTACATCTCGCACAAGATGGATGAAATCCTCCGCATTTCCGACGAAGTCACCATCATGCGGGACGGCAAGTGGGTCTCGACCGACCAAGCCAAGGACCTCACGATGGGCGACATCATCAAGAAGATGGTCGGCCGGGAGCTTACCAATCGCTTCCCGCCCAAGCACAATACCCCGGGCGAAGTCAGCCTCGAGGTGAGCCACCTTTCTTCCAAGTACGGCAACAACGCCATCCACGACGTTTCCTTCTCGGTCCGCCGCGGCGAGATCTTTGGTCTTGCCGGTCTTGTCGGAAGCGGGCGTTCGGAGCTGCTCGAAACCATCTTCGGGGTTCGGACCAAGGCCGGCGGGCATGTCCTCCTCGACGGGCGGCTTTGCCACAACAACAGCTCGATTGCCGCGATCAAGAACGGCTTCGCCCTTCTGACCGAGGAGCGGCGGGCCACCGGCATCTTCGGAGCCCTCACCATCAAGGAAAACGCGACGATTGCCAACCTCAGTGCCTATAACTCCATTCTCGGCCTCGACAACGGGAAGATGGTCAAGGACACGAACTGGGTCATCGATTCGATGAACGTCAAGACGCCGTCCCAGAAGACGCAAATCCGTTCGCTCTCGGGCGGGAACCAGCAGAAGGTCATTCTCGGGCGCTGGCTCCTCACCGAGCCGGAAGTCCTCCTCCTCGACGAGCCGACCCGCGGCATCGACGTCGGGGCAAAGTACGAAATCTACCAGCTCATCATCAAAATGGCCGAGGAGGGCAAGACGATCGTCATGTGCTCGAGCGAAATGCCCGAACTCCTCGGCATCTGCGATCGGATCGGCGTCATGAGCGGACATCGCTACGCCGGGACGCTCGACATCAAGGAAGCCACCCAGGAGAAGCTCATGAGCCTCTCCCTCAAATACATGTAAGGAGGATTGATCAGATGGAAGCGACGATCAAGGAAAACGCCGTCCCCGAAGCGAAGCCAGAAGAGCTTCCTTTGGTTCGGCAAAAGGCGAACCTAAGGGCCGACCGACGGGAAATAAAGGGGCGGGTTTACGACCTCCAATTCGACGGCCTGAGCGAGGAGGGTTTCGAGGAAGCCAAGAAGGGCATCTACGACGAGTACGCCCAAAAGGAAGCCGCCTTCAAGGAAAACGTGGCCCGGGTCAAGGAATCGCTAGACGCGAAGAAGGCGGAAATCGCCGAAAAGACGGCCGCCTACAAGGCGCAAATCGAGGAAATCAAAGCTTCGGAAGTCAATGTGACGACCCCGGAGGAACTCGCCAAGGCCAAGGAAACCTTCGAACGTCTCATGGCCGAGGAGAAAGGGTCCTACGAGGCCAATCTCGGGGCCATCAAGGCTGAGATTGCTTCCATCAAAGAAGAAGCCAAGAACCGGGTCAATGAACTGAAGCGGGAATACAAAGACGTCAAGAAAACCCCGATGAAGCGGGCTGAGAAGGCCAGCAAGCTCGATACCTTGAAGTCCGAAATCTACCACGTGTCGGGCGAAGCCGACCTGAAGGCCCTCAGCAAAGAGCACGAGATGAAGGCCCTTGTCGCTTCCCACAAGGAAAAGGTCGCCCAGTACAAGAACGATTACAACCTCGTCCGGACCCGGATGAAGACGCTCATCAAGAACAAGCGGGCGGAAATGAAGAAGGAATTGGCCCCGATGAAAGCCGAGGCCGATTCGATCCGGCAGAACTACACTAACGTCGCGCCGTTCTGGTATCGCTTCGGGGTTTGGTGGAGGAATTGGGGCATTCGCTTTGCCAAGCGCCAGAAGAACGCCTTCACTTCCTGGAACGGCTTCAAGGACTGGTTCGTCCATAACGCCGTTTATATCATCGTCTTGGTTCTTGCCATCATTACGGCCTCTAGCCGTCCGAACTGGCTGAACATCTCGACGATCATCGTTATCATCAAGAACACCGCGGCTCTCCTTCCGCTCTCCCTCGGCGTCGCCGGATGTATCGTCCTAGCCGGCACCGACCTCTCGCTTGGCCGGGTTTGGGGCCTTACGGCTCTCATGTCCGGCATCCTCCTCGGCTTTGGCTCGGGCGCAGATTCCGTCCTTCCCTGGACGACCACGATGCCGTGGATTTGGATTCTCGTCGTTCTCGTCATCGTCATGGCCATCGGCGGCCTCTGCGGAGCCTTCAACGGCTTCTTCACCGCCAAGTTCTCAATCCATCCCTTCATCGTCACCTTGGCTAGCCAGCTCATCGTCTACGGCATCATCCTCTGGCTTGGCAACACCCTTGAGTTCTCGGTTCTCTACCGTAATTCCACGATCCAGATTTCAAATGATTACCAGAATTTCGTTGCCGGCGGCTTCTACGTGAATGGCACGAAGATCGAGTGGTATGTCTTCTACGCGATCATCCTCTGCGCCATCATGTGGTTCATCTGGAACAAGACGAAGTTCGGCAAGAGCATGTTCGCCGTCGGCTGCAACCCCGAAGCGGCTAACGTCTCGGGCATCAGCTCCTTCAAGACGATCATCCTTACCTTCACCCTCGCCGGCATCCTCTACGGCTTCGGCGGCTTCATCTACAACCCGATCAACGGCGGTGCTCAGTTAGGCACCGGCCAAGGCGGCGAGCTCGACCCAATCACGGCAGCCGTCATTGGCGGCGTCTCCTTCACCGGCGGCATCGGGAAGATCTCCGGCGTCATTCTCGGCTCGGCTCTTCTCAAGATCATCGACAGCTGTCTTCTCGCTCTCGGCGCCGAAACGGCTTACATGAACATCGTCAAGGGCGCCATCATCCTCATTGCCGTCTCCCTCGACATGAAGAAGTACGTCGTCAAGAAGTAAGCTTCAATGGAGGAAAACGACAAGAAATTCGTCGTCGATTCCAAGGAAAAAGCCACCCCCTTCGGTTCGGGATGGCTTTTCTTCAATCGGCGGCTCATGGGGAAGTTCTCAAGCCTTGGCAGTTGGATTCTTCTCTTTATCGGGGTTGCGGCCATCGTGACGGTGGTCGTCCTCCTTCTTACGGGAACGATCGGCTCGGAGGGAGAGGTTGCAAGCTCCTTCCGGTCGTTATAGGCTTCGTTTATGGAATTTTATTGGATTGTTCTCGCCATCGTCTTCATGACCTTTTCGGTCATCGTCCTTTCGACCCGCTACGCGGTCGAACTGAAGCACCTTTACGACGAGGACTACAAGCCTTCCTTCCACGTCAACGAGGGCGAGGTTCTCGTCTGCGGCTTCCTTCTCGGGAGTCTTGGGCTTCTCATCTCCTACCTCTCCTTCAAGGAAATCCGGAACGAGGACTCCTTGAACGGGCGCCGCTTCCTCTGGCTTTCCATCACCTTTCTCGCTGTCCACGCCCTTCTCATCTTCCTTCTTAGCTACTTCGGGATCATCGTTTACTCCGGATTCTGAGCTTCCCTTTTTCGAAGCAAAGAAGCGGCTTTTGCGGCCGCTTTTTCCTTTGTCTATTTAAGAAAGCGGTTAAAAGGGAATCCTTTTCTCCGCCTTCTTCCAGCGCTCCTATAATCGGTCGTCCCTAAAAGGGGATTGACGACATGACATTATCTTCGACCATCGAGTTAGGCTCGCCCTTCGAGGTTCTGCTTCCGGTTGCCCTCATCCTCATTGTCCTCACTTCCTTCCTCACTCCCCTTTTCCTGAAACTCCTCTGCCGGAACGAGCCGGTTGAGGAAGAAAAGGAACTATCGAGGGGTGAGGCCCGGCCTTCTTAAGCGTTTTCCTTGCGCCTACCTTCCTTTTTCGGCAAATAGAAGGCATGGAAGTCCAAATCCGCAAAGCGGCCATCTATATGCTCGACGGGAAGAAGGTGGCCGGCTATGTCTCGTGGTCCAGTCAGGGCGAGGCCATCTATGTCGAGCACACGTTCGTCGATCCGGCCTATCGCGGCCAGGGGTTGGCCGCTCGCCTCATGGAAGAGACGCTCAAGAAAGCTGATGAAGAAGGCTGGAAAGTCGTTCCCGTCTGTTCCTATGCGAAAAGCTATCTCGAGAAGAAGGGGAGATGAAAGGCCGGGAAGAAAAAGAGGCGGCTTGCCTCTTCGGCAGCCGCCTTTTCCGTATCACTTATGGTTCCCTAGGCGAGGATGAGGCGAACCTCATCGTAAATCCAGGCGTAGGTCCTTTCCGTTTCGTCGAGGATTTTCTCGGCCTTGGCCTTCTTTAAGACGAGGAAGCGGCGAAGGATGTCCCGGTCTTCCTCGGTAAGATTGCCTTTCCCTTTGGCATCGATGGCTTGGACGAGAAGGCCGCTGGTCTCGCCAAGGCCGTCCATCAAGCGGTTGGAACGGTGGCGGAAGACGATCTTTTTCCCAGCGTACTCGTATTCCCGGTTCGGGCCTGAGGAGGCGAACTTGATGGCCTCGCCTTCTCCGGCTCTAAGACCGACGGCCTCAAGGGCCATCTCTTCGGCCGGGAAGATCGACCACGAGTTCTTCATGGCGATTTTCCGGGCCAGTTCGAGAGGGTTGGCTTGGGCTAGGGCTACGTCCTCGCCTTTCCGCGGCTTGAGGTAAATGCCGCAGAGGACGGGGAGGATCAATCCCTTCTTCGAGAGGCGGGAAAGGGCTTGGCGGACGGCTTCGTAAGAGGCGGCCTTCTTGAAATCGGAGGCCATGATCAAGCTCCCGGCGGGAACCGAGAGGATCTTTTGGTTGAGCGATTGGTGTTCCATGTCACACTGATTATATTTATAAGGCGAAAATATTGGCAATAGTCTCTTTTGAGACAATAAAAGCCGCGGCGGTTGCCGCGGCTAAGGCTTGGTTGCCTTTACTTGCCGAGGTTGTAGAAGGCTTTGATGCCCGGGTAAGTCGCTTCCTCGCCGAGCTCTTCCTCGATGCGGATGAGCTGGTTGTACTTGGCGATCCGGTCGGTCCTCGACATCGATCCGGTCTTGATCTGGCCGGCGTTGAGGGCGACGACGAGGTCGGCGATGGTCGTGTCCTCGGTCTCGCCGGAGCGGTGGGAGACGACGCAGGTGTAGCCGTGCCTCATGGCCTTTTCGCAGGTGTCGAGGGTTTCGGTCAAAGTGCCGATCTGGTTGAGCTTGATGAGGACGCTGTTGGCGCAGCCGAGCTCAAGGCCCTTTTCGACGTACTTGACGTTGGTGACGAAGAGGTCGTCGCCGACGAGCTGGACCTTCTTGCCGAGGCGCTCGGTAAGCTTCTTCCAGCCTTCCCAGTCGTTTTCGCTGAGGCCGTCTTCGACGGTGATAAGCGGGTACTTCTCAACGAGGCCGGCGATGAGATCGATCATCTCGTCGGTCGTCTTCTTGCCTTCGCCGGAGCGGTGGAGGTTGTAAGTCTTCGTCTCGGCGTCGTAGAACTCGCTGGAAGCGACGTCCATGCCGAGGTAGATGTCCTTGCCCGGGACGTAGCCGGCCGCCTTGATGGCCTCGACGAGAAGCTCAAGGGGTTCCTCATTGTTCTTGAGGCCGTTCGGGGCGAAGCCGCCTTCGTCGCCGACAGCGGTGACGTCGCCGCGATCTTTGATGATTTTCTTGAGGGCCGCGAAGGTTTCGGCACCCATCTGGATGGCATCCTTCACGTTCTTGGCGCCGACCGGCATGATCATGTATTCCTGGAAGTCGACGCTGGAGTCGGCGTGCTTCCCGCCGTTGATGACGTTCATCATCGGGATCGGGAGCGATTTGGCGTTCGGGCCGCCGATGTAGCGGTAAAGCGGAATGCCAAGATAGTCGGCCGCGGCCTTGGCAACGGCAAGCGAGACGCCGAGGATGGCGTTGGCGCCGAGGTTGCTCTTGGTTTCGGTTCCATCGAGGGCGATCATCGTGCGGTCGATCTGGACCTGATCGAGGACACTGTAGCCGATGAGTTTCGGGGCGATGATCTTGTTGACGTTCTCGACAGCCTTGAGAACACCCTTCCCGCCGTAGACCTTCTTGTCTCCGTCGCGAAGCTCGAGGGCTTCCCTTTCGCCGGTGGAAGCGCCGCTCGGGACGGCAGCCCGTCCGAAGGCTCCGCTTTCGGTAAGGACATCGACTTCAACGGTCGGGTTTCCGCGCGAGTCGATGATCTGACGAGCGTGGATCGATTCAATGAATGGCATTCTGTCTGTTCTCCTTCATTACCATTGCTTGCTTTGCAAGCATAAAGAATTATAGACAAGCCCCCACACGGTTAAAAGAGCCGATAATTGATTACCGGTTGGAAGTAGCAATCCTTCCTCGAACTGGGATCATCGGCATAGCTGGCGCTTCTCCGATCACAAGGCGCGGTGTTAACATTCCGTCGAAATGAAACATGTGCCGTGGCTGAAGAAAGAGAATGCCCTATCGCTGGTGGGTGCTTTCCTTTCCCTTCTTTTGGCTTTTTCCTTCGGGGAAAGGCTCCTCGTCAGCGTCGTCGGGATGATGCTCCTCGCCGTCTCCATCTTGATGTTCCTTTCCTTGGGCCGAAAGAAGAGCAAGGCGGAAAGGAAATCCTTCTGGCTCTATGCCGGTCCGCTCCTTGTCTTTTTCGCGGCTATCTCGCTCGGGGTCTTTGCCATCAATAGTTATGGCGACGCCTTTTCCGGGGTCGTTTCGGGTCTCCTTTCCCTCATGGGCCTTGCCGGTTCCTTCTTCTTCGGTCTTGCGGCCAAGGAAGAAAGCAAACTCGACCCCTGGTTCTTTGTCTATGCCGTCCTCGGCGGCCTAGCTCTTCTTGTTTTGGTTAGTTGGCTCTCGACGATGATCCTTTATGGGCCTTGGCACACCCTTATCTACCGCTGGAAGCAATACTACGTAAACGGAGTCGCCTACCCGATCGACGAGGAAGTCGTCTTCCTTCTTGGGACGGCGATGAGTCGGGTTTCGAAAGAGTACGCCGGAAGCTTCAGCACCGTCCTCGCGGCGGCCGGAGCCGGGACGATGTTCGTTGATTTCCGTAAGGAGAAGGCCAAAGGAATCTTCTTGTCTGTCATTGGCACGATCGGCCTCCTTTTCATCGTGACCGTTCCCCTTATCGAGGCCCTCGTTGTCGCGGCATTGGTCTATTTAGCTGCCCTCGGCCTTCGCTTTGCCCGTTTCAAAGAGGCGCCGCCGCGGTGGTTGAAGATTGCCTCGGTCGCGGTGATGGGAATCGTCGTTTTGGTCGCGGCCGTCTATTTCGGGATCGTTTTGTCCAACGAGACTTCTCTATTTTCCAGCGGGATTTTGCGGAAGCTTTTCAACAACACCCGTTGGACCAAGTGCATTAACGACATCATATCGGCTACCTTCTACCACGACGGGTCGGCGAGCTTCCTCTCGCTTCTTTTCGGGATGAATCCCTATTATCAAAGCGGATCTTCTCTCTACTACAATTCCTCCCTTTGGTCGGGGACCGCTTGGATCAATTCCGGCCTTCAGACTTTCGAGATTGTCCCCTTCATGGAAGGCGGGCTCGTGGGCTTCCTCTCTTTCCTCGTCGTTTTCTTCTCGACCATCGTCCTTCTTTACCGCTTGCTTCACGATGAGAGGCGAAGTCCCTTTGCCGCGTGCGTGAGCATGGTCTTCCTTGCCTACTTCGTTTACATGACTTTCTTCATGGACATGACGCCGTACGTGGCCAAAGGCGATAGCCAGACCTATGTTTCGCCCTTTGGAGGAAATGCCCTCTTTGCCGTGCTTCTCCTCCTTCTAGGCCTCGGCTATCGGCCCTTGTATTTCCGGAAGGCCCTTGCGGTCGAAGGAGGGAGAAATGACTAAGAAAACCCTTTGGCTCGTGCCCTTGGCCGGCCTTGCCCTCGGCGGGTGTTCCTACGTCCAGGGACTCATGGACCCCTCGATCAACGTGAATGCCGATTTCACGGCCTTTTACTACGTGGGCTACCACGATTTCAAAGAGCGTCCGATTACCGAGACGGTCCTCCAGCCCCTTACCGAAGACAATCCGACGGATGGCTTCTTCAACGGGGGAGGCACTTCCCTTCAGGGCGACGGAGCTCTCTCTTTCGATCCGGCTCAGCCGGTTCGGGGGAATCCCTCCGGGAGCGGCCCCCTTTCGCCCGACGCCTCCCTTCCGGTCCATCTTGGGCTTAAAGATGCCGGTTATGACGACATGCTCTCCTATCAGGGAGAAACGCTTACGACGACTTTGGCCGGGAACTGGGTCCTGACCTTGGAAGGGCGGGACCTTAGTCCCTACATCGGGCACGATTTTGGGAAGACGAAGTGCCTCGCGACAGTGGATTCGGCCTTTTCCTTAGGCTATCTCTCCAAACTATACAACGGGCAGATGTATTGCTACGGGACGCACTCCTTGGCCTTCGTCTCCATCGATGAAGAGGGCTTTTCGACTAGGCTCCCTAAGACGCTGGTCGATAGTTCCTATTTCCTCGTTTCCTTCCGCGGCGGAAGCAACGACGATTCCAATTCCGGCGACACGACCCCGCGGCTTGTCCAAATCGATCTTCTGGTCGATTTCTACTATGATGACGGAACCTCAAACACCTATCGTTTGGCCGATACCTATGTCAATACCGATAACGGCGGCGAGGCCGTTTCCTTCACCGGTTTTAGCCTCGAAGACACAAGAAAGGAAGGACTCATCGGCTACGGCCTTTCCTACGCGAATTACCGCGACCCCCTTGCCGAAGAGGAAAACATCTCGGCGGTGGCCGACGAGGAAAGCGAGTATCACTTCGGGCTTCTTCTTTACGAGGTAATGTTCGTCGATTCTACTTGGCGTTAGGGAGAGTTAGCCACCGGCCTTGGATGAAGTCGGCCTCGTCGCCGTCGAAGACGAGGGTCCCCTTGGCCGGGGTGAAGGTCATTTCGGAAAAATAGATGTGCCCGTCAATCGAGTAGAAGTCGACGCGGACAAAAGGGAACGGGGCGGCTAGTTTTTCGGCGACGAGGACCATCTCGTCGAAGTTGGCCGGTTTCTCGGGCGGGACATCCCCTTTCTTCCAGCCGTTGAACTGCGAGGGATCGAAGGGTGTCCAGTCGATATACAGTTGGTCGTAGCGGATGTCTTTCCCCCGTCCCCGGACGACGTAGAGGTTTTTGGCCTTGCCGTTGAAGACATGGATTTTGTACTCGGTCGGGAGATGGCCGTTTTCTTCAAGCAACGGCTCGGCAACGATCATCCTGGGTATCGGAGAATAGTGGGGCTCGACCGTCAATTTCCCGTAATCAGTCTTGAGCCATTTCGTGAATTTCGCCCGCAAATCCGCGATATCTATCTTTGATTTGTCCTCGATAATGGCATTGAATCCCGAAGCGTGATTACATTTGAGGACGAAAGAAGACGGGAGTTTCCCGAAGTCGATCGCATCAAAGGACGGGTAGGAACCAAGTAAGGGTATGAGGAGGCTTTCATAGCCTTGTTGCTTTAGGTAATCGCGGGCCCCGAGGCGGGAGGCCAGGCGGCTGACCTCGGGATTGCGGGGATACTCATAAAGGCGAAGGTGTTGAAGCTTCTCGGTGTAACGGACGGGATTTTGCAAATTGAGTTTCCGGTGCGTCAGATATCGGTATTGGAGCTTGACGTAAAGAACGGGCGAAAAGCGCTTGACGAGGCCGCGGAAAGGGGTGACGAGCATGCGCTTGAAGCGGTTTTCGTGGAGGGCAGGCTTAAGCATCGAGGAAATTATAGCCATTGAGTTCCCCTTTGGGCGAAGAGGAGGCGGCCACGGGAATATGAAACATGGCCGTTTGGGAGGAAAGGTTTCCTGCTGAAATATCTTGTTTTTCCTTCCTTCTTTTGGGACATCGGACGCCTTGGTTATGAGATAATCCTTTGCAGATGCGCATCCTCATCGTCTGCCAGTATTACTATCCGGAAAAAGTAACGATCACCCCGATTGCCGAGAACCTCGTCAAGCGAGGCCACCAAGTGAGCGTCGTGACCGGGCTCCCGAACTATGGGCTTGATGGGATCCCGAAGCCTTATCGGGGTATTTCCTACGAAGAGAGGAACGGGGTGAAAATCCACCGGGTTTGGCTTTGCCCCCGAAAGAAGGGGAAGCTTTCCCTCATCCTGAATTATTTGAGCTTCAATTTTTCGTCCCGGCGCTTTCTTTCCAGGTTGAAGGAAGAATTCGACGTCGTCTATTCCATGTCGATGTCGCCGGTCATGTCGGTGGAAGGGGCTTGCACCTATGCCAAAAAACATGGCATTCCCCACGTCCTCCATTGCCTCGACCTCTGGCCCGAATCGGCGGTCGTCGCCGGGAACGTCAATCCCGAGCATTTGCTTTACCGCATCCTTTATCGTTGGTCGCGGAAAATCTATCTCGGAGCCGACGAGATTCTTATCTCCTCTCCCTCCTTCAAAGACTATTTCGTCTCGACTCTTCGGATGCCATCTTCGAACATATCCTATCTTCCCCAGCCGCCCCTCATCGAAGCCGACGAGGAAACGGGGCCGGTTAAGGATGTCGAACTTCCGGAAGGCTTCAATCTCGTTTACGCGGGCAACGTCGGAAAGCTTCAGCTTATTGAGGAAATGATCGAGGCCGTCGGCAAGCTCCCGAAGGAGAAGCCTTTCCATTTCCACGTGATCGGAACGGGAGCCAATCTTGAAGCCGCGGAGCGTAAAGCCAAGGAACTGGGGATTCAGGACCGGGTCCTTTTCCATGGGCCCAAGAGCGTCGCGGAAGTGTCTTCCTTCTATGAGAAAGCCGACATGATCCTCGTTTCCCTCCGAAGCGGGGCCTCCCCGGTCTACAAGACGATTCCCAATAAGCTCATCACCTCCCTCGCCTGCGGAAAGCCGATTTTCGCCCTCATTGCCGGCGATGGGCGGGCTCTTCTTGAACAAATCGGCGGAAGCCTCATCGTCGATCAGATCGAGGAGAAGATGGTTACGGGATTAGAGACGGCCATGTCTCTCGACGAAGAGACGAAAAGGGCCATGGGAAAGGCCAACCGCGAGGCTTTCGAAAAGCGCTTTGCCTTTGAGAAAGTGATGGATCAATTAGAAGCGGCAATCGTCTCGGCCAAGAAGTGAAGAAGTTTCTTCGACCAAGCCGAAATCCCATATTCATTGACGACCATTTCTCTTGCCATATTCTTCTTGAGATCTTTTAGTCCACCATCTTCGTCCCGGTGGGAGAGGAAGTAGGGTAGGAAAGAAGATCCATCGAGGAAATCGATGCTATCTTGGAAGCGCGGGAAGAAGTAAGGGTGCTTCGTCGAGACGACGGGGCGTCCGGAGGCTAGGTATTCGAACATCTTCGAAGGAATGGACTCCTTATCGAGTTCTTCATTTAGGGGCCGCGGATTGAGAAGGAGGGAAGCTCCAGCCTCGTATGAAGCGTTTTCCCGTTCACTTAGCTGCCCGAGGGCGGCGACTTTTCCGTTCGGGGCGACAAAGGCCGAAGCGTGGCCGGCGACCAATAGGGGCCAGGCGAGGTCGGCCTTGAGGTAGTCCTCTATAAGCGAAGGGAGGCCGAAACGCTCGGAAAGGGCCCCGGCAAAATAGAGGTAAGGCCCCTTATCCCGATAGGGAGAAGCTTCCTCTTCCCTTACGATGCCCGGAAGGAGAAAAGAGGGCTTGCCCGGAAGGCATAGGGACGGGCAAACGGCAATCGAAGCCGATGCCGCCTTCCAAAGTTCTTTAACGGCAATTTGGAAATAAAAAGGGGCTTTTGCGATGTTTTTCGGGTTATCGGTAATAATTCCGACGGCCTTTTTGCCGCGTTTTTTCGCCAAAGAAACGGCGACTTGGCCAAGTTTGGCCGCCAGGGTGTCGAAAAGGAGCACGTCGAAATTTCCGATGCTAAGATTGGGCAACTGATTGGCGAAGGGCAAGAGGATCCCCCGCGGCAAGAGGTAATGCCAGCCGGGATTGCGAACGATGTCCTTGGAGCCGATATTTTGAGGGAGGACAGTCACGCACTCGACATCCGCCCCGAGGCGGAGAGAAGCGATAAGGCGGGAGTGGAAGTTTTGATTCGAAGGGTTGTTAAGGGGGTATCCCTCATTGAGGAAATGTTCGTAAAGAGGGTCAGGCAGGGCCCTCGTGAAATAGAGGATCCTCATTTTGCTATTTCCTTCCGAAAGTCGTTGAGGATGGAGATATGGGCTTCGACCATTTTCTCAATGGTGTTCTGTCGGGCTTCCTCGAGGGCTGCCTCTTCCCTGCCTAGGTCAAGGGGCTCCTCGACGGCCTGGAGGAAGTCTTTTTCGTTCGATGGATCGATGAGCCATCCGGCCCGGTTCCCCGAGAGAAGTTTCAAGGCCGCGTTGGAGTGGATGGAACCGATGACCGGAGTCCCTTGGGAGAGCGATTCATTGACGACATGTCCATAGATGTCTTCCTTCGTGAGGAAGATCGAGCGATCAGCGTGCCGAAGGGCTCTCAGAATGCCTTCGTGGCTAAGGAATGGATAAAGGACGACGTTCTTAAGCCCGTTGTTTTCGATATAGTAAAGGTATTGGTCCTTTTGCCCGCCCTCCCCGATCATCAAAAGAAGGCAATCGCGAGGGACTTTCGTCCAATGGGAAAGAAGCTGGCGTCCGTTTTTCCGTTCGATGTAAGAGCCGATGGCAACGAAGACCGCTTTCTTGTTGGCCGCGGCTTCCTTGATCAAGGGATCGTTCGCCCAATAGGCCATCTTCTCCTCGTGGGGTAGCGGCTTCTCCGGAATGTCTTCCGCCCGGATTGTCGAGTAGGGATAAATCCTGATTCGGGATGGATCGGCCCCGTAATGGGTCAGATAGGAACTCGAATGCTCGTCAGGCGAAAGATAAAGGCCGGCTCCTTTGATGTAATGTTCTTTCAGCTTACTTTTTAAAGATGGCTCCCCGCTTTTGACGATGCCTCCGTTGATGGCAAAGACATAGGGAATCCCCTCTCGTTTCAAATAGGAAAGGAGGTGCATTTCCGCCAAGGTGGAATAGCCGTTCACGACGATGACGTCGGGTTTTTCGGATTGGACGATGGCCGGGAGGCCGCGCGAATAGGCGTTGTGTTTCCCAAGAGGAAGGGACCGGAGATAAAGCGGGCGGTAGCCCGATCCCCTCGATTCGCGGTTTTCGTACCAGCTTTCGTTCCGGTCGCTTTCGCCGCGGCGTTCATAGACGGCCACGACTTCGCCGACGCGGGGGCCGAGCTCCTTCAAAAAGGCCACTTTGTAGGGGGCCGGATGTTTGAAAATCCAAAGAACCTTCATGTTCCGGGCTCATTATAAAGGTCATTGACCGGTCTTTCGCCGTTAAGGTTATAGTAATTCCATGCTCAAAGACTGGAACGAATTGTTTGACCGGGTCAAGGGCTCGGCCTATGCGAAGTCCCTCAACGCTTTCCTCGACCGCGAATATCAAACGAAGACCATCTATCCCCCGCGGGACATGATGTTCCAAGCCTTCCGCTTCACCTCGCCTAAGACCCTTAAGGCCGTCATCATCGGGCAAGACCCTTACCATAACCCGGCCGAGGCCATGGGGATGTCCTTCTCGGTTCCCCTTGGAATCGACCCTCCGCCTTCTCTTATCAACATCTACAAGGAAATCGAGGCCGATACCGGGACGAAAATGGATTTCGAGCGCGGGGACCTTACCCCTTGGGCCGAACAGGGCGTCCTTCTTCTTAACGCCTATCTCTCCGTCGAGGCCGGGAAGCCCCTTTCCCACCGGCGGCCCGAATACGAAGCTTTCATGGAAGACACGATGGATTACATCGATACATTGCCCCAACCGATCGTCTTCTTCCTCTGGGGGAACTTCGCCCGGAAGTACAAAGCCGACATTGGCCATCCGAATAGGCTGATTCTCGAAAGTGTTCATCCCTCGCCCCTTTCGGCCAACCGCGGCGGGTGGTTCGGGAACCATCATTTCTCGAGGTGCAACGCCTTTCTCGTCGACAATGGGTCCTCTCCCATTGACTGGACGATTTGACTGCCCGCAATCAACTCTCCTTGGAGCGTTAATAAAAATGGTATATTCCTGAACGAGGTAACTTATGGACAACAACAAGAAGACCATCGAGGAAAAGATCCTCGATGCCGAAGAAAGTATCATCGACCCTGACGTATCGGCGACGGAGGCCGGGGCCGCTTCCTCGGTCGAGGAAACCGCGGAAACGGTCGCTCATGAAGAAAGCCCGGCCGTAACTTCGGCCGAAGGAAAGCCGGCTCCGGCCGACGATGACGACGGATTTACCGACGAAGTAGATCTCAGCGCACCCCTTACCCCAGAGGAAAAGCCGGGAGAGGAAGCCAAGCCTTCCGAGCCGACCATCGACCTCTACAAAGAGGAAGAGAGTAAGGAAGAAGCCGACCCGGCCGCGGTCAAGGCCGAGCTCGAGGAAAAAAGCGCCATCCTCGAGACCGAGGAAAACCTCCAGGCTATCGAAGCGGCCCGGCAGGTTTTCTATGCCTTCTACCGGAAGGCCAGTCGCATCAAGTGGATCGTAACCGTCATCATGATCGTCATCGTGGCAGTGGCCTGGATCGTTCCGAGCTTCATCCAGACCGGGGTCGACGAGGAAGGAAACGCCGTCGGCCTCCCGACTGAGGTGACCCTCGGCATCGGCATCGGCGGCATCGTCCTCATGCTCGCGATCCTCATCGGCTACAACTTCTATTACAAGAAGCGGGTTGAGAAGGAGATGAGCGATTACTTCAACTCCTATTACGTAGCCAACGACAATTATGTTTTCGGCGACCTCGTCTCCGACCGGACGGGGAACGTCGATTCCAAGATCGAGCCGGCCGACCTTACCGATTCCGGGCTTTACCGCGACGTCGTCAAAGTCGGGAGCCGGAACGCCATCGAGTTTACCTACCATGGCCATAAGGCCCTTTATTGCGACTGCTCAGCCTCGGTGAAGGGGCAGAAGAGCCTTGCGACCGTCTTCGTCGGGAAGATGATGCGGATCGACAACGACTTCCAGGGGAACGAGCTGCTCGTTTACCTCAAAGGCAACAAGCGGGCCCTCCCTCCGACGACCCTAGAAGGCCGTAACCTCATCGAAGACACGAAGACGATGCTCGTCTATGGAGAACACGACAGCAAGCGCCTTTTGATCAAGGAAGTCCGAAATGCCATCGCGAGCATCGCGACGGATTCGATCCTCGTCGACTTGAGCATTCTCGTGAAGCCGGGAAAGACTTACTTCTTCTTCGGCTATGAAGATTCACTCATGGTCCTTCCTTACGACAAGGCCTTCGATCCGAAGCCGACGATGCATCTTAAGGAAGATACGCGGAAGACCTTTGCCTTGGTCGATGCCCTCGACAAAGCCGTGTCCCACCTCCACTAAGGAAAGGCCGGCTCCTGATAACAGGAGTCGGTTTTTTGTTGGGAATGTAAACTGGCTTTAAATAAAAGAAAGGCTTTTTGCGGAGTTTTTCGTCAGTTCCTTCAAACGAAATTGTCTCTAGGCGCGTACGTGTGTGACAGGTGCGCGACTTTGGACGATAATATGCCCATGACCAAACGAGGCATTGCATCGAGAAAGCGCCGGATGGCGGCGCTTGGGATGACTCTTCTCTCCTTTGCCAGCATCGGCCTCTTTTCGATTGCCTTTGCCTCGTGGAATTTCGAAGGCGGCGGGGCAGGCGGCCCGGCTTTTGTCTCAGGGATCGAGGCTGACGTCGGGACGGTCGTCGATTTCGACGATCCTTCCTATTTCCGCCTTACCGCTTCCTCGATCTCGGATTTCAGCACGGAATACGGCTTCGTCCAGCCTGATGGATCCTTCGGGAATTCCGGATCCATTGCGGCTCTTTTTTATGTCAACGGCTCTTCCATTGGCAACCGGCTTGGCGGCAATTCCTTTGCTATTCAAGTTACTGGCGGCTTTGGCAGCAGTTCTTTCGCGCTCTCCGGTAGCTATGACTATGCTTTCGGGGATTCTAGCGTTTCTGATGTCGATGCGGCTGAGCCTTATAGAGCCGATGGGCCGACAAAAGCCGTTGGAAGCGACGGCCGTTTGACGACGGATTGGCTCTCTTCTACGGATATGGGAGCCGTCTCGTGGCTATGCGTGTGGTTTGACTTTTCGGTGTCCGACGGTTTTTCGTGGAACACCTTGAATTCGCAGGTCCAAGCCGCGGGGTTTAACTTGAGCGTTCTATTCGAGGCGAGGGCATAACGATGAGAAAGAAGTTGGGACTTTCCTTTCTCCTTAGCCTCGGGATTATCGGGACGACGACCCTTGGGTTTTCCTCCTGGATCATACCGGCTTTGACTTTCGTTGCTTCCCCGAAGGGCGACGATTCGGTTAGGGCCGTTGCTTATGTCGGCGGGCACAGTGACATTAAATATGCAAGTATCGAAGGCGCTATTGAGGCGACTTCTCGATATGGAGATTCCCAGCAAACCGTTTATGTGATTCCGGGTATAAGTTCCGTCGACAATCCGATTCTCATAGACGATGATTTGACTATTCCCTCTGGCGTAACGCTTTGTTTGCCATATTCTGGAGAGCAAGCAACGGACGTAAGGAATGCCACGGGCTCTTACTTTGCCGACCGAAATAGATCAAGCGTCATCAGCAACCTTAAGACATGCGTAAAACTTGACGGTACCTTGACCATTGAAAATGGCGGCTCACTCGTTATTGGCGGGCAGATTGGTTCGGGAAGTGCAAACAAACCGCAGGGAATGACGACCGGGATGTATGCCCAACTAACCATGTCTGAGAACTCCTCCATATATTGCGAAGGGAGCATTGTTTGCCAAGGTTATATCAAGCCAGAGAACCCGGCTGCTGATGATTCGGCAGAAATCGTTGTCGGCACGCAAAGCGGAATAAGCGCGGCTCTAACAATGCCGCTAGTGTTCTATGACTACGGTGGCGGCGCTGCGGCGGTCTCCATGTATACGAATGCAAATTTAGGTTCCTTTCTCAGAGGGGATTCCGATCCTTATGTTTTTCCGCTGAGAGTTTTTGACTTTCCTAACATTGCCGTTCCGACTTCCATTTATGGCGGTTCGAAAGTAACAGCTCTGTTCGGCTTCAATTTCTCCACGTTAAGCAAACTAGATATGGAACCCCAATTAATGGGGGACGTCGCTTTGGTTGGCGTTGGGTCAGAAGCCTTTTTCAACCTTCAGGTCGGGTCACGCGTCGTATTTGATTACGATCCTGTCTATGGAAACAACTATAGCAGCGGCAATGCAGCTGATCTTTGCGGATACACAACTGATGATTTTTCGGCCTTGATAGCTTCGTCTCCCGCATCGGGCAACTCGGCCAATAGGACGCGAATCGAAATTTTTGGTAGTGCCACGATTTACGACATTAATGCAACCATTCCTATGGGCGTAACGATTCCCGGTCTCGTAAGTGACTCAATTACGATTACGACCGCAGGAATTTTCATTCCGTTTTCTTATAAATTGGATATTTCCATCTTTTCGGGAACGCTAGAAGTGCCAACGAAAACGAAATGGTATCCAGGATCGGAACTAACAATTTCCAAAGGGGCTACCGTCTCGTTTAGCGGAGATACCATATTTTACGAAGCAGATACTTTTCCAAATGGATTGACAGGTTGGTCGAGATATCCAGAGCCTACGACAGATCCCTTTTCCGATGCGCTTCTCATTAATCACGGAACGGTTTTGATTAACAGTTCCTTTGGCGGGAACATTTCTAATGGCGACGAAGGCGATTCGGAAAGTGTTCAGTTCCAAGCAGGGTCATCGAGATCTGTTTCATTGATTGAATGCACAGGATCCCCGGATTGTGGATATAACATCTTAGGCATTACCGTCGGAGGCGATAATGTCTGCGAGACTGTTACCTATTCAACGGATGCCAAAGGAACAATTTACTCTTCCAGCACTTCAACTGATTACGTTGCCGGCGCTTTGTTCTCAAACTACTCTCAGTCTTCTTTCGTTGGAGATGGCACGGCCTATCGTCCGGTTGACCAGAGCATTTTGACCATCGTAGAAGAGCCGTTTATCGACCAAAGCGGCAACACATTGAGCTACGACTTGTTTGTTGATAGCGTCAAGCTGGAGTCTATTGAAGGTTCTTCTGATCAAACGCGGTCTTACGCAATGGAAAAGTCTAGCGCCGTTGCCGAGGTGAAACTGGAAAACACGGTAAACGTTGCATATGTCCTATATGGAGGAAACTATTACCGTCCTGATGCCAATGGCACAATCACTGTTTCTTGGAATAAAGAATCCTCGGCACGTTTGTCTATTGTTCCCAGAAGTAGGATTTCTCCGGCAATACAAGTTTCTATGAACGCTACTGGGCTGTGGTCAACTGCTGACACGACATTCGACGTTGTTCTTTATTCGAGCAATTCAGGTAACGGCTCTTACACAGTTGGTAATGTTACGTGGGAAACGAGTTTCAGCATACGCGAAGGAATCCACGTAATAGCATCAAGCACTTTCCAGACTTCTGGATGCGAGTGGGGGCTTTCGGTCGGTGACTTCGTCTCGTTCGAAAATTCGAGTAACGCCGAACTTGCGTCGGTTGATCCGAATGTAGTTTCCATAAACGGAAGATATATGCTAACCCCGAGCTGTACTGGGACCCTCAGCTTCACTTTCACAAGGTAGATTAATGAAAAACGCAAGTTCCCGCCGTTTCTGGCGCTGGATGAAAGTCCAAGCCTACAAGCACGATGGTTCCATCCACCGCGAATGGTCTCCCGCCTACTTGGTGGAAGAGACCGATCGTTATTACGCCCTGGCCTCGCGGGCTTCTTTGGTAACCGAGGCCGGCGGCCGGCGGTGGATGACCTCGGAAAATGCCATCTTCTTCCTCTTCAAGCATGAATGGATGAACGTCATCGCGATGATGAAGCCCGAACGGGGAATTGTCTATTACGTGAACATCGCCTCCCCGACGATTTGCGATGGAGGCTTCCTCCGTTACATCGATTACGATCTCGACGTTAAGCTTTTCCCCGACCACGTGGTGAAGGAACTTGACGAGCAGGAGTTCCGCCGGCACTCGGCCAAATACGGCTACGACGAAGAGACTATCGACATCTGCGTCGACATGGAAAAGCGGATCGAGAAGATGATGAGAGACGGCGAGTTTCCCTTTGTCGACGGGGAAGTCCATCGCCTCTACGATCTCTTCGTGGCCGAGAACCGGCCGTATGAGGTCAGCAAAAGAAAGCCGCTGAACGGCTCAGCTTCTAACGATTGAGAAGATAGGAAGAGATGGCTCGCTCGGCTTCCTCGAAGCCGGGCTCCATCCTTTTTCTTTTCCCTTCTTTGTAAGAAAGGTCGCCGAGGATATAGACGTTCGGTTCGGCCATCGAGTGTTCGTCGCTTAGGTAGCCAAAGCCGGCGGAAGCTTTCTCATAGGGCAAAGGGAGACTTTCGGGTATGAGGCCGAAATTGACGAGAATGGCGTCGCAGTCTAGGAAGATATCCGTTTGATCAATGACGGATTGGATATGAATTCCCGTGCAAAAGTTCCCTCTTTTCTCGAGTTTTGCCGGAACATAGGAAAGGAAGACCTTGATGGGCAAGCCTTCGATCTTCCGTCCGTCCCCGCGGAATTCGTTCCGGCGGTGGACCAAGGTAACGTCGGCGATGGCCGAAAGTTCCCGCGACCAGTCGAGAGCGCTATCCCCGCCGCCGAAGACGATGACCTTCTTGCCTTCGAGGAGACGAGGGTCGCTTAAAGAGTAAAAGATGTTCTTTGTTCCTTGCTCGTCCTCTAGACCCATCGTTCGGGGGCGGTAAAAGCCGAGCCCGGTGGCCAAAAAGAGAGTCGAGGCCTCGTATAGCCCTTGGGTCGTTTCGACGGCAAAGGTTCCGTTTTCTTGCCTTCCGATCCCGGTGACTTTCGTATTCCGCCGGACGTAGGCTTTGTCGATTTCCGAAAGGAGGGCGAGGAAAAGATCGTGCCCCTTCATCGGCGGATACCCTTTGACGTCGTCGACCGTCTTGGCCGGGTAAAGGTTCTCGAGCTGTCCGCCGAGGGAGGAACTGGCCTCGAGGAGAATGGCGTCCACGCCGGACTTTTCGAGGAGGGAAAGGGCCTTCATTCCGACCGGCCCGCCTCCGATGACGATCGCCTCATGCTTTTCCATCGCCATAAGAGTAGGCGGCTTCTCGAAGAAAGGAAACAATCTTTTCCGGGGAGCCGCCTTTCCTTCCCCTAAGGGGAAAAAGATATAATGCAGCCGCATATGCTAGAAAGAACCTGCTTAACCTCTTCCGCGGAACAAACGATGCTCCTTGGGAAGAAGATTGCCTCCCTTGCCAAGCCCGGCGACGTCGTTCTCCTCAAAGGGGGGCTCGGAAGCGGCAAGACGACCCTCGTCAAGGGGGCCGGGAAAGAACTGGGAGTCCTCGATCCCGTCATCTCCCCGACCTTCAACATCCTGAAATGCTATTTCAAGGGAAGGTTCCCGATGTACCACATCGACGGCTACCGCCTCGAGGGTCAGAACCTCGATATTGGCCTCGAGGAGGCCATTTACGGAGACGGGATCGCCTTCATCGAATGGCCGGAATACCTTGCCGCCATCCTGCCGGATGAATACCTCGAACTTTCCTTCGAGAAAACGGGGGAAGAAGGACGGAAGGTCAACTTTCTTGCCAAGGGAAAGCGGGCCGAGGAACTCCTAGGAGGGCTCTTACTATGACTGATGTCTTGCTCGACACCTCGTTGACCCATCTCCGGGTAGGCTTGGCTAAGGACGGAAAGATCATTGCCTCCCTCGACAAGCCGGCCTTCATGCGCCAAAGCGAGGAAATGATCCCGACCCTTGATCGCCTCATGGAAGAAACGAAGACCGGCCGCTCCGACATCGATTCGATCATCGTCGCCCGGGGTCCGGGATCGTATACCGGGGTCCGGATCGCCATGACCGCGGCCAAGGTCATGGCCTTGGCCCTCGGAAAGCCCCTCTATCTTGTCTCGAGCCTTGCTATCCTCCGGGAGGGGGAGAAAAAGACGGCCATCATGATGGATGCCCGGGCCAAGCGGTCCTATTTCGCCGTTTACGAGGGAAATAAGGCCATCGTCGAAGATTGCATCAAAAGCAACGACGAGGTGCTCTCTTACCTTAGCGAACACCCCGATTGCCTCCTCGGGGGCGAGCCCTCTTACCTCGGCCTCGAGGCGAATGCCAAGCCGGACGTCTTCCTCAACATGCTCGCGGCTAAGGAAGGGGAGAAAGCCGACACCCTAACGGCCGCGCCGGCTTACTTAAGGGGACCGATCCGGTGATCAGAAAGGCCACCATTGAGGACGTCGACGCGATCGCCGAGGTCGAAAAGGCGGCTTTCCCGAAGGGGGCTTGGCCGCGGAAAGCCATCCTCGCCGAGTTCACCGAGAACGAGCTCTCGGAAATCTATGTCGACGTCGAGGACGGGAAGATCGTCGCCTGGCTCGACTTCATGATCACCTTCAACTCGGCGACGGTCATGGCCCTCGGGGTCCTTCCGGAATACCGGAAGCGGGGGATTGCCACTTCCCTCATGAAGAAGATGGAGGAAGTCTGCCGGGCTCAAGAGGAAACGGTGGAATGGATTACCCTCGAAGTGCGGGAATCCAACGAAGAAGCCATCGCTCTCTACCGAAAGCTCGGCTATGCCTACGTCACCAAGAAGGTGGCTTATTACGAGGACGGGGAAGACGCCCTCTATCTGATAAGGAGCCTCATATCATGAGCATCATTCTCGGAATCGAAAGTAGCTGCGACGAAACGGCCGCGGCCCTCACCAAGGACGGCAAGCTCCTTGCAAACGTCATTTCCTCGCAAGCCGACATCCACGCCAAGTACGGCGGCGTCATGCCGGAAGTCGCGAGCCGCCTCCACGTCGAAAACATCGGGGTCGTCCTCAAGGAGACGATGGAAAAAGCCGGGATCGGCTACGAGGAACTCGATGCTATCGCCTTCACCCGGGGGCCCGGCCTCATCGGATCCCTCCACGCCGGAGTCGAAGCGGCCAAGGCGCTGGCTCTCCTCTATAAGAAACCGCTTGTTCCGGTTCACCATTTGGCCGGGCACATCTATGCCAACGAATACGTCGATTCCTTCTCCTTTCCGCTTCTTGCGGTCGTCGTCTCGGGCGGCAACACCGAGCTCGTCCTCATGGAAAGGGACCTCGACTTCAAGGTCATCGGGGAAACGAAGGACGACGCGGTCGGGGAAAGCTTCGACAAAGTCGCCCGTATCGTCGGCCTCCCTTACCCCGGCGGCCTTCCGATCGACCTTCACGCCCAGAAAGGGAAGCCGGTTTACGACTTTCCGGTCCAGAAACTACACCATGTCCCGGGAACCGAGAAATATGATTATTCCTTCTCCTATTCCGGCCTCAAGACGGCCGTCCTCAACTTCGTCGAGCATAAGCGGGCGAAAGGCGAGTCCTATGACCTCGACGACCTCTGCGCTTCCTTTACGAAAGCCGCGATCGACCCAATCGTCGAGCGAATGAAGGCTGCGGCTAAGGAATATCATGTCAAGCAGGTTGTCCTCGCTGGCGGGGTCAGCGCGAACTCCTACCTCCGGAGCGAAGCGGCCAAGGCTCTCGAGGGAACGGGCATTCATCTCACCATCCCACCCCTTTGGTGCACGACCGACAACGCGGCCATGATTGCCAAGGTTGGGGAAAAGCTTTTCGCCTCCGGCATTACCTGCTCCCTTGATGTCGACGTCGACCCGAACTGGCAAATCGAGGATTTCAAGGAGTTCTGAAGGACTCCTTTCCTTTTGCCGCAAAAGGGGCATTTTTTGTCGTTTCGACCTGCCTAAATCCTTTTTCTTAAAAATCTTTCGAAAGAAAAATGGCCTTTTCGAAAAGAAAAACCAAATTTCGAAAAGATTATTCCGTTTTTTGTTATAATTAAGCCGGAGGAAGGTTATGTTTGAAGATTTAAGAGAAAGCGAAAATGTTGAATTCAAGGAGGCGTCTACGTCGAAAGTTCCTGCTTCTTTTTGGGAAACATACTCCTCCTTTGCCAATACTTCGGGGGGAACCATTTATCTAGGGATTAACGAAAAGAAGCCTCATAACGAATTAGTGGGGGTCGAAAATGCCGCCCAGATGGTTAAGGACATTTTTGATACGGCAAACATTCCAGCCAAGGTTTCGCGGAATGTCTTGAAAAGCGAGTCGGTCAAAGTGGTGACGGTCGACGGACACGACATCATCGTGGTCGTCGTGCCCGAGTGCCCAAAGAATGAAAAACCAATTTACCTGAATGGAAACCCTGCCCTTTGTTATCGGCGGGATGGGATGGTAGACCACCGAATGAGCTTTCGGGAAGCTCTTGGGTTGTTTTACTATTCCGCTCGCATTGAAGAAGGAGGGCGCCCGAATCAAAATGGCGTACTCTTCGATGATCTCGATAAGGGTACCCTTTCCCGATACCGGTCGCTCTACGACCGTCTTTTCCCAAACAACTTTTTCAAGGAATATTCGCTTGAGGATTTCTGTTCGAGCCTCGGCATCACCCGAAAGACTCCGGATGGATACGTGCCTACGAATGACGCCATCTTGATGTTTGCTCCCTTTCGCCTGATTTCGCAGCTCTACCCTTCTTTCTACCTCGATTTCCAAGTTCGATCGGCGCATGACGAAAAGTGGGAACAGAGGATTTCTTCCGATGACGGTCTCTGGTCGGGAAACGTTTTCGATTTCTATCTCAAGGTAAGCGAGGAATTATTCCACCGGCTTCCGTCCCCTTATCTCCTCCTCAACGGGGTTGACCGCGGGCACGATACGCTGGTGGAAGCCGTCATCGAAGCGGTGGTCAATAGCCTCAACAATGCCGATTTCCAGCGCGGCACCAGCGTCCGCATCGTCCTCGATGCCCGAGGCATTTCCATCGAGAACTCCGGACCGATGGGCGTCAATTTGGAAGAAGCCTTCGAAGGCGGGCATTCAAACCCCCGAAACCGCGGAATCGTGTCTATTTTTCGCTCAGTCAAAATCGGCGACCTCGCAGGGACGGGGATTCGCAAGATGATTGCCGCTCTTCGCTCGCTCCAGATGAGCGAGCCGTTCTATCGAACCGACAATGTGAGTTTTGTCTCTGTCTACATTTCATTTGCCAAGGGCTTAAGCCAAGAAGAAAGGAAAGTCTTTGCCGCTCTTAACAAGTTAGGAACGGCCGGCATCAAGGATATCGTTGAGGAAACTGGTTATAGCCGTTACCAAACCAATGCCGCCCTCATCAAGTTGATCAATGTGGGCTTAGTCCGGACCAATGGGGCCGCTACCAAGGGCCGAACCTATGCCATTGTTGGTCGCGTCGAAAGAATCTGACGGAATCTTTCGAAAGAAAAATGGCCTTTTCGAAAAGAAAAAGTGATCTTTCGATAAGAAAAACCAATGTTCCGAATAGATTCTTTTTCTTCCGATCCCGAATGGCAAACGCCATCGCATGCTCTACAATATCGGGGCAACCGCAAGGAGTGGCGATATGTCCAAGAAACTGACGGTCCGGGACCTCTATGAGCTTTACGCCCAAGCCCCGGACGAACTTACGAAGGAAGAATGCGTTGTCGACGGCTGGATCAGGACCAACCGCGACAACGGGAAAATCGGCTTCATCGAGCTTCATGACGGGACGGTCTTTAAGGGCGTCCAGATCGTCTATGGGGAAGGAACCGGCTATGAGCGCTTGAAGACGGCCGCGGCCATCGAGGTTACCGGCGAGCTGCGCCTTACCCCCGAGGCCAAGCAGCCTTTTGAGATCCACACCCGGAAGATCGACCTCATTGGGGACGTCGACGAGGATTACCCCCTTCAGAAGAAGCGCGCCTCGTTCGAGTTCCTCCGCGACATCGCCTATCTTCGCCCCCGGGCCAACACCTTCCAGGCTCTCTACCGGGTCCGTTCGGTCCTCGCGATGAACATCCATCGCTATTTCCAGGACCGCGGCTTCGTCTATGTCCATACCCCGGAGATTACCTCAAACGACGCCGAAGGGGCCGGGCAGGTCTTTTCCGTCGTGACCGATGCCAAGGATCCCTATAAGGACTTTTTCGGGCGGAAAGCCTCCCTCACCGTTTCTGGCCAGCTCCACGTCGAGGCCTTTGCCCTCGCCTTCAAGGATGTCTATACCTTCGGCCCGACCTTCCGGGCCGAGAAGAGCAACACCCCGCGCCACGCGAGCGAATTCTGGATGATCGAGCCGGAAATCGCCTTTGCCCACCTGAGCGACGACATGGACCTCATCGAGGATTTCCTCAAATACCTCATCCGGGAAACGCTCTCCCGCTGCCCCGATGAGATGGCCTTCTTCGACAAGTTCATCCAGCCGGGACTCCTCGAGAAGCTGAAGCACGTCGAGGAAACGCCCTTCCAGAGGATGACCTACACCGAAGCCGTCTCGCGCCTCGAAGAGGCCGTGCGGGCCGGGCATAAGTTCGAATATGACGACATCAAGTGGGGAATGGACCTCCAGTCCGAGCATGAACGCTATCTCACCGAAAAAGTCGTCGGAGGACCGCTTTTCCTCATCGACTACCCAAAGGAAATCAAGGCGTTCTACATGAAGGAAAACGACGATGGGAAGACGGTTGCCGCCTGCGACCTCCTCGTCCCGGGCGAAGGGGAAATCGTCGGGGGATCCGAACGCGAGGTCCGCCCTGAGGTCCTCAAGGCCAAGATGGAGAAAAACGGCAACTTCGAAGGGCTCGAGTGGTATTACAACCTTCGCCGCTTCGGGGGCTGCCCCCATGCCGGCTTCGGCCTCGGCTTCGACCGCTTCCTCATGTACCTCACCGGCATCGCGAACATCCGCGACACCGAGCCCTACCCGCGGACGGCCAATGCCCTCAAGTACTAGGGGAGGAGTTTGAAATGGAAGAAGAAAAGGAACGGAGCGAAGAAGAAAGAAAGGCGCTTTCCTATAAGCGCCTGACTTTTCTCGTCCTCGGAGCGTCTTTGGTCGTCTTCGGCCTCATCGTGGCCGAGGTCATCATGATTTTTGCTCGTTAGCGGAGGCTTGCTCCTCTTTGATTTCGGCCTTCGCCGCTTCGCTGGCGAGGGCCTTTTCCTTATCGCCTTTGAGGGCATCGTAGAAGTTGTAGCCCTCGAGGGTCTTCTCATAGACCGTATGCATCCGGCTCCTCAAGGTCAGGCAGCGCGAGAGGTAGGCCATGGAAGCGACGAGGTAATAGGTGAGGAAAATAAGGAACAGGGGAACGATGACGTAGGAGGCCCAATAGGAAGAATCGAGGTAGGGGGCGTGGATAAGAGGCGGCCACTCGTTGAGCAGGCGCATCCCCCAAAGGGTCACGTAGATGCTTTCCTCGTTCCAGTCGTAGACATAGAAGAGGGTGGAGAAGCGCTCGAAGTGATTGGCCGCCCATTCCCCGGAAATCGAGGAATAGACGAGGTAGAAGGCGAGAAGGAGCAAGCCGATGAGGATGGCCGGGCTCGCTTCCCTAACGAAGAGCTGGGCGTTTTTCTTCCGGCCGTATCTCTTCAAATGGTCGGGAGAGGAAATGACCCGGTAGACGACCGGGTCGTGGAGGAAGGAATCGACCCGCTTCCCTTGCTTCTTGAAAAGGAGGCGGACACCCATCCCGATGAGGCCGACGAGAATGAAAAGGATGAGGAGGAAGATGAGGAAAATGATAAGAAGCCGGCGGTCGTTCTCGTTTAGGGTGATACCAACGTAAAACATCACTCGTCTCCTCCTTCCTTTTTGTCTTCGTCATGCGGCGAAAGCTCATGATAGTCGATGCTCGGCGGGGGCGGGACATTAGCCCCGCCGGAGAGAGGACCTGGTTCTGGGATTTGCCCGGCGGAGGCAGGGGCCGCCTGATCCGGGCTTTGCGGAGATGGAATCGGCGTCGGGCTCGCCCCGACGAAAGGCACGGCTCCGGGCAAAGGGGCTCCCATCCCGGGGAAAGGCATGCCTGGGGTCGAGGTAAAGAAGTTCTGCTGGACGTAAACCTGCTGGGGCTGGGGGGCAGCCGGGGCTTCCTCTTTCTTCTCTTCGCTATTTTCCCCAATGAGATCCTTAAGCTCCTTGGCTTGGATCTTCTTCACGAGGAGGTCTTCCTCGAGGGGCGGGAAGAAACTCTTGCCTTGGAAGAAGCGGATGAGGCACTTGAAGCACTCGAGGAAATAGATGCCGAGGGCGAAGAAAGCAAAAAGAACCAAGATGGCGAGAAGAAGGGGCGAGAGGAGGGCCCAGAGGAGGCCGAGGGCAAAATTCTTCAGGAACTTCATGCTCTGTCCTTCATTTTAGGCTCTTGCCCTAAGTAGGGCAACGCGAGGGAAAGGAGGGAAAAGAGACCGACGGGGAGGAAGAAAACGGGAAGGAAGGCAAAGCCGTCTTTCCCGTCGGTCCCGCTGGCGAGGAAGGCAAAGAGGAAAAGGGCTCCGAACTCGAGGATCACGAGAAGGGCGTAAAGCCACCACGGGTTCCGCCGGACGGCGCCCGAAAGGCTGAGGAGGGTTAGAAGGAGAGCCATGGCCGCGAAAAGGAACGACCAGGCAAGGGAGGCCGCGCTTAAAGACAATGCCAGGGCCGAGAAGAGGAGGCCGAGGGCGATGAGGAGAAAGGAAGCCCACTTCCTCCTTGCCCCGTCATCGATGCCGATCCGCCTTGCAAGGTAAACGAGGAAGAAGGAGGAAAGCGATGTTCCGGCTGTCCCATAGGCAAAGAAGAAGGCCGGTACGAGGTCTCTTATCCCTTCGATCGACGATATCCCAAGCAAATCGAGGGCGAATTCAACGAAATCGATGCCGGTAAGAGCCTTCGAAATCGGAAGGGAAAGATAGGCGCAGCCCATGTTGAGAAGCGAGGAGAGGAAGATGGCGAGGCCGAAGTCAAAGTTTCGGCCGAGGAAGAATCCGAGAAGGGCTCCGCTAAGGATGGCCGGGACGACGTAGAAAAGGCTCGAAGCGAGGTCGTGGAGCCCGGAGGCCACGGCGAGAAGGGAAGCTCCGACGACATAGACGGGCAGGTATTTCTTTTCCGCCAAGATGGCGGCCAGGGCCGAGACCGACGGGAGAAAGATCGTCGCGAATAAAGAAGCCAACGGGAAGAAAGAAAGAACAAGCGACAAAACGGCCTCGACCGCGGCGAGGACGGCAAGGAAGGCCACGTTCTGAGCTAGCCCCTTCCGGGGGACGAAGATGTCTTTCATCGGGAAAATTATCCATCACGGGACGAAAAGACAAAAGGCAAGGCAGCCACTCTTAGCCAGCATTTTTCATTATTTCGTCAAGTACGGCTTTGAGGTTGGTACGGCCATAATTTTTTGAATGGATTTCGACTTTCGAAAAGAATTGGAGGTTCAACGCTTTTACCTTTCCTTCGGACACGAAGTTCTTTGCTTCCTTGGCCTTTTGATTGTCCTTGATCCGTTTGCCCAAGAACACTTCCTCGATATCTCTATGAAACCAAACAAGCCGGTAGTCGTTCTTCCGGCAGAATTCTTCGCATCGTTTATTCTGCTCGGGGTCCCCGGTTTTGCCAGCGTCAGTATCCAAACAGCAAACGACGAACTGCTTTTCGCCTTTGTTCATGAAGGCATACGATCTCAGCTTCTCTTCAATTTTCTTTTGATTAGCCTCCAGGCGCGTTTTGCTATTGAGGCGAATGCAGTCCACCTTACCCGGCGGTCCTGCTTGGAATAGATGGTTTTAACGAAAGAGCGGATGTATTGGTAGTCGATATCAGAAGAGCTTTTGCCCTCAACAACGATTACTATTTGCATTGGTATCAAGAAAATGCCTCGATAAAATCGAAGGTTTCAAGATCAAAGTCGATATCGCCGATCATACCTTCCGGATAAAGGACGTAAGGCTTGTAATGAGCGTTCTTTTTCCAAGCGTAGATTTTGTTTGATGGGCTTAGGAAGTAGATGGATTTACCGTGGTCGGCCAAGGCTTTCATGGCTTCAAGACTATGCGCGGTGAAAAGAAGTTGGCCCTTTCCGTAGTCATTGAGAAAACGAATCAATTTCTCGAGATAGACGCCAGAAAGATAAGCGTCAAGCTCGTCAATAACGGCTACCGCGCCCTGATAGGCATCGTCAATGTAAGAAAATAGCCTCATCAGTTTTTTAATGCCCGCACTCTCGAAGTCAACGCCAATGGTATAGGTCCCGTAATCGAGGATATCGGTGCAAAGATAAAATTCGCCGGCATCTTTCTTTTCGTATGAAATCCCTTTGAGCTTCGGCTTAAACATTCTCAAGAACTTGGCCTTCCTCTTCAAAGACGTTTCAAATGAGCGGAGCTGCGACTTATGGACGAGAATCTCGGAGGTGTCGATACGCCCACGCCTAAGGTTCGACGATTGCGATGGGTCCATTGAAAAGACATTCACTCCTTTGGCTGGACTGACGGCAAAAATGAGATTTTGCGGGTTCTCCGCGCTTTGGACAGCCACTCTGAGTTTTCTCAAGAATAGCGGTGCGGCATACATGAGGCTATCGGGGATAGGTATAAGATCAGTGTATTCAGGGTGGTTTACCAAAAATTGATTAAGGAAAGGCAAGAAAGACTGCTTGCCGACGGTGTTCAATGCCTCCTTTTTGATGGCTTGCGCAATGTCGCTGTCGTCGGAAATCCAAAGGCGGTCAATTTGCCCATTGGACGTTTCAAAAGCGGAAGTAAGCGATGAGTATTTGTATTTGCCGTTGAATCTGGACAGTTTTTCCTTTGAGATGAAAAGATCCCCGCTCTCTCGTATCACAATCGATATCTCATAGCGGTAGGAACTTAGTAACTTCAATTTGGTTTCGTCGACATCTTGGAAAACGCCGAAGTCGATCGAAACATTTAGCGCCTTCGTTTCGCAATTTATGAGTTTCTTTAAGTCCGAATAGTTGGCCGCTCCTAGATAGTCCGAGTAACTGATGAGGAAAACAACGGTCCAAAGAGCTATTGCCACGCCCGTTTTCCCGCTGCCATTCGGACCATAGATGGCACGCACGTTGTCGCCGCTAGACGGAATCAACGAGACATCCTTGGTTCTGCTAAAGTCAATGGTTACCGGCTCTTTGATGTTTTTCATTCCCGATATCGTTGTCGAGATTAGGCGAACTCTTTCCATATGTTTCCTCTTTACCCATTGAGAAATATATTCAAAACGAATATAAA
The DNA here is from genome assembly GCA_949291655.1 of uncultured Bacillota bacterium. Taxonomy (GTDB): domain Bacteria; phylum Bacillota_I; class Bacilli_A; order RFN20; family CAG-826; genus UBA4951. The sequence continues at coordinate 122,487 of CASEWT010000001.1, forward strand.
AAACCAGAGAATGATTTTGGAAAAAAATCCGGTCGAAATCGCGAAATGCGCATGATTGCTGAAGAATTTGCCATTCTCAGCAATTTGTGACTATTGCTGAGGCGGAAAGGATTGGCCTCTTTCTTGTCGATTTCATTCAAATGACGATATCGATGCCTTTCACAATGCGAAGGGCAAGGATAACGATGGCCGCAGCTAGATTTGCTCTGAATAGAAATTGTCAACTTGAACTCTGGATAATAGAAGGAAATCGGTCAACGAGCACTCGAAATATTGTCGAAGAGGCCGAGGCCTTAAAACGCATTGTTAATAGAAACCCTCCTGGATAACGACACTATAATCCACCCATCAGAAGTC
>CASEWT010000002.1 GCA_949291655.1 uncultured Bacillota bacterium
CGATGAGTTCCTTCACCTCAGGCTTCTTGAACTGGGTGAGGATGGCGGAGCGGAGCATCACGAGGCTCTTGCGAGGACCCGGGACGCCGCCCTTGACGAGGATGTAGCCCTTTTCGGCATTCGATTCGATGACCGTGACGTTGAGGATCGTCGCGTGCTCAGGGCCCCAGTGGCCGGACATCGTCTTGCCCGGGATGACGCGGTTATTGCAACGCCCGTTGTTGGCAAGGGAGCCGATTTGGCGGTGATAGCCGCTGCCGTGGGCCTTCGGGCCGATGTGGTTGCCGTACTTCTTGATGGTGCCGCTGTAGCCGTGGCCCTTGGTCGTCCCGAGGACGTCGACCACTTCGCCGGTCTGGAAGATCGAGGCGTCGATCGTGTCGCCGACGTTCTTGCTTCCGTAGATTTCGTCGCCCTTCAGCTCGGCGATGTGCCGCTTCGGGGTAACGCCGGCTTTCTTGAAGATGCCGAGCCGCGGCTTGTTGGCGAGGCGGAGCGGAAGTTCTTCATAGCCGATTTGGAGGGCTTCATAGCCGTCCTTTTCCTTCGTCTTCTTTTGAAGGACGACATTGGGCAGGACTTCGATCACCGTGACGGGATACATCGTCCCGTCCTTGGCGAAGACTTCGGTCATGCCCATCTTTCTTCCGAGAATGGATTTCATCTAAGTCCCTCCTTACTTCTTGGCCTTCGGAGCCTTGGCCTCGACCTTGATGTCGACGCCATTGGGGAGATCCAGTTTCCTGATGGCTTCCACCGTTTCCTTCTTCGGATCGACGAGATCGAGAAGGCGCTTGTGGGTCCGGATCTCGAATTGTTCCCGGCTGTCCTTGTACTTGAAGGTAGCGCGGAGAATCGTGTAGACCTGCTTCTCAGTCGGAAGCGGGACCGGGCCGACCACTTGGGCGCCCGTTTTCTTGGCCACTTCGACGATCTTCTCGACAGCGGTGTCGAGGATCTTGTGGTCGTAAGCTTGTAGCCTTATCCGCAAGGCTGGATTGTTCGCCATGTCTTTCCTCCTTTGTGTTTCAACTTGGCTTCTGGAGTCAGCTCTCCGCGAGTTCCCCGACTAAGCCCCGAGACTTCAACGCCTCTTAGCGTGTCGGCAACATCGCGAATCATCGCTGGCGCCAGCGTGCGAAAGTTTACCTTCGCGCGTAGGTGAAAACAAGCCAAAAATTCGAGAAGCCATCCGGCCTTTTCGGTTGTTTCCAAAAGGATGCGGTTTTATCGGGATTTTTTATTGGAACAATCGTTCAAGTAATCAAAACTTTGTGCACCGTGAACAAAAACGCTAATTGTTTTTCGGGTGTCCTTCAGGGTCGTCAAGAGGGTGGTAGAGCTCTTTGAGCCCCTGTTTTGCCGCCCGCTCGAGACCGCTCGCATAGGAGAACTCGCAGCCGCAATATAGCTGCTGGTAAAGGCCGTACTTCCGCTGAATGAGCTTCCCTTTGTCGATCCCGCCCCGCTTCTTGAAATCGCTATGGAGGTATTTCACGTCCGGGAAATCCAGGGCGACCTTATCCGCGATGCGATTGATGATCTGGGAAGGCTTCAAACGGCTGAGCGTCAATGTCGTCGTTACGTATTCGTAGCCGAATTCCGAGGCCACCTCGAAAGCTCGGCGCAGGCGTTTTTCATAGCAGGCCTGGCACCGCACGCCGCCCTCTTTTGCCTGGGGGAAGGCCCGGAGTTCTGCCATGTACTCTTCGTAGTCATAATCGTCGAGAATAAGGTGCGCCCCGTCGCCCCTATCCCGGCTAAGTCTGCCCAAAAAAGACATGAGTTCCATCTCCCGCCGCTCGTATTCGGCCCTTGGGTAAATGTTCGAGTTGCTGTAAAGGATGGTCACATCGAAATGGGGGAGAAGCTCCTCGAGGGGATGACACGAGCAGGGCGCGCAGCAAGCATGCAAAAGAAGGCGGGGTTTCCGCCCATCGAGGCGTTTGACTTCCTCAAGGAAGAGACGGTCGAAATCGACGTAGCGATTACCCATCGATCCTGGCCCTCGAATAGTCGTAGGCCCCGTAGATGAACATGGCGTCGCCGAAGGAGAAGAAGCGATAACGCTCTTCCACGGCGTGGCGGTAGCACTCCAATGTGAATTGGCGGCCCATGAAAGCCGAGACCAGCATGATGAGGGTGCTCTTGGGGAGATGGAAGTTCGTGATCAAGGCATCGACGGCTTTGAATTGATAACCCGGGGCAATGAAGATGTCCGTCGGCTCGTCGACCGGAACGAAAGTCCCGTATTTGGAATAGACGGCCTCGAGGGTCCTTACGCAAGTCGTCCCGACGGCGACGATCCTTCGCCCTTGTTCCTTCGCTCGGCATAGAGCCTCGGCCGCTTCTTTCCGAAGATGGATCATCTCGCTATGCATGTGATGGTCCTTCGTGTCCCTCACCTTGACCGGACGGAAAGTGCCAAGGCCGATGTCGAGAGTCAAATCGACGATTTCGACGCCTTTGATCGAAAGCCGGGCAAGGAGTTCCTCGGTGAAGTGGAACCCCGCGGTCGGAGCCGCGGCCGAGCCCGGGTGCTTGGCATACACCGTTTGGTATTCGTCGTTGCTTTCGCACTGCTTCCGGATATAGGGCGGAAGAGGCATCTCCCCAAGGCTTTCGAGAATCTCGAGGAAAATGCCTTCATAGAGGAAGCGGACATGGCGGAGGCCTTCGTCGTAGACCCCGGTGCAAACGGCCTTGAGGCGCCCTTCGCCAAAAGAAAGAACCGACCCGATGCGGACGGATTTGGCATGGCCGACAAGACATTCCCATTCGTCGTTCCCGAGGTCCTTGAGAAGGAGAAGCTCGACCTTGCCTCGGCTCTCTTCCTTCGTCCCGATGAGGCGGGAAGGAAGGACCTTCGTATCGTTCCGAACCAAGACGTCGCCCTCATGCAGGTAATCGAAGATATCGGCAAAGACGGCGTCCTTGTAGGCTTGATGCTCCCGATCGACGAGGAGCAGGCGGCATTGGTCGCGGTCCTTGCTCGGGCTTTGGGCAATCAATTCTTCCGGCAAATCGTAATTGAATAATTCAATATCCACCGCTAAAACCCCCTTAAATCTCCAAATTTGGCAATCGTTTCCTCGAGATAGGAGGCGAAGCGATCTTCCTTGATGGCTTTTCTAGCTCCTTCCATTACCCGGATAAGGAAGCGGATGTTGTGGAGGGTATTCAGCCTCTTTCCGAGCTCCTCTCCGGTCACGTAAAGGTGATGAAGATACGCTCTGGTGAAATGGGTGCAGCCATAGCAGTCGCACCCTTCCTCCAGAGGCGTGAAATCATCCTTGTACTTGCTGTCGCGGATGTTGATCCGGCCAGTCGAGGTCAATAGGGCGCCGTGCCGGGCCAGGCGGGTAGGGAGGACGCAGTCGAACATGTCGATGCCGCGCAGGGCTCCGCCCAAGAGGTAGTCGATCGAACCAACACCCATCAGGTAACGGGGCTTATCGAAGGGAAGGCCTTTAACCGCGTATTCGATCATCCGGAAGCAAACTTCCTTCGGTTCCCCGATTGAGGTCCCGCCAATCGAATAGCCGTCGAAGGGAAGCTTCGCTAGTTCCTCGGCGCACATCTTCCTCAAATCCTCGTAGTCGCCACCTTGGACGATCCCGAAAAGGGCTTGGTCTTCCCTCTTGTGGGCGGCGAGTCCCCGCTTGGCCCAACGGATGGTCCGTTCCGTCGATTTCTTCACGTAATCGTAATCGGCGGGATAGGGAATGCATTCGTCGAAGCTCATCGCGATGTCGGGCCCAAGCTTTTCCTCGATGGCGATGACCTTCTCCGGCGTAAAGTCTTCCATGTTCCCGTTATAGTCGTTGCGGAAGCGGACGCCTTCTTCGCTGATTTCCCGCTTGCTAGCCAACGAAAAGACCTGAAAGCCACCGCTATCGGTCAAGATCGGGCCGTCGTAGCCCATGAATTTATGAAGCCCCCCGGCTTTCATGACGATATCCTCGCCCGGGCGAAGGTGGAGGTGGTAAGAGTTGCTTAGGATGACCCCGGAACCGAGCCCCTTGATCTCTTCCGGATCAAGGCATTTGACGGTCGCGAGGGTTCCGACCGGCATGAACATCGGGGTCTCAACGTCGCCGTGACGGGTATGCAAAATGCCCGTCCGGGCTCCCGAGGGATCGACGTGGGTGATTTCTAGACGAAAGTTCTTATCCATAGCCCGCCTATTCTAGACGAGAAGAGGGCCCTTCACCACTTCGCGGGGAGGTGAATGGTCGGCTTGAGGGCTGCCATGAAGGCCTTGTTTCGCATAAGCAAAAGGAAAAGGACATAACCAACGGCGAGAACGGCAAGTTCGCCAATGGCGACATAGAGGGCGTTGAGGTAGAAAAAGTCCCCGAACACGAAGGTGAGTTCGGCCCCCACGATGAGGGCATTGAAGACAACCGGCCAAATGGCGGCAAGGAGCATCCTCGGGGAAAGATAGGAAATGAAGAGGCAGCTGAGGAAAGTGGCAAGCGTCCCGAACACCCAATCGGGCCAGCCGACCGGCGAGGCAAGATTGGCCAGGAAGCAGCCAATGGTAAGGCCCCAAATGAAGTCCTTTCGGAAAAAGCACAAGAGCATCAGGCACTCGGCTACCCGAAACTGGATGGCCGAGTAGGAGAGAGACCCCAAGGCGATGGTGAGGACGAAATAAAGAGCCGCCACAACGGCATTGGCGGCAATTTTCTTAGTAGCGTTTTCGGTCATGAATTGACCTCCTTGTTTTTTATACGTGGTTCAGAGGAGGAACACGTTTGCGGACAAACTATAGGCTTTTTGCTGGGGAAATCAATAGAAAGCCATCCAGGAGTCGGGAACCGGAAGCCCTTCCTCGGAAGCTTTGATGACGCCGGCAATCATCGGGGCGATGGATATCACGCTCACCCAACTCTCGTAAGAACGTTCAATCGAGTTGGTCACGACAAGGTCCTCGACGCGACCTTCCTCGATCCTCGAAACGGCATCGTGGGAGAAGATGCCATGGGTACCTCCGACGTAGACCGAGGCCGCCCCATGACGGTAAAGGGCGTCGACGCTCGCAAGAACGGTGCCAGCCGTGTCGATGATATCGTCGACGATGATGCAATGCTTTCCCTTCACGTCCCCGACGACGTTGACGACTTCGGCAACATTGGGAGCCGGGCGCCTCTTGTCGATGATGGCAAGGTTGGAGTTGGCAATTTCCGAAGCCAAGTCCCGGGCGCGATGAGTCGAGCCGTGGTCGGGAGAAACGACGCAGCAATCTTCGCTTCGGATGCCCTTTTTGGCAATGAGGTTCCGGTAATACTCGCCAAAAAGGGAAATCGGGGAAAGGTCGTCGACCGGGCAAGAGAAGAAACCTTGGATCTGCGGAGTATGAAGATCCATCGTGATGATTCGATTGACCCCCACCGTTTCCAAAAGCTTCGCCACGAGCTTGGCCGTGATAGGCTCCCCGGAACGGGCCACCCGGTCTTGCCGGCTGAAACCGTAATAGGGGATGACGAGGTTGATTTCCTTGGCCTTGGCGTTCCTGAGGCCATCGATGAAAATAAGGAGTTCCATCAGGCGCTCGGACACCGGGGTAGCCGTCGACTGAATGACATAAACGGTTTTGCCCCGGACGTTTGAAAGAGGGCGGGCCAGCACTTCGCCGTCGGCAAAGTGGGTAACCTCGCTTTCCGAAAGCGGAATTCCCAAGATAGCGGCAACTTCCCTTGCCAAAGAAGGGTTGGCGGTCAAATAGAAAAGGGTAACGTTTGAAAGGCTGCTCATACTCCGGATTATAGAGCATTCGGGAGCACGACTAGCCCCGAATCGCGCAAGAAAGAGGCCAAAGTAAGCGTTTACCCCTCAAAAAGGCTTTCCGTTTGCAATAGACTAGGCGCGTATGCGAACCTTGATTCTTCTCTCGGCCTTGCCAGGAAGCGGCAAGTCGACCTGGGCAAATGCCTACAAAGCCTCTCACCCCCACACCTATATCGTGAGCAGCGACGAAATCAGGGTCGAACTATTCGGGAAAGCCCAGGACTTCCGCGACGAGAGGATGGTCTGGGATACCTATTTGAAGCGCCTAAACGAATACGGTCAGGAACACGAGGATGCGACGGTCATTGCCGACGCGACCAACCTTCAAAATAAGTACCGCCGCTACTACTTCGAGGAAACGCCGGGCTTTGACCGCCATGTTCTCGTATACTTCAAAATTCCCTACGAGACGTGCTGCCGTCAAAACAAAATGCGGAACAACGACCGCATCGTCCCTGATAAAGCCATGGAAAAGCTCTATGCCGAGTTGGAAGAGCCCGACGAGGAAACGATCAACCTCTACGACGAATATCTGACCATTCGGAACATCGACGCTTATATCAAATGAGTTCCGCTTCCGAGTTCGGAGCAAAATGAAAAGCCCCATTGGGGCTTTTTCGGTATAGAAGGCTCTTAAGCGTTCTCGCGCTTGGCTTTCGGGGAGAAAGTATATCCGACAAAGGCGATGGTGCCGAGAATGAGCAAGCAGCCAAGGATGACAAGCATGACCGGATAGCCGTATCCAACCGGCTTGAAGTTGGTGGTCAAGAGAGTATAGAAGCTCTCGTCATCACCGAGCCCCACAAGCTCCAAGCAACCCATGATAAGCATGGCAATGCCGATAAGGCCACCGGTGACAGTGACCGTGGCATTGGAGAAGGACGTCGTCTTGGCAATGCCCTTTTTCGCCACCTTGAAGCCAAGCATGGTGAGCAAGACGCCAGGGACGCCGGCAGCCACGACCAAGGTCCAAAGCTGGAGCGAGATGTCGCCGTCATACGCCATGTCGGTCGCCAGATAGAGCCCTGGGAGAGTGATGAGAGCTTCGGCCGCAATCACAAGAAGAGCCGTAGCAGCGCCCCACGCAAGGCGCGTTACGAGAATCGAGGAATCCTTGCCATCGAAAAGCTTGACCATCGGGATATTGGTAGCAATGAGCAAGATGATGGCGATGATCAGAGCGGCTACGACGACGAAGGCAACGCTCCCATTGCTCGTTCCAGTCGTGTTGCTCGTGAGATCGAAAAGGAGAACGGCCTGAAGCAGAAAGAAGACGGAAACAAGCCAACCATCGGCAATGAAAGCCGAGAAGCTCTCGACCAATTTCTCATCGCTTCCTTCATTGATGGAAAGGAGGGCTTTGACGAAGCCATAGGTCGAAATGAGGAAAAGCGAAAGCCCGATAACAGCAAGCTCAAGATAGAGCAGATATGGACCTTCGAAGAGATACTCAACGAATTGGTTCGCAGCTGGATTGAAGTATTCCGGCGTAACGAAAAAGCCGAAATAGAAGCCCAAGCAGCCAAAGGCCAAGGCAATCACCCCGTGGAAAACCAAACTGAGGACACGGGCGGTTTGAGAATACTTCATGGATCGACACCTCTCAAAACAAGGGCACTGGACCTGACAAAAGAGCGTCCAAGCGTCCTAGTTATTAAATTCTATCTTTATAAGATAGTCAATTACGAAATAGCCGTCTTGCCTTAAGGCAAAAAAGCGGCATCGAAAGGGACCAATTGAAGTAAAATCCTATGCAAAACAGGCGTCTTTATTCGGATTTAAAACTTTCAGCGAGCAAATAGGCGGTTCCCAAGGCCCAAGTTAGGTTATACCCTCCGCATTTCCCGTCGACGTTTAAGGCCTCGCCGAGGATGCCGACTCCGTTTTCGATTCGCGAACGACAAGCCAGGTCAACATCATCCAAATCTACTCCGCCGTGAGTGACTTGGCTGTCGTCGAAGCCGTATGAACAAAGGGGCGAAAAAGGGAGTTTTTTAAGCAAGGAGACCGCCGGTTTTCCTTCCCTTTGGCTCCGCTTAGAAAGATAGGCGGCCAAATTCTTCTCGACGATGCCTTCAAGAGGCCTGGCGCCTTGCTTTTCTGCATTTCGTTCCATGAAAAGCAGCTCGCTTTCAGCCAAATCGGGAAATAGGTCGAGCATGAGGGATGATTTACCCCAAAATCCCTTCCAAGTAAGGAAACTTGAGGCATTAAAGGCGACAATTCCGCTAAGGCCATCTTCCTTAAAGAGAATTTCGCCTTCTTCTTCGAAAACGCGTTTCCCCTCGACAACGATCGACACAACAGCGCGATGGCGAATCCCCTTAAGAACTCCGAGGCCAGCTTCTTTGACTTTCATCGGAGTAAGAGCCGGCAAAGGATTCGAAACGGAATATCCGTGAGACGAAAGAACAGGCCAAAATGAACCATCGCTCCCTAGACGCGAGGCCGATTTCCCCCCGGTTGATATGACTAAAAAATCGACGTGCCTTTTTAATCCGTTTTCCAAGAAAACAGTAGTTCCCTTCGAACCATTTTGATAATCATTTACCAGAAAATCGGTAAAAAATGAAACTTTGCGAGCCGAAAGAATTTGAAGGAGAGAACCAAGGAGCGAGGCTGCGCTATAGGTCAGGGGATAAATGCCTTCCTTCCGCTTCTGAAGGTAAATTCCCTGACGTTCAAGGGCTTCCTTCAGGCCTTGATAACCGCCGCAGGCGGAAAGGTACTCGCCGGCCCTTTGGTCCGAGTAGCAATCCGAATCCGGATGTTCATTGAGGATATTGCAATGGCCATTTCCCGTCGCGAGGATCTTTCGCCCGACCCGTTCTTCCTTCTCGTAGATTTCGAGTTCCCAGTCAGGATGGGAGAAAGAAAGGAAAAGGGCAAAGAAAAGACCGGCAGCCCCACCGCCAACGATGCCGACCTTCATCTCTATCTACTTTCTGGTCGAGGGGTGGCTCTTCCAAAAGCGGTCAAGCTCGTCTTTGACCAAAGCGCGGGCCTCGTCCTCATTGATGGTAAGTTGGCTCTTTCCGTAGTAGGAAAGAAGTTCTTCGTGAACGATTTTCTGGAGGGTTTCGGGGGTGCAGAGGCGCGTCGAGGGATCGTAGTAGACCGGCGCGGCCGCATCGACGGGGGCCTGAACCGCCGCCTCTTCCTCTGCTTGGTCCTCCTTCGGGGCTTTGAAGATGATGAATTTCCTCGTCAAGTAGTTGTAGACCAAGGTCACGATGGTCTTGATGACAAAAATGACGAGAAAGGCCCAGAAGGCGAGACCTCCGGTTTCAAGGAGGTTGGACCAGCTGACATTGGCAATGTCGAGGCTGATATCGAGTTCCCAAAGATAATTGCAGAGGTAGACACCGGCCTCTTGAAGCCCGAGGCCGATAAGCCATCCGCCCACGGCCAAGAAGAAGTAGGTCCAAAAGGCTTTGGCCGACTTCGTGTTGATGTTCTTGTCGACGTTTTTGAAGACAACGGTCCGCGAAAGAACGAAGTTGACGCAGCAGGAAACGACAAACCCAACGGTCACCGCGATGGCGAAGCTCACATAACCAGTCCATTCGTTGATGGCCGAAAGGTTATCCGCCAAAGCCCAGACAATGACATAAGAGAGGGCAAAATCGATGACGGTGCAAAGGACGCCGACGAAAAAGAAGCGAATAAGTTCGAACGACAGCTTCTTCTTATTGGCCTCCTTTTTTGAGGCGGCCGCCCCGAGGCCGGCGGCCTCGGTACTGATATCTTTTTTCTTCATGCCGCTATATTAGCATTCCTTCCCAAACCCTTTTATAGGCTTTCCGCTTCTTTTATCAATAAACTTCCGTCGGCATCGGAAGGAAAACGCAAGTCTCCCCGCGGGGAAATGGCTGCCGATCCAACCTTGGCGCCATCCGGGAGACAGTTTCGCTTGAATTGGTTGGCGAAAAAACGTTTGAAGAAAACCACCAGCCATTTTTTGATTGTTTCTTCATCGTATACGCCGCGGAAAGCCTCCCTAGCAATCAAGTGCAGCTTCTTTGGCCGGAAGCGGTAGCGAAGATAGTAGTAAATGAAGAAGTCGTGAAGGTCATAGGGACCGATCTTATCCTCCGTCTTTTGGGCAATTTGGCCTCCCTTATCGGTCGGAAGAAGCTCGGGGGAAATAGGGGTATCCAAGATGTCAAGAAGCGAAGTGGCACATTCGGGATGAAGGGATGCATAGCCCTGAACAAGGTATTTGACCAAGGTCTTTGGAATCGAGGCATTGACCCCATACATCGACATGTGGTCGCCGTTATAGGTGCACCAGCCTAGACATAGTTCTGAAAGATCGCCGGTACCAATCATGATTGCTCCAATATCGTTGGCTATGTCCATCAGGACCTGAGTCCTTTCTCGAGCCTGAGCATTCTCATAAGCGACATTCAGATCACCGTCATGCCCAATACCTTTTAGGTGACATTTGACACTTTCAGAGATATTGATTTCCCGGAAGGAAACGCCGAGCGACTCGGCCAATAGAAGAGCGTTGTCGTGAGTTCTTTTCGAGGTGCCGAAACAAGGCAGCGTAATAGCCATGATGTCTTTTGGATCAAGGCCGGAATTAACAAAAGCCCGGTGGGTCACAAGCAAAGCCAAGGTGGAATCGAGGCCTCCGGAAAGGCCAATGACTGCTTTCTTGCAACGAATGGCTCGGAGGCGGCTCGAAAGCCCCGTGGCCTGGATGTCCAGAATGGCCGTCACCCTTTCGCGATCGAGCTCACCAGAAGGTATGAATGGATTGCGGGGATACTCCCGACAAAGCGTCTTGGGGAGGGAGATGTGCATCTTGAAGGGGACATAATAGGTCTTCTCGCCAACCTCTTCTTTGAATGTGCCGATGCGCCTGCGCTCAGCCTCCAAAAGGGCGATATCCAAATCAGTTACCGCCATTTTCATTCCGAATAAAGGCGTTTCACAGAGGATTTTTCCGTTTTCAGCAATGATATTATGGGAAGCAAAAACCAGATCCGACGTGCTTTCGCCCTCTCCGGAATCAGCGTAAATGTAGGCCGCTACCTCCTTAGCCGAAGCCATGGAAACGAGATTGCGTCGATAGGAAGCCTTTCCAACCGTCTCATTAGAGGAAGAAAGGTTAAGCATCACCGTGGCCCCGGCAAGAGCAAGGCCAATCGAAGGCGAGGATGGAGCCCATAGGTCCTCGCAAATCTCAACGCCGATTTTCAATGAAGGATAGTCCTGATCAAAAAAGACAATCCCGGTCCCGAAAGGCACTTCATCCCCGAAAATCCGAACTTTGATTAGCCTCTCTGGAGCAGGGGCAAAATGGCGTCCTTCATAGAATTCGGAATATGTCGGAATATAGGTTTTCGGGACGATTCCCAGAATCTTGCCACGGTAACATACAAAGGCACAGTTGTATAATCTATTCAAAACATGGAACGGGGCTCCGAAGGCAAATAACAGGTTTAGATCCTTCGTTTTCTCAAGGATTGTTTTGATACCATCGAGAACGCCTTGGAGGATTCGCTCGTCCAAGAAGCCATCCCCAAGGGTATACCCACTCAAGCAAAGTTCCGGGAGGGCTAGGACATGAACCCCCTTAGCAGCTGCTTCCCCTACTTTCTCAATGATCTCCCGCGCATTTGCTTCGGGGTTTCCAAGATGGACAAAAGGGGTGGCCGCAGCGGCTCGAACGAAGCCGAGGTTATCCCCAGAAGCAGAGACATCGATCGTCGGGATAAGGGGTCTATTTGCAATTCCTTCATCCTTGCCGGCAAGTTTTTCGTATTCTTCGGGCGAAACGATGACGAAACGGATCTTCCCGTTCTTGCTGACCGGGAGCCGGCCGTCAGCAGCCCTAAGGTCTTCCTCGAGCTTGTTGGTGTCGCGCAGGGCGGTTATCGGTTCAGTATTCTTCATGACAAAATTTTAGCACCTAAATGTCATTCTTCTACTCTTATTCAAATTAGACGAGTCGCTATAATACGCCCGTATGGCAAAAGGTCTCTGCGTAATCAACGGTTATTCTTCCCTTCCGGGTCCGCGTCATTTCTATGAACGGATGAAGGAGGAACTCGAGAAAAAAAATGTTGGGCTCTCCTTAGCGAAGGCTACGACCTTCCTTTCCGAAATCAATAGCGAAGGGGCTATCCAGATTCTTCCCCGAATGTTCTCCTTCGTGCTTTTCCTCGACAAGGACGCCTACCTGGCAGCGGCCCTTGAAAACCAGGGCTACCGCCTATTCAACAAGGCGGAAGCCATTCGCTTAAGCGACGACAAAATGCTTACCTCCATTTCGCTAGCCGGGCATGGGATCAGGATGCCGAAAACCATCGGCGCGCCCCTCAATTACGTTGGCGGGCATGACGAATCTTTCCTTCGGCTCGTGGAAAGGGAGCTTTCCTATCCCCTTGTCGCCAAGTGCTCCTACGGATCTCTCGGACGGGAAGTGAAACTAATCAACGATTACGGGGAATTGACGGCCTTCGAGGACGAAAACGCTTTGAAGGCCCATCTCTACCAAGAATACATACGCTCTTCCAAGGGCGTCGATTACCGGCTAATAGTCGTCGGCGGACGCTTCGTGGCCGGCATGCGGCGTCGTAACGAAAACGATTTCCGAAGCAACCTGGCCTGCGGCGGCATCGGCGAAAAGGTCGATATCCCAGAAGGACACGTCTACATGGCCGAAAAAGCCGCAAAGCGCCTAGGGCTCGACTATGCCGGCGTCGATTTGCTAGTCGGGGAGAAGGGCGAACCGATCCTTTCCGAAGTCAATTCGAATGCTTTCCTGGAGGGAATCGAAAAGACAACCGGGGTCAATGTAGCGGCGGCTTACGCCGACTACATCCTCAATCAACTCGGCCTTCAATGATCCGGTAAGCCCACGCAAGGACGTCGCGGTCGCTTTGGAACGTCAGGGCTCTATTCGCTTCGTCTTGGCCTAAGAGCAAAATGCCACGCACTTCGTGGTCATCCACTTTCGCATGGGGCTCTTCCTTCAAGATGGCAGCTTTGAATCCAACTCGCTTGATGTGTCCCTCCGCCGGTGAGTAAACGATGGAGAAGATTTGATCCGATACAAAACTGTATTCGGCATGATGAATCCCGATTTCCTCCGCAATTTCCCTTTGGATGGTCGCATTTATATCAACATCGCAACTTTCGACATGACCTTTGGGAAGGGAAATGTGCCCCTGCCCCATCTTCTCGAGAAGAACTTTTCCTCGGTAGATGAGAACGGCGCCATAGGAACGCTCCTGCACGCCGAGGAGATTGGCCAAGCCATCGATTTCCGTAGTGCTTAGACCGATTGTCCGAAAATAGCCTTCGACGCTTCCGTAGCGCTTCTCAAACCGCTCAAGGAAGGATGGAAGATAGTCAGCCGAAGGATAAAGGCATACCCGCGGAAAATCGGGATGGGCCGCCAGAGTTCGGTCCCGCGTATGCTTAAGTAACGGTAATGAAAGCAGGTAGTCCGCATTGATATCTAATGGATCGACCCCATTGGCAAGCAAGACGAGGGCAACGAAGACGCCGGTTCTATCTTTCCCCGCCGTACAGTGGATGAGCGCCGGTTTTTCGCAATTCAGGAGGGTTCGGAAAATGCGAGCGGCGCTGACCGGTTCTTCGATCATCTCAAAGTACGAGGCGAACATATCCTCCTCGTCGACCGGTATGCGCCCGCCACCATTGGCTTCAAGTGGATAGTAGGAAGCCTCGGGGAAAGCCGAAAGATCGTCCGGGTACTTTTGCTGGACGTCGGAAGAACGAAGATCGATTATGGACCTGATGCCTAAAGACGCGGAAAGGGCCCGGTCGCCATCATCGACATGCGAGATGTCGCTTGAACGGTAAAGGACGCCGTAGGACGTCTCCCCGTAACGCGCGGGGTATCCGCCGAGGTCCCGAAGATTGTCTATTCCCTTAAGCGGGATCCTTCTTAGCGACATGTTCCCCGGTTTCTTCGACCTCAAGGGTGCCGTTGGCTCTCTTCAGCTCGACCAAAATCCCGTTCAAGAGGTCTTCCTGAGTCGGTTTCGGAGGCTCAGGCTCGGCGACAACCGGGCGTTCCTCAGGGTGTTTCTTGAAGTACTCTTCCTTGGCTTTTTCAGCCAAACGAAGGCGCTTTTGCTGGAGATAAGTGAAAACGCGAACGATAACGAAGAGGGTGATGGCAATGACGAAGAAAGAAATGACGGCATTGATGAAGCTTCCCCAATCGATAAGCGCCGACCCGTTGTAGTAATAGACGTTTCCGTGCAGGGTGTACTTGCTCAGAAGTTCGCTGCGGGCCGATGTCAGGGACTTGGTAAGGTTGTAAACTTCCGCGTAACGATTGACCATCTCTGTCACGACATCAGGGTCGGAAGAGAAGGTCTGCCCAATCCCTGCTACCCCAGCTTGGGCGGAATTGGCAGCGGGCAAAACGGTTACAAGACCCGTGAGGCCTCCGGGGACGCCCCACGTGCAGATGCTCATGAGGATGCTCACGAGGGTATTGACGATGGCGTTGAAGGCCCCGCCGATGATGACGCCGACGGCCAAGTCAATGACCGAGCCCTTGCTAATGAAGGCTTTGAAGGCTTCCCAAGTGCTTTTCATTTTCTTGCGGAACTTCCGCTCTTGGGCTTTTTCTGTTTTTTCCATAATTTGACGAAAAATTTGCTCCTCGCGATGATTTTCTTCCCATCATTGGGGGCTAGGCAAGCCAAAACCTTGAAAACAAGCGCCCGTTGTCTATAAATAAGACCGTGTTTTTCGATTGGATTAGCATTGTTTTTCTGGCCATTCTCATAATTGCCTTCGTCATCGGCCTTTCGAAGGGATTCGTGGCTTCGATCGGGTGGACCTTCGGCGTCGCCATAGCCATCGTGGCCGCCTTCTTCCTGGCCAAACCCCTCGCTTCTTCTCTCACTGACGCCGGAGCTTTCGATTCGATGAACGCCCAGATTCTTGCCTTCGTCAAGGATACGCTCCGGGAAAACGACCTCGAGCCGGCAATCAATCTTGCCGTTCCGGTATCGGCTTTTGCCAATAACATGGAACCGATTCCCACCATTCTATCCGCTCTCCACATACCCTCGATTCTCCAACCCCAGGTTCTGAATTTCATAGTATCGGTCATCCCAAGCTCGGGAAGCGTCGTCGTTTCCGATGCCGTGGCCGAGGGAATCACGGTCGCTTTGGCGACGGTCATCAGTTTCATCGCCGTATTTGCCGCCGTCTTCGTACTGTTCCTGATCGTGAAAATCGTCGTTTGGTTCATCCGCCGGGCCGGGCGCAAGCGTCCCTCGATGCTTTCGAGAATCGCCGGCGGCCTCATTCAGATCGCCAACGGCTTTCTATTCATTTATATCGTTTCTTTCGTTCTTGCACTCCTGGCTTCCACGGTTCCGGCCATTGGTACCGAGCTCACCAACATCCTTCATCTCGGCACTGATGATTGGTCCTTCGCCAAGTGGCTCGTCGAAAACAACGCAATCTTCGACTGGATATCCCAATATTTGTCCCTATAAAACTCGTTTCGAAGGAATCATCGGGTATTTTTGCTGTTTTCTAAACTGTGTATGAAAAGGGCTTCCGGCCTCTTGATTTCTCATTGGGCTTGAAAAAAGTCCGCTTTTTGCTCACTAAACATCCGCTTTTCGACAATCGGTTTCCCCAATGGCAAAAAGGGATGGAAATCAAAGCAAGCAAATTGATTGAAAATGAGATACGCCCGTTTAAGATAGCAAACGTCGGAAGGATTCCTGCTTTCCATAGCGCCTGTTGCACCGAGCAGGCGTTTTGAAACCCCCAACCGCCTTCCCAACCGAAAGAGAGGAAACACACAATGCTGCACGTCAAGAAGAGAGATGGTTCGATTGTCGACTTCGAGCTGAGGAAAATCATGGAGGCCATGAACAAAGCCTTCATCGCCGAGCACGTCAATGTCACCGACGAGATTCTCGAGCGCCTGGCGCTTCGCGTTTCAAGCGAAATGCAACCCAAGGTCAAGGACGACGTCATTGAGGTCGAGGACATCCAAGACGCGGTTGAAGTCGTCCTCATCGAAAGTGGCTATGTGGCCGTGGCCCGCAGCTACATGGACTATCGGAAGAAGCACGAAGAGCTTCGGGAAATGAAGAACACCGAGCTGAACTACGCGAAGGTCGTCGACAATTACCTCAAGATCAACGACTGGCGCGTCAAGGAGAATTCTACCGTTACCTATTCGGTCGGCGGCCTCATTCTTTCCAATTCGGGTGCTGTCACGGCCAACTACTGGCTTTCCCAGGTCTATGACAAGGAAATCGCGGATGCCCACCGCAACGCGGACATGCACATCCACGACCTCTCGATGCTGACCGGCTATTGCGCTGGTTGGAGCCTCAAGCAGCTCATCCAGGAAGGCCTTGGCGGCGTCCCCGGGAAAATCACTTCTTCCCCGGCCCGCCACCTCATGACCCTCTGCAATCAAATGGTCAACTTCCTCGGCATCATGCAAAACGAATGGGCCGGGGCCCAGGCTTTCAGCAGCTTCGACACCTACCTCGCTCCTTTCGTCAAGGCCGATAACCTCTCTTACAAGGAGGTCAAGCAAGCCATCCAGAGCTTCATCTACGGGGTCAATACTCCCTCCCGTTGGGGCACCCAGGCTCCGTTCACCAACGTAACCCTCGACTGGACGGTCCCCGACGACATGGCTGAGCTCAACTGCATCGTCGGCGGCAAGGAAATGCCCTTCAAGTACAAGGACTGCGTCGAGGAGATGCGGATGGTCAACAAGGCCTTCATCGAGGTCATGATCGAAGGCGACGCCAACGGGCGTGGCTTCCAGTACCCGATCCCGACCTACTCGATCACCAAGGATTTCGATTGGTCGGACACCGAAAACAACCGCCTTCTCTTCACGATGACGGCCAAATACGGGACCCCCTATTTCTCTAACTACATCAATAGCGACATGAAGCCGAGCGACGTCCGGAGCATGTGCTGCCGGCTCCGCCTCGACCTCCGCGAGCTCCGCAAGAAGAGCGGCGGCTACTTCGGTTCGGGCGAATCGACCGGTTCCATCGGGGTCGTCACCCTCAATATGCCGCGCCTTGCCTACCTTGCGACCGACCGGGACGACTTCTATGCCCGCCTCGATCGCCTTATGGACATCGCTGCCCGTTCCCTCTACATCAAGAGGAAGACGGTCACGGCCCTTCTCGAGGCCGGCCTCTACCCCTACACGAAGCACTACCTCGGATCCTTCAACAACCACTTCTCGACGATCGGCCTCGTCGGCATGAACGAAGCCTGCCTCAACGCCCGTTGGATCGGCAAGGACCTCACCAACAAGGAGGCCGACGAATTCACGGCCGAGGTCCTCAACCACATGAGGAACCGCCTCTCGGATTACCAAGAGCGCTACGGCGACCTTTATAACCTCGAGGCGACGCCGGCCGAGTCGACGGCCTACCGCCTTGCCAAGCATGACCGCGAACGTTATCCCGACATCATCTGTGCCGGCGACAACAGCGGAACGCCCTACTACACCAACAGCTCGCACCTTCCGGTCGGCTTCACCAACGACATCTTCCAGGCTCTCGACATCGAAGATCAGTTCCAGACCCTTTACACCTCCGGGACCGTCTTCCATGCCTTCCTCGGCCAACGCCTCCCGAACTGGGAAAGCTGCATGAAGCTCGTCCGCAAGATCGCCGAAAACTACAAGCTCCCCTACTACACGATGTCGCCGACCTATTCGGTTTGCCCCGATCACGGCTACATCGCCGGCGAGCAATGGAAGTGCCCGGTTTGCGGAAAGACGGCCGAAGTCTATTCCCGGATCACCGGCTACTACCGCCCGGTCAAGAACTGGAACGAAGGCAAGGTCCAGGAATTCAAGGACCGCAAGACCTACGTCATCCGGGAAAACGAGAACCCGGTCATCAGCGAGAACGCTTCTTGCAAGGTTCAGACCCCGACGAAGGGCGCTCCCGTCCCCGACCACGCCATTCTCTTCACCTCCTCGACCTGCCCGAATTGCAAGATGGCCAAGATGATGCTCGACCGCGAGCACATCGCTTACGAAAACGTCGATGCCATGGAAAAGAAGGATTTGGCCAAGGAGTATGGCGTAAGCAAGGCTCCGACGCTCATCGTCCCGCGCGGAAACAGCTACGACATCTACGACAACGCCTCTCTCATCCGCGGTTACATCGAAGCCAGCAAGGGGAGTCATGCGTCCTGATCTACTGATCATCGGCGGAGGGCCGGCGGGAATGACCGCCGCCCTTTATGCATTAAGGGCCGGCAAGACCGTCATGCTCCTCGAAAAGAGCGCTTTCGGCGGGCAAATCGCCGAAAGCCCCCTCGTCGAGAACATTCCTTCGATTGCCTCCATTTCGGGACAGGATTATGCCTCCCGCGTCTTTGACCAGATTTCGGCCCTTGGCGTCGAATTCGACATGGACAACGTGACGGGAATCCTCAAAAAGGACGGCTATTTCATCGCCCAGGGGGAATACGGTTCCTACGAGGCCCGGGCCATCGTCATCGCGACGGGCTGCCGCCCCCGTAAGCTGGCTATTCCCGGCGAGGAAAGATTACTTGGCAAAGGGGTTAGCTACTGCGCGGTCTGCGACGGAGCTTTCTACGAAGGGAAAGAGGTTGCCGTCATCGGCGATGCCAATAGCGCCATTGTCTATGCCCTAAGCCTCTCTGACCTCTGCAAGAAAGTCACCGTCTGCACCCTCTTCGACCGTTTCTTCGGAGAAGAGGCTTCGGTCAAGGCCCTCCTCTTGCGGCCGAACGTGGAAGTCATCCATGAGGTTTCGGCCCTTGCCTTCGAAGGTTCCGAAAGCCTCGAGAGCATCTGCTTCCAACGCAAGGACGGCACCTCCTTCAATCTAAAGGCTGACGGCTGCTTCGTGGCCATCGGCCAACTCCCGGACAACGGCCGCTTCGAAGGCCTTGTCAAACTCGACGGCAACGGCTTCATCGTCGCCGACGAAGGGATGGCTACCGCAACCCCTGGCATCTACGCCGCTGGGGACTGCCGGCAAAAGAAAATCCGCCAAGTCGTCGCGGCGGAATCCGACGGAGCCATCGCGGCCCTTTCGGCCATCGACTACCTGAACAAGCTCGATGCCGCTCAATCGTAGCCGCGCAGCTCGCAACGCTCGACGTACTTGAGAAGAATGGCCCTGAACAGCAGGGCCTTTTCTTTTGGAACGGTATGAAAGCCGCGGGCGATGCAGTTTTCGTTGTCGATGAACTCCTGAAGATAGAGGACCTTAGCGCCCCGGATCATCTGCCCGAGCGCTTCGATATCATCCTTTCGATGGAATTCCTCGACGATGGTCGTCCGAAATTCGTAACGGACCGTGGAGGTCAATAGGTAGGAGAAAGATTCCTTTATGGGAGCGAAATCGAGATTCGCCACTCCGACCGTTTCCCCATAGCGGGCCTCGCAGTTCTTGATGTCCATTGCCACGTAATCGACCAATCCCTGCTCGACGCATAGGCGAAGGATGGTGGGATCGGTTCCGTTGGTGTCGAGCTTTACTTTGTAGCCAAGGCTCTTGATATCGGAAAGCTTCTCGAGGAGGTCGGGCATCATCGTCGGCTCGCCTCCGGTCACGCAGACGGCGTCGAGGACGTTTCTCCGCCTCGAAAGGTAATCCATGATTTCGTTCCACGGGATGCGAGCAACCTTCCCCGGTTGGAGAACCAAGGAAGAATTGTGGCACCATGGGCAACGGAGGGGACACCCAGCCGCGAAGAGGGTCGTCGTGATGTTGTCGTCATAGTCGACGAGCGAAAGCTTTTCCCAACCTGAAAAATCCATGGATATACTTTAGACCAACGGCCGGAAGAAAGGGCAAAAGAGGCTCAAAAATCGTGGCTATTTATGCGAAATCGCCGCAAAACGTGGTTTTCTCATCCAAAAATCGATTTCCAAATAATTCTGGTTCCGTCTTTTTGGAAGGTGGCCGCCCTCTATGCGTTAATGATGCGCGCCTCAGGCGTCGTCCTTCCTTTGCGGAGCCCCCCGGGATTGATTTACATTCGTAACGAAGGACAGTAAACTATCCCCACTGGATCAGAGGGGACTTGTTTTATGAATAAACGTTCGTTGTTTTTCTTCTTTTTGGCCGGGGCTCTATCGTCTTGCGTAGCGACTACTACGGAATCGGAACCGCCCCCTGCTTCTTCCTCCTCCGGGGAGACGGGCCAATCGGTGGTTAGTTCGGATCCTGTCCCGCAAACGCCTATCGACCGCTTCCTAAGCAAGACCTCGTCCGATTGCATCGTCAAATTGAGCGGCCAGTACCTGAAATGGAACAACGGGGCTAACGATACCGTCGAGGTCGAGGCCACGGCCTTTTTCCAAACCGGCGAGCGCGATGCCTACGCCTATAAGGCCGAGACCAGGACCACACGATTTGAGGATCTTTATGCCCTCTTGACCCTAGGAGACATCTTCTTTGAAGACGAAAACGGCTACTACTACTCGGAAAGCCTAAGCGCGAACAACGAGGTCAGGACCGCCGATTACTCCCAGTCCTTTTACAAAATCGGCTATAACCCCCTGGGCTATCTAAGGAAAACCGACTTCTACGAAGACGGAACGCTCAACCCCTCAAGCTTCGGGCGGGTCTTCGTTTCCTTGATCGAGCCTTGGGAAACTTACGAGAACGGGGCTTTGATCGAACTATTCGATGACGTCAGCTTCGAAATATCCACTTCTCCCTCTTACACCTTCAATGAGGAGGGAATTCTCATCAGCTTCGAAACCTTCGGCCGGGATCCGACGACTCAAGACGGAGAAGGGACGTGGTCGCTTGAAGCAAGCTTTCCCGACGATATCGGAATTACCAATCTCAATCCTTTGGAAAAGCTTCCTGAACACGACGTCCTGAAGGAAAGCGTCTCCGCCTTGAACTCTTCTTCTTACACGATGAGCATCGTCGATAACTACGACCAGCCCTGGAAATACCATAAGGGGGAACAGGCTGCCTATTTGGAGTACCTCGGGGACAAAGAGGAATATCCCCGCTCCAGTTTCCTTCTCGCGCCATCGGAAGAAGGCATCGAAATCTACGAAAAAGAGGAGGACGGGAGCTTTTCCTACTATGACCTTGTCGGAAGCGACTACCTAACAAGCCAACCCGACACCATAGCCTACGAGATTTTCGAACTGGCCGAGCCGAGCCGCTTTTCCTTGAACGAAAACGTCGAGAATCGCACCGAGCTCACCGAAGTCATCTTGGCTCTCTTCCCCAAAGTCATTGCCTACCAATTCCCCCAAACGTCATCGAACATGTCCATCGAACTAAACGAGGACGGAAGCCTTGCGAAGATCGACACCAACGGAGTCACGTTCGCCTTCTCGGCCTTCGAGGGGCTTCCGGAAGGCGTCGAGGACGGGCCTTATGTCCCGCCGGAAAGCGGAGAAGGGACTCCCGTCGCAGCGAAGGAGGTAATGTAGCAATGAAAGCACGCTTTTTGGCTCTTTTGCCATTGTTCGTCCTTGCCTCTTGCGAGCCCTATAAGGTCGCGGCGGCAGACAAAGGCGACGAATGGTCGTTGACCAATGCCTTGGACTGCTTCAAATACGAAAACCACCGCTCCGTCATCACGGGCGACATCAACTGCCTCGTCGATTATCAGGTCTCCCCCAATCCCATTACCCGAATCACCGACCTCGAAGAAGGGCAAGACTATACCAGCGTCGAGAACTATGAGGATTCCTTGATCTATGTCCGCGGCGAAACCGGAAATACCCTCACCTACAGCATCGATATCGAGAACCAGCTCCATGAACACCAATCCTCGCAGTTTGAATATTTCGACTATACCCTCACAAATCCCTTCTCCCTAATAACCGAGAACGACCTCGTGGAAAACGGGAACGTCTTCGAGGTCGAACGGAGAAAAGCCGGCAAAGTAGGGTACCTTTTGCTTGAGCAAATCGACACCATCAACCACTCGGCCTCCCAATTCGAAATCACCCTCACCCGGGAAGGCGACCGCTTCGTCGCCGCGTCGATCGCTTACGGGGAGAACGAAGGCAATAGCCGGGTCAATCGCCATTTGGACATCGAATTCGTAGACTATGGCCAGTTGACAGTCGATATGCCGGGAATGCAATACCGCGAGGAAAACGAATCCCTCCGGTCGGCCCTTTTCGATCTGATGGACGATTACCGGGTGCTCGCATTCGAGGTTTCGACCAGCGACGAGGAAGCCGATTATGAGGCCATTGAACTTTTCAAGGGCAATTGGAGCATTTGCTACGAGGCCAAGGGCAAAGAAGGCATCGACGACATCGTGAGCTTCTACCCCGGAGACCCCGAAAACGGCGACCAGCACGTCGTGACCAGGTTCCACGGATGGTCGTATGTCGATACCGGAAGTCGCCTCGACCATTCTTATCTATGGCCGATTGCTCGCCTTAGCGAGGCCCACAACTTCTTCGACAAGATGTCGGAGGTCATGTACCACATCGACAGTACCAGCTTAGCCAAGCAGTTCGTCGACCGCCTCCTTGGGGAAGAGTTCGTTAGCCAGTTCGGGCGCCTCGACGGCTTCGAGGCGCTCGGAAACCCCTACACCGTTACCGTCTATCTAAAAGACGGATTGGTTCGCAATTTCAGCCTGCACAACCCCTTTTACCGCGACATCACGATCGTTCCGAAGTCGGAAGAAGAGATCATGAACGGCGATTTGTTGCCGGACGGGACTTACGACAATACTTACGAGAACTACCCAACCACGGTCAGCGACTTTTTCCAAAGGGCAATCGAGCCGGGGGCTTCCCTCTGCTTCCAGGATGCCGCCAAAGAGGAAGCCTTCTACCTAGAGCGGGGGGAGAACAACGAATCGGCCCTTTTGACCCAGGTCTACGGGGGAAAAATCCACTTCGCTGTCTTTTACGGCCACGAAGCAAGTAACTGGGACAATTTCGGAACTTACAACCTCAATCCCGACGAAGGGTATTTCTATAAGCCGGAGTGGAGCGCCGAAGACCCGACGGAGGCGCTTGGCAACGGCAGCTTCGAACTGCTCCGCGACTATGTGACCACCCTTCCTGCCGAGGACTACTTTTCTCCCATTGCGACCATCGCTTTCACCGACGAAGCGGAAGCAGCCATTAAAACGGTTTTCGGCTCTTGCTTCGAAGGAGCCCTTTCGTTGGTGGCCTCCTTGGGGCACATCACTCGCTTGGACATGAAGGCACCGGAGGGCGAGCCCTTCCTGGAAATCTATAGCGACGACACCCTCCTCGGCACCATCGGAATAGGCGATTACGATTCCTCCTCCGACGGTTTGGATTTCGGACTGAGCAGCATCATCGAACTCGACGAAAATGGCCGCTACTACGTAAGCCATTACGAGAAAGGGTATCTTGTCGCAAACTTCCTCACCTCGATGCGTTATCGCATCGACGTCGAGGGAGAAGGCGGTTCGTTCTACTTCTCGACGAAGGACGTCGTCTATGTCGACGGAAGCCGCATCGATTGGTACCGCTATGCCGAGGGTAGCGACCTCCTGTATCCCTGCCTATCGACAGATGGCGGCGCTTCTTGGAGCGTCCTTTCGCCGACCGAAAACTATCAATCCATCGCCTCCGGCATTGGCGGGACCTACGATACGCTCAGCACCGGAATCTACGATGGCTATCACGTCAAATACGATACCAAAGACGTCTACCCTGGCGAAGAGGCGGAATCCGTCTACCTTCCGGGCGTCGTCGCCGATACGGTCTTCGGCGAAAGCCGGCCGGACTTCGCTTTCGGGGAAAGGACAATTACCCGCTTCTTCTTCTCCTTGCCTCGCTCCTGGGACGATGTCCCCTTCAAAGCTGAGGTCGTTTCGGGAAGGCAAACCGGAAGTCACGAGCTGGAGTTCGTTGCCGAAAGTTCGTTAAGCTTCGACATCCTCGAATACAGGGCCGACGAGCTTCCTTTCCCGGGCTACGAGGATGCTCCCCTTACCCAAAGCCAGATCGAAAGCGGCAGTTTCTAACGCCTAAGCACTTTCCTTTTCCCTGCCCTCGGTCCTTTTCTCGTCCTACCCGTGGCACCCGATGCCTGGCCCATGGCCGTTTTCTCGATGCGCGGCTCTACAAGATCCACTTCCTCCTTTCAAGCGTCTTGCCTCGAGAAAAGGACCACGGGTAAAGCCAGGATCGAAGAAACGAAAAAGACCCGGCTTTCGTCGGGTCCTGTTCGTTTATCGCCTGCCGACTAGAGCGCTCGATTCACCGTAGAAGGCGTGCTCTGCTGCCCTAGGACATGAAGCGTTCGGCTTGGTGGAGCTAACGGGGATCGAACCCGCGACCTCATCGTTGCGAACGATGCGCTCTCCCAACTGAGCTACAGCCCCAAACGCCCCGATATTATAGGTAGGGAGACCATTGTAGTAAAGAGAAAACCCTTACTCCGAATCGGCAGTCCCGGGCCCTCCGTTTTCGGAGTAATCGATGGCATTTTCCGACGGCGAAGGGAGCTGGTTTTTGCGGATGGCATCGAAGCGGTTCCCGATCTTTTTCACGGTTGTCCCGAATTCGCTTGAACGCTTCTCGAGCGTCGCAATCGTCTTGGACAAATCGTCCCACCGTTTCGTAAAGCGCCCGAATTCCTTGCCGAGTTTCCCTAGTTCCTCGTTGATGATCTTGAGGTTCTTGTTCCGCTCGCTATCGACGGCGGCGTTATGGAAAAGGACGATGATGGCTTGGAGAGTAGCCGGGCAGGAGACGATAACGTGTTCGGCTCGGGCCTCGCTTAGCAAGTCGGGACAATGGGACGATATGTAGGCGTAGACACCGTCGTTGGGTATGAAGACGACGGCGCTATCGACGGTCTTGCCATGGACGATGTACTTGCTGGCCACTTCCCGGATCCGGTTCCGGACAGCTTGGCGGAAAGAGCGCGCAAGATTCAGCCGTTCGCCCTCCTCGATATCCTCCCCGGAAAAGAGTTTCCGATAGTCGGCGAAAGGGAACTTGGAATCGATGCAGAGCTTCGTTTTCCCTTCGCTTCCTTGGAAGATGATGGTCGCGTCGGGCCTCCGCCTCATTCCGTCGTCCCCGATCCCGAGGTCGTCTTGGATTTCGTAGTAGACACCCTTACCGTCCGGAAAAGTGCTTTCGAGGAGCATCTCGAGTTGCAGCTCGCCGTATTGCCCGCGGCTTTGGTTGTTCGAAAGGACGTTGTTTAAGGAAACGACCTGCTTTTGAAGCGAATCGAGGTTCTTCTGGGCTTCGTCGATCTTCGCAAGGCGCGTTTTGACCTCGCCCATCGCCTCGGAGTTTTGCTTGAAGCCGTCTTGGAGGGATTCGTCGACCTTCTTGTTGATGTCCAGGAGGTTTTTGTCGATCTTGCCGGAAAGCTCCATGACCCGATTGGTAAGGGCTTCGTTCATTTTGTCTACCCGTTCGTTCAACGTCCTATTCATCGAAAGGAGGGAACTCGAAAGTCCCTCGCTCATGCCCTTCTGGAAAGCAGCCAACTGTTCGAGCGAACGCTCGCTGTTTTTCCCGATATCGGCCTTTAGCATGACCGTTTTCTCCGCAAAAGCCAGATCGATTTTTTGATTAATAGCCTTTTCCAAGGTCTCGATCTTGGCTTCCAGGCGGCCGTAGGACGAAGGTTCGGCGCCCTTCTTTTTCAAGGCGACGACCAAGGCAACCGCGGAGAGGACAATGAGGACGGCCAACATGGCGATGATTGCATATTCGATCATGGAAAACCTCTGCCCATAGTTTATCGCGGCAAGGGAAGGACGCGTCCCCCACTTTCGTTCAATTTCCTGCCAAAAAGTTGTCATCCGTCCTTTCCTTCGAATCTGTCGATACCGGCGAAAGTCAAGGGCTGAACTTGAAAATTCCGGCGCCTAGAATGAAGCCCATGAAGCGAACGATTGCCGTCATCGACCTGAAGAGCTTTTATGCCTCGTGCGAATGCGTTTGCCGGCACCTCGATCCTTTTTCGACGCCCCTTGTTTGCTGCGATCCCTATCGTTCGGGGTCCTCGGTCGTCATGAGCGTCTCCCCTTTCCTCAAAGAACGATATGGAGTGCCGAATGTCTGCCGCCGGCGCGACCTTCCAACCATCGACGGGATGATCTATGCCGTGCCGCGGATGAGCTATTACCTCAAGGTATCGGCCAAGGTTCTCGCGATCTTCCTCGATTACGTCGCCCTCGAGGACATCCACGTCTACTCGGTCGACGAATCCTTCATCGACCTCACGGGCTATCTTTCCTACTACGATTGCCCGCCCGAGGCCATCGTGGCCAGGATCCAAGCCGACATCGAGAAGAAACTCGGCATCACGGCCACGGCCGGTATAAGCGAAAACATGTTCCTTGCCAAATGCGCGCTCGACAAAGAAGGGAAGAAGCGGCCGCCCTATCTCGCCAACTGGGACCAGGAGGAGGGCCGATCCCGCCTCCGGAACATCTATCCCCTCAATGAAATCTGGGGAATCGCCGGCGGCATCAGCGAACGGCTCCACCGCCGCGGCATCCGTTCCATAAGCGACTTGGCCAGTTCCTCGCCCGACATGCTCAAGAGAGAATTCGGCATCATGGGCGAGCAGCTTTTCGACATGTCCAACGGCATCGACCGGAGCCGGATGAACGAAAATTACGAACCCGTTAATCCCTCGCTCACCCTCGGGCAAACCCTCAACCGCGACTACCGGGGGGCGGAGATTTCCCTCCTTGTCCGTGAAATGGGAGAAGAGCTGGCCGTCCGTCTTCAAGCCCAGGAAAAACTCTCGGGAAAAGTTTCCCTCATGCTTGGCTATAGCGACGGGCTCCGCCCTTTCAGCCGCCAGCGGACACTTGTCTCGCCGACCGACGATACCGCGACGCTTGTCTCGAACCTCCTTTTCCTTCTTCGCGACGCCAACGGGCGCCTGCCCATCCGGTCGCTCTCGATAGCCTACGGGAAGCTCGTCGAGCCAGACTACGAGCAGCTCTCCCTCCTCGAGGACCCGGAGGAAAAAGACCGACGGCGGAGGCTGGCCCGGGCTACCGATGCCATCCATTCCCTTTTCGGGCGCGATTCCCTTCTGCCTTGCTCGGCCCTTACCAAGGCCTCGACCCTCAAGATGCGCCACGGGCAAATCGGAGGCCATAAGCAATGAGCGAGCGCGGCATGAAGAAGTGGCTTCCCTATAAGTCGCTCACCGAACAAGGCAGCTACCTAAGCGAAATCATCGCCCGCAAATCGATTGAGGAAAGGCCCGTCCCCTTGGAAGACGAAGCCCGGAAGATCGACTCTTTCTTGCGGAGCTACGAGGGAGGCGAAATCGAGCTTCGCTATTTTGCCTCCGGCCACGTCCACTCCTGCAAGGGCGTCCCAACCAAGATCGATTTCCGCGCGAAGCGGCTTGTTTTCCCTTCTTTCGAGATCCCTTTTTCCTCCATCGTCGAAATAATCGCCGAGGAAGATTTTGACATTCCCCAATAAAAAGCCCGCCTTCCTTCTTAATAGGTTGAATCCCGCAATTGCTCGGGGTTCAAGGAAGGCCCCCATCATATAGCCCCCCAGGGGGCCTTCTAATTACTTAAGGGGTATAATCGGGACATGAACGAAGAGCGGCTCGAAAAAGCGATGGTCGCCTTGCAGAAAGGCGACGGGAACGCCCTCGCGGAGATCTACCAGATCACCAGCAAGGGGGTTTTCACTTTCGTTTTGCCGATCCTTCGCGACTACCAACTTGCCGAAGACGTCATGCAGGACACCTACGTCAGCTGCTACGAGAACATCGCCAGTTACCGTCCGGGCACCAACCCGCGGAATTGGCTGTTGACGATTGCCAAGAACACGGCTCTTTCAAAGCTCAGAAAACGGAACAAGGAACTTTCCTTCGACTTCGACAGCGAGCCCAATGCCGGAGGCGTCTACTACCTCGGGGAAATCGATAGCCCGACGATTACCTTGGCCAACAAAGTCCTGGCCGAAGACGAATTCAACATCGTCATGATGTACGCTATCGGCGGTTACAAGCACAAGGAAATCGCCGAATTCCTCCACATGCCTTTGGGCACCGTCACCTGGAAATACGCGACGGCTCTCAAGAAACTCAGGAAGGCGCTGGCCGATGAAGAAAGTAAATACGCGCTCAAGAGGCAGCTCCAAAGCAACTAGC
The DNA here is from genome assembly GCA_949291655.1 of uncultured Bacillota bacterium. GTDB lineage: Bacteria > Bacillota_I > Bacilli_A > RFN20 > CAG-826 > UBA4951. The sequence goes on from CASEWT010000002.1 coordinate 27,924, forward strand.
CGGAGCGCCGCCCTCGAGGCGCGCGCCAAACTCGAAAGGGAACAGGAAGAAGAGGTTCTTTCGCTTCTTAGGAAAGAAGCCGAGGCCTTCGTCCCCAACGTTTACCCTTCCGTCAAGAAGAAGGCCGGGCTTCTGGCCCCCATCGAGACGCGAGAAGAGCTTTCTCTTACGGAAATCCTCGGAAACGAGGGAAACAAAATGGTTCCCGACCTCGAAAAGCTCATCTACCAAAAGACGGGCGCAAGGAAAAGCTTCCGCCTTGGGACCCATTTGAACTTCCGCCGGACGGCAGCCGCCATCGGCACTTGCCTGTCATCGGCTTTCATCTTCGGGGCCGTGGTCGCCGCAACCAGCGCTTTGCCTGGAGGCTCCGATGCCCCCGGCGCCTTGATCCGCCTTTCGATTGCCCCGGCATCGAGCCAGAACGCGGAAAAAGGCACTAACGAAGGACCGGTCAATCCCTATAAGCCGGAATTCCTCTTGGTCCCGACCTCCGATGCCGAGGTCTGCCAAGGCGGCTTCAGCCCGATGAACTTAAGCGCCACCTATGTCGTGGATGGGCTCGGAAGCTCAAAAAAAGACCGTTTCTCCGTCGAGGAAGTGTTCTCGGCCATCTTCGAAGGCTCCTACGAAACCGGCTACATCGAAGCCAAGACGCCGGCCTCCTACAATGTTATCGAAATTTCGATCGTCACCGACCAAAGCGATTTCGAGGACCTCTACGTGAAGGCGGCTGAAGCAGCCCTCCGCAAGAGCCTTTGCGAAAAGCGGATCTATGCCAAGCTGGAATTCACTTGCGACCTCCTCGAACCCTCGATATCGGAAATGAACTACGCGGAAGCGGCGGATGTCTTCTCCGTTTACGAACTGCTCAACCGGAAGGTGAACTACGGCGCCCTCCTCAGTGAGTCGGCCTCTGTCATCGAGGCGCTCAAGGAAGTCGGTAGCGCCATGGCCGCGGCTCCCCTAAGCGATGCGGCCCGCCTTTCCATCGGACGCGGCCTTTCGATTTCCTACGCGGTCTATTCCCAAGGCGGAAACTGCCTCCTGACTGCTGAGGAAATCGAGCAGTTGAAGGAAAAACTCCTCGCCATGCGGGAAGAGATTCCATGGGACGTCAATCCCTCACTCCTTGACGAAGATCCCTACTACCTCCTCAATAATCCCGATTATTGCGAAGGCCTGACGGGCGAGGCGAAGGAAGCCTCCGAGTTTTTCTTCGACATCCAAAAAGCCATCATCGACTTCGCCGGCTCAAGCAAGGAAAACTACCTCGGTTTCCTTTCGATGACGAGCGCCTTCCTCAACAAGATGGCTTCGCGACCGGGCTCTTGCCCCGATCCTTACGGCTATCCCTACGACCCCGGCGGCCACACCCCCGGAACCGGCCCAAACTCAGCCAACTGGGGCGAGGGTGAAATCGTTCTCGCCTGAGATAAAAGCCATGGACATAAGCCCTTATTGCAAGGGCTTTTTTGATACTTCACCTAAAAATTGGCAGCAAAACGGCCTTCAAAACAAAAAAGGGGCCGAAGCCCCTTCTTGTCCTAAGCAACAATCAAAGCGCCCAAGTGCCGTTTTCGAAAACGGTGACCTCGCTTCCGTCTGCCCGGGTCCCGACGATCTTGAGGTCGCGGGTTCCGATCATGAAATCGACGTGGGAGGCCGAATAGTTGATTCCTCTTTCGACAAGCTCATCGTTGGTGTATTTCTCGAAGTCGGGATAGAGGTTGCTAAAGCCGCGGCCCAGGGCCAAATGGCAAGCCGCGTTTTCGTCGTAGAGGGTATTGTAGAAAAGAAAGCCCAGCTGGTTGATCGGGCTCTCGAAAGGAACGAGAGCACATTCGCCAAGGTAGGCTGAGCCTTCATCGACCGAAAGGATCGAGCGAAGGGCTTCTTCCCCTTTCTCGGCATGGACCTCGACGGCCTTGCCTTTTTCAAAGCGAACCGAGAAGTTCTCGATGAGCTGCCCTTGGTAAGAAAGGGGCTTCGAGGCGTAGACAATGCCTTCGGCCTCTCCTTTCATCGGAGTCGTGAAAACCTCTTCCGAAGGGATGTTCGGCTGGAAGAGGGTCCCGGAGGTCGTCTTCTCTCCGCCGCCGAGGAAAATGACGCCGGGGATGAGGCCGACCGTGAAGTCGGTGCCGTTCCCGGCGGTGTAATGGAGTTTCCGAAGGCCGAGGGCATTGAGCCTCTCGCACTTATCCTTCAGGTTCCTCTCGTGTTCTTCCCAGTTGGCAAGCCCATTGCCGTCATAAGCCCGCGAGGCCTTGAGAATGGCGTTCCAAAGGGCCTCCACCGCCTGCGAGCGAGGAAGGGCCGGGAAAACTTTCTTGGCCCAAGCGACGGTCGGGACGCCGGCAATCGTCCACTGGTACTTGTTTTCCCGCTTCTGGCGAATCGGCCCGAAAATCCGCATCTTAGCTTGATGGATCCGGGCAAGTTTCTCGACGTTGACGCCAGCGAGGCCGTCGGGGTCGTCCCCGTCGAGCCAGATAAGGACCGGAAGCGAATCGGTCTCGTAATTCTGGAGGGCCACTTCCATCGGGGTCGGAACCGAACAGACCATTTCCTTCCCGTACTTGGCCTCGAGGCGGCTAAGCTTGGACGACTGCCACTCGTAGACGACGCGGCTTGCGCCTTGACGGTAGCATTCCCTTGCCACCACCTCGACGAAATCCTCGAGTTCGACTTGGGCCCGGATAACCACTTCCTGACCTTTCTTAATCGCCCCGCCGGCTTTTACAATCAGTTCGGCGTAGGACTTGATAAGCGCTTTTTTGATCATTTAGAACCTTTCTTTCCCGGTAATTTTATCGAGAAGCCGGCTTGATTAAAGAGGAAATGGCCCTCTTTCTCCTTTCCAATAGAGTGTAGAATCATGCCAAGGAGGGCAAAACCATGTCCAACACCAAAGAAAGCAAAATCCCCAGCCTCGGGAGGGGCTCCGCGGCCAAGACCGTCATCGACATCGTCGAGGCCCTTCTTTTCATCACGGCCGGGATTTTGGCCATCTGCTTTTCCGGTGACGAGACGTTCCAAACGACCATCATCATGGTCGTCGGCATCATTCTCATTCTGTCGGGAGCCATCAAAGTCGTCGTCAACTTCCTTCCGATCCTTCGCCTGAGCTACGAAACCCGCTCAAGCCTCCAATACACGATGGTCGTCGGAGGAACCTTCGAACTGGCCCTCGGCATCTCCCTCGTCGTTCTCTCTTCCGATAGCACCGCGGCATTCAATTCCATCGTTCTCTTCCTCGCTAACTTCATCGGGATCAGCCTCCTGGTTGCCGGGGCTGCCCTCATCGCCTTTGCCGTCGCATTCCTCATAAGAAAGATCTATCCGGTCTATCTCCCGGTCCTTCAAATCGTCCTCGGAGTCGTGGCCATCGTCCTTGGGAGCCTCGTCATCGCCTATATGAGCGAGGCCCGGAATTTCATTCAGGTCGTCCTTATCGTCGTCGGCATCCTCCTTGCCCTTATCGGCATCCTTATCATCGGTAAGCTCGCCGGAAGGGCCTATATCCGCCATCTCGAAAAGAAGGCAGAGAAGGAGGCGGCTAAGGAAGGACTGTCTTCAGGACCAACCGAAAGCACCGAAATCGTCGTCTCGGACATCATCGAGGGAACGGCGACCGAGGCTTCGCCCAACGAAGCCGATGCCTCTTCCAAAGAAAGCGATGTCCCAGCCGTCGATGGCCCGAAAGCCCTCGACGAACCAAAGGGCGAATAAAGAAAGAAAAAGACCCGGCCGGACATCCGACCGGGTTTTCGGTTTCCTGACCTCAGGCTACCGTCTTGACGTAGGTTTTCTCGTAACCGAAGAAGGTGAGCGTATATACCGTGCGGCCTTCCTCGTCAATGCTGATTGCGACGCGGCCATCGATCTCCCCGAGGGAGGGGTGCTCGATTTCGACGATAACGTTCTGAAGGCCGGCTTCCGAGGAAAGGACTTTGATTTCGAATTCCTTGCCGCCTTCTTCCCGCTCAAGGGCGATGACGACGTTGCCCCGGCGGTCGGTTTCGAGGGAGTACTCGCTACTTGCGACCTCGCGTCCGTTTTCAACCACGGTATATTCGTACTCGTTCTCGTTGAACTCGAATTCCTGCTCGATGAGGACGTAATTGGAACGGTCGCGGCTGATTTTGAGCTCGAGCTCCGTTTCGGTTTCCCGCCCTTCTACTTCCTCGGTTTCGATTCCGCTAAGGGTGAATTCGACGCCGTCTTTGATGGCCAGCCCCCGCAGGGTCGTGACCGTCTCGGTTTCGCCCTCATCTTCTTCGTAGACCCGGGTTTCTTCGTTGAAGTAGAGATCGTAGGTCTCGCTTGTCCCGTCGAGGCCGTTCATCGTAATCGTGTAAAGCTTGGCGTAGTCGGCCTTGTCGGAGGTCTTTTCGACCACCTCGGCCGGGTTGAAGGAAGTGATGGCCGCGATTCCTTCGATGCCGGAGAGGATGTCTTCGGCTAGGGCGTCGTAGACGGCAGGATCAACGTTCCGGGCCCGCCTAGCAGCCACCGAGGGGACGGAAGAACCGTCAAGAAGGTTCATCGACATGATCGTTTGGGCCAGGTAGGCATTCTGCTCGCCGATGGCCTCGGTCGTTCCCCCGTTGGGGGTTGAGGGCATTGAAGAGGCATCTCCGGGCAGGTTTCCGGTGCAAGAGGCGAGGGTCGCGCCGGCGAGGATCGCCGCGCCGATTAGGGTTTTTTTCATTTTGGTTCTCCTTGTGGTTTTGACCACTTACGACAACCAAACGGAGTGACACGCCCTTTTATTACAACAAAGCACAAAATTGTTTTTTTGATTGCCCTTTTCTATGAAATAGAAAGAAAACCCCTTATTTCAAAGGGGCTTTGCGAGGATTTTGCCTTTAGCGAACAATTTCGATGGGGGTTCCGTCGCCCGCGAAACGATAGGAATGCCCGCCTTCGATCTTCGCGATGAAGACCTCGGCCTCGAGTTCCCCGTCGGGGCCCTCGCTTGCGTATTCGCACATGAACTCGTCGCCTAAGGCTGCCTCGGGGGAAGTCGGCTGGTATTCGAATTCGCACTCGACGGTGGAAGCACCCTCCCGCACCTGGATTTGCGACTCGCCTTCCCGGCCTTCGATTTCGCTTTCGTACTCGATTTCCCGGTAGGGACGGGTGTCCCCTTCCTTGTAGAAAGAGAAGCGGTACTCGTCCTCGGCCGCCTCGATTTCCTGCTCGACCCGGATGAAGCCGCCGGGCACTTCAAGGTCCATGTTGATGTTCGTCTCTTCGCCTTCGGTCTCGATACGCCCTTCGAAGGCGAAGGAAGAGCCGCCTTCTCCTTCGTAGGAGACGGTTCCCGAGAACAGCTGGGTCGACGCGTCGACGACCTCTTCGGAATAGGAAATGAGGAAGGTTTCCGCTCCTTCGACGGTGATAAGAGAGGAAGAGGGATCGAAGGCGACGTGCCAAGCCCCGGAGGTCTGGATTTCCTCGACCATGTAGATGAAATCCTCGATTTCGTTGGCCACTTCTTCTTTCTCCTGAAGGGTGAGGAAGGAGTCAGCTTCCTCGTCCCGTTCGAAGCGTTCCATCCGCCGGGCTAGAGATAGGGTCGGAGAAAGTTCCTCGAAGGAAGGGGCCAAGGCGAAAAGGGCAACGGCTTGCCGCGAAATGGCACCTGCCTCGGCCTCGGTCATCTCCCCAGGAAGCGGGGTGGGCGGGACGAGGGCGGAGCTGCCGGGGCCCTCACCCGGGGAAGCGTTCCCAAGGACGGAAGGAATGACGATTGCCAGGGCTAGGACGCAGGAAAGAGCCGCGGCCGAGGGAATGGCCCACTTCCAAGGGAAGGGTTTTTTCTTGGCAGAGGGAGTAACCTCGGGCGGGATTTGCTTGACGAGACGGTATGTTTCTTCGAGATCAGAAGGAAGATCGACCCGGCTCGCGGCTTCGAGGAGTTTCTTTTCGATGTCTTTTTTCTTCACTGGCTTTCTTCCTCCTTTCTCCGCATTTTCTTGATCGCGCGGTTGTAGGCGACGAGGACGGTCGAGAGTTTTTTGTTGGTGATAGCGGCAATCTCGCGGAACTTCAGCCCGTCGAGGACGTGGAGGATCACGATTTCCCGCTCGCTTTCGTTCAAGGGAGCGAGGAGGCGCTTCACTTCGTCGAGGCCTTCGTAGGAGACTTTCTGGCCGATTTCCTCTTCGGAGCCGATGGCTTCGTCGAAGGAGGTTTCCCGTTTCCTTTTCTCGAGATAATCGTAGGAGAGGTTCCGGGCAATCGTCGCTAGATAGGCATAGGGATTCGAGCCGGGCTCGAACCGCGAGAGCGAGGAGATGAAGCGGACATAGGTATCTTGGACGACGTCTTTCGTCGCCTCTTCCTCACCGAGGATGGCCAAAGCGACGTAAAAGACCTTGCGGTGGGTCTCTTCGTAGAAAAGAGGGAAGCGCGCGTGGTTCCCAAGGCGCAATTCCTCAATGACGTCGCTAAGGTTATCCATTCCTTCATGGCTCTCTCCCCGCCTAAGAAACGGAGAAAGGCCCCTTTTTATTACAACGAATCAATCTTTGATCCCCAGCAATTCCCGGAAACGGGGAAGGGAGAGGCACCAGTCGGTAAAGACATGCCACTCCTTCAACTTGTGTCCCCGCCGCTGGTAATACATCGTCTTGAGCTGCTGATAGTTGGTAACCATCGTCGCCCCAAGGCAGAAACCCGAAGGGAGGGAGGCAACAATAATCCGCCAAGCCCGCTTCTTGTCTTCGGGCTTCTCGTCGGGAATCTCGTTATAGGAGGCGACGAGTTCCTCGATCCGCTTGATGATCAGAGGATCGGTTTCCTCAACGCATTGGGAAGCGATGTCGAACTTGAGGAGACAGTGCATCGTCGATTGGCTTGAGATGAAATCGAACCAGTGGTAACGCTGGGCTTCCTTCCACCAATAAAGAGGGGCGACAATATCGACTTGGACGGTGATGCCCTTGAGGAAGTTGTCGTGGCCTTCCCCGCCCCGGGTCGCGCCGAGGCGCTCGGCCCGTAAGAAGTCCTTTTCCGTGGTTGCTCCCGTATCCAGCTTCGTCCGCATCGGGTTCCCGGAGGCCTTAACGGCTCTTTCCAACCCGTAAACAGATTCATTTCCGATGTAGTAATTCATTTCCGCTTCTCCTTGTATGCTAGGCAAACGTTTTCCATGAGGGCGAGCCTTGTAAGGAGCCCTACCCCGCCGGGAACCGGGGATTGGTAGGCCACCTCGCGGCCGGGAAGGATGTCCCCCCGAAGCTTTCCGTCGACCCCCCGGTTGATGCCGACATCGATTAGGTAGGCATCCTTTTTGAGCGGGAAACGCCCGTCAAGATACCCTTCGCGTCCGATAGCCACCGCCACGAGATCGGCGTGGCCAAGATAGAATTTCTTATCCTCTTCCGAAGTGCGGCTATGAAGAAGGGTGACGTTCATGTTCTTCCGGGTGAGCAGCCGGGCCAAAGGCTTGCCAACAATGTCGCTCCGGCCGATGACGACAGCGTTTTTCCCCTCGAAGGGGAAGCCGACGGACGCAAGATAGTCGACGATTCCCTTGGGGGTGCAGGGCTCGAAGGGCGAATCGAAGATAAACCCGTCGACGTCCTTCGATAGAGGAATCAAGCGCCCGATGGCCTTCTCATCGAGGCCCTTAGGGAGGGGGAGCTGAACGATGATCCCGTCGATGGAGGGATCGGAAGCTTCCTTGAGGACTGCTTCCTCGAGCTCCTTTTCCCCGATGTCCTCCGGGAACCAGAGATGCTTGAAGGCAAGACCGAGCCCCTCGGCATCCTTCCTTTTCCCGCGGATATAAGAATCGCTGGCCGCATCATGCCCGACCTGAACGACCGCGAGGCCGGGCTTCCGGTCGAAAAGGGCGATTTCCGCTTGAAGTTCGCCCTTCCGCCGGGCGACGTATTCCTTCATCGTTTCCACGGCTTAGAGGATAACACCGCAAAAGAGCCTAAGCACGAAAAAACCGGCCAAAGGCCGGTCAAGCTCACTAACCCTTCCCTAGAAAAGAGGGACGATCATCCGGAAGGCCGCGGAAGCCGCTTCGCTCGATGAGCTGTCGCCAGAAGAGGAGGCGCCCACCGAATTGAGAACCATGATGAGGAGAGCCATGAAGAGGAAGACGACCGCGAAGCCGAAGGTCAGCCAGCTGATGACTTTCTCGGAGCCCCGCTCCTTCGTCTTGGCGAAGACGTTGAGGCCGCCGCCGGTAATAGCACCGGAAGCGCCTTCGCTCTTCCCGCCCTGAAGAAGGCTGAGGATGATCACGATGAGGGCCACGATGACGAAGATTATGTCGTACCACTGAAGCGTCATATTGTCCAAAAATCCATGCGCCCTTAAGCGCCTAGTAATCTTAGTTTAGTTGTCCCTACTTATCAATCGTCTTTTTGAGGGGAGAAAGAAGCTCATCGAGCGTGGAAATGGCCACCTCTTTTTCCTCGGGGTGCGCGCCTTTCCGGTCGATGAGGATGCCGTCGATCCCCGCCGCTTTGGCGCAGGCGAGGTCCTGCAGGGAATCCCCGACGTAGACGGCTTCGCCTTTCTTTATTTCCGGATAGAAGGCCAGGGCGGCAAGGAGGGGGTCGGGATAAGGCTTCGGCCGGCGGTCAGGCACGCTTCCCACCACCGCATCGAAAAGCCCTTCGATCCCTTGAGATTGGAGGATCAGGCGAATGTGCCGTTCGGTGTTCCCGGAGACGACGGAGAGCTTTTTCCCGGCCCGGTGGAGAGTCTCCATGACTTCCTTGCTTTCCGGGAAGAAATCGATGGCCCTTAGGTTTTCCGGATAATCGAGGGCGTCGTTGATCTTCAAGGCAAAGCGGACGTAATCCTTTTCCGGAATGCCGGCCATCTTGGCCGTCTGGTCGAGCGACATATGCATGTAAACGTTGGCCATTTCCCGCTCGAAGGGCATCCCGATTTCCTCGAAGCCAGCTTGGTAAACGCTGGCCAAGGAGCGGGCGGAATCGGCCAGTGTTCCGTCGAAGTCGAGGAGATAAAGGCGGTATTCTTTCATAGGGTTCCTTTCAGTTCCATGATGGCGTCGCGGATGGCCGCGGCCCGCTCGAAGTCGTAGGCCTTCGCGGCTTCTTTCATCTCGCGTTCCATCTTCTTAAGGTATTTCTCGATTTCGCTCCGCGAGGAATGCTTGGAAACCTTCGCGAGGCCCTCGAGGTCGGACTCGTCGTTGGTAAGCGGGGGTCGGATTTCCTTCACGATGGTCGTCGGAACGATCCCGTTTTCGTCATTGTAAGCCTCTTGGATGGCCCGTCGGCGGTTCGTCTCGGCAATGGCCTCTTTCATCGATTCGGTCACCCCGTCCGCGTACATGATGACCTTCCCGTGGGCATTCCGGGCGGCCCGTCCGATGATTTGGATGAGCGATGTCGTAGAGCGGAGGAAGCCTTCCTTGTCGGCATCGAGGATGGCGATGAGGCTGACCTCGGGGATATCGAGGCCCTCCCGCAGAAGGTTGATCCCGACCAGGACGTCGAATTTCCCCTTCCGCAGCTGGTAGATGATGGCCGTCCGTTCTAAGGTCTTCGTCTCGTTGTGGAGATAAGTCACCTTGATGTCGCGTTCCCTAAGGAAATTTGTGAGGTCCTCTGCCATTCGGATGGTCAAGGTGACGATCATCACGCGCTCGTTTTTGGCAATGCGGTCCTTGATTTCCGCCAAGAGATCGTCGATTTGGCCAAGGGTCGGGCGAACATCGATCTTCGGGTCGAGGAGGCCGGTCGGGCGGATGATCTGCTCGACGACCTCGCCTCCGGCCTTTTCGACTTCATAGTCCCCGGGGGTTGCCGAAGTGCAGACGACGCGCCTCGGGTAGAGAGCCTCGAACTCCTCGAAGTTCAGGGGACGGTTATCGAGAGCCGAAGGGAGGCGGAAGCCGTACTCGACCAAGGTCGTCTTCCGGCTCCGGTCGCCGTTGAACATCCCCCGGACCTGGGGAAAGGTGACGTGGGACTCGTCGACGAGCAAAAGATAGTCCTTTGGAAAGTAGTCCATGAGGGTCCATGGCCGCTGCCCGGGTTTCCGTCCATCGATGTGGCGAGAGTAGTTCTCGATGCCCGGGCAGATCCCGAATTCCTTGAGCGATTCGATGTCTTGCCGGGTCCGCATTTCCAACCGCTCGGCCTCGAGGAGCTTGCCCTCGCTTCTGAAGTAGGCGAGGCGTTCCTCGAGTTCGGCTTCGATCGAATCGCAAGCCCGAAGGATCCGCGCTTTCGTCGAGGCATGGTCGTAGGCCGGATAGATGGGGCAGGTCTTCATCGACTTGATAACGGTTCCGTTCAAGCGGTCGATTTCCCGAATGGAATCGATCTCGTCGCCGAAGGTGGAAATGCGGATGAAGTAGTCCCGCGAAACCATCGGGGCAATGTCGATCACGTCGCCCCGGACCCGGAAGGAGCCGGGAGGGAGGTCGCCGTTGTCCCGACGGAACTGCGCTTCGACGAGGCGGGAGAACAGGCGCTTTCGGTCAAGGGTTTCGCCAACGCGGATCTCAAAGACGAGCCCACGGTACTCCTCGGGGTCGCTAAGGGCATAGATGGCGGCGACCGAAGCCACGACGATGGTATCGTTCCGTTCGAGGATCGAGTTGACGGCCGAGGTCCGAAGCATCTCGATGTCCTCGTTCATCACCGCGTTCTTCTCGATGTAGGTGTCCGACTTCGGAATGTAGGCTTCCGGTTGGTAGAAATCGAAATTGGAAACGAAATACTCGACCCGGTTTTGCGGGAACAATTCCTTGAATTCGCCATACAGCTGGGAAGCCAAAGTCTTGTTGTGGACAATCACCAGCGTCGGCTTGTTGATGGCCTGGACGATGTTCGCGTCGGTGAACGTCTTCCCGGTCCCGGTCGCTCCCATGACGACTTGGAAAGTCTTGCCCTTCTCAAAGCCTTCCAAAACGGAAGCGATGGCCTTGGGCTGGTCGCCGGTCGGCTTGTAGGGCGAGGAAAGGGCAAAGGAACCGGGCAGGGAAGCCATCAGCTCTTCTCCCCGTTCCGCGAGAGCATTTCCAGATAGGCGTGCATGAAGCGGTCGACGTTGCCGTCCATGACCCCGTTGACGTCGGAGGTCTCCTCGCCGGTTCGGTTGTCCTTAACGAGCGTGTAGGGGCAGAAGACATAGCTGCGGATCTGGCTCCCCCACTCGATGTTTTTCTGCTCCCCAACGATCGATTTGAGCTGTTTCTCCCGCTCCTCGAGCTTCAAGGCCATGAGGCGGTCGGTGAGCATCTGCATGCAGGTCGCTTTGTTCATGAGCTGCGAGCGCTCGATTTCGCATTGGACGACGATGCCGGTCGGGAGGTGGGTAATCCGGACGGCCGAGGAAACCTTATTGACGTTCTGGCCGCCGGCCCCGCCCGAGCGGAAAGTGTCGACCCGAAGGTCCTTGGGGTCAATGACGACGTCGGAGACTTCCCCAAATTCGGGAATGACGTTGACCGAAGCAAAGGAAGTGTGGCGCCTGGCATTGGCATCGAAAGGAGAAATCCGGACGAGCCGGTGGACGCCCTTCTCGCTTTTGAGGAGGCCATAGGCATTGTGGCCTTCAATCTTGACGGTCGCGGACTTCAATCCGGCCTCGTCCCCAGCCTCGATGGAAAGAGGAATCACCTTGAAATGGTGCTTTTCGCCCCACCGTTGGTACATGCGAAGGAGCATATCGGCCCAATCCTGAGCTTCCGTGCCCCCGGCCCCCGGATGGATTTCGAGGGTGGCATTTCGGGAATCGTACTCCCCGGAAAAGAGCAAAAGGCTCCGCAAATCCCCAATTTCTTTATCGAGAGTCGAGCATAGGTCATTGAGGAGATCGAGCATCTCGGGATCGTTGGCATCCGGGCTTTCGAGCATGCCGGCAAAGTCGGCATAGTCGCTCTTTATCTTGCCATAGGAGGAGACCTTGCCTTTCAGGTCGTTTAGTTCGTTAACAACCTCCAGGGCCTTGCGGCGGTCGTCCCAAAACCCCGGCGCGTTTTCCTCGCGGTCAAGCTCGGCTATCTTCCCTTCGATCTTGTCGAGGTCAAAGAGAGTCACCGAGCTGCGAGACAAGCTGCCCGATCTTCTGGGCTTCTTGCCGTAGTTCGACTAGCTCTTTCATGTATTCCTTTTCCTTTTCGTTATTCGCTTTCTTTCTTTTCCGCGGAAGCCTTGGGGGCCTCGTTCCCGCCAGAAGTCGGAGCCGCCGGGGCGGCCTTGCTAACTTCCTTGGCCTCCGCATCGATCGGGGCCGGCGAAGGCTCGGGATCTTTTTTGACAAGTCGGACATTGAGGAGATTGAGGGAAGTGTCGACGGCAATCCTCTCGTTCATCTCCTTGAAGAGGTCATAGCCCTCATTCACGTAATCCTGAAGCGGATTGGTATGGGCGTAGCTGCGAAGGCCGATGCCTTCCCGGAGATGAGCCATCGTGTCGATGTGGGTTTGCCAGTTCTTGTCGATGACGCGGAGCGAAAGCTGCCGTTCGACCATGTCGGCCTGGGTTGCCGGCCACTGCTTCCGCTTTTCGAGATAGGAGGCATAGAGCATTTCGCCAAGGTCCTCGCCGGCCTCCTCGTAAGGAGCCCCGTCATAGGCCTGGACGTTGATGCTTCCCTCGGGGAGGAAGCGGGGCTCGACGAGCCGCTTGAGCATCGTGCCGACGATTACCTCGTCGTTGGTCGACTTGTCGACGGCTTTCTTCGCAAGCTCCGAGCCGGAGGTCAGGAAGAAGTCGTGGATGAGATCGACGATATCCCCCGCCATGAGAATCGCGTCGCGCTTCTTGTAGATGATGTCCCGCTGCTTGGCAAGGACGTCGTCGTAGTCTTTGAGGTTCTTCCGGACATCGAAGTTCTTGCCCTCGATTTGCTTCTGGGCATTCGTGACGGCATTGGTCAGCATCTTCGAATCGTAGCTATCGTCCTTCAGTTGGTTGGCAAAGAGGGTCCGGAGGTTTTCGGGAGCGAAACGGCGCATCAATTCGTCGTCGAAGCTCACGAAGAAACGGGAATAGCCTGGATCCCCCTGACGTCCGCTACGGCCGCGCAGCTGATTGTCGATGCGGCGAGATTCGTGGCGCTCGGTTCCGAAGACGCAAAGGCCGCCGAGGTCGGCGACGCCCGGAGCCAGCTTGATGTCGGTACCCCGGCCGGCCATGTTGGTCGCAAGGGTCACAGCGCCCTTCTCGCCGGCATGGGAAATGATCTCGGCTTCGCGAGCCTGATTCTTCGCGTTCAAGACTTCATGGGGGACGTGGGCCTCGTCGAGGAGCTTGCTGATTTCGAGGTTGCTTTCGACCGAAACGGTACCGATGAGGATCGGCTGCCCCTTCTCGTGACGCTCCTGGACCGCCTTGACGAGCGCCTTGAGCTTGGCGCTATGCGTAGCGAAGATGAGGTCGGTGTCGTCGATCCGCTGGACCGGCCGGTTGGTCGGGATGCAGACGACTTTCATGTTGTAGATGGTCTGAAATTCCTCTTCCTCGGTCTTGGCCGTGCCGGTCATGCCGGAAAGCTTTCCGTAGAGGCGGAAGAAGTTCTGGTAAGTAATCGTGGCAAGGACGACGGTCTCCTGCTTGATCTCGACCCCTTCCTTGGCCTGGATGGCTTGCTGAAGGCCGTCATTGTATTCGCGGCCCGGCATGATGCGGCCGGTGAATTGGTCGATGAGCTGGATCTTGTGCTCTTTGTCGACCATGTACTCGACGTCGCGGGCCATGATGTAGTTGGCCTTGAGAGCCTGGTGAATCCGGTGGACGAGATCGCTGTTCTCCGGATCGTATAGCGAGTGGATGCCGAACATCTTTTCGGCCTTGTCGTTCCCCGAATCGGTCAGGGCAGCCGTCTTGTCCTTCACGTCGATGGTGAAGTCGACGTCGCGCCTAAGACGCTTCACGAAACGGTCGGCCACTTGATACTGGCTGGCCGGGGCTCTCGAGCCGCCGGAAATGATAAGCGGGGTCCGCGATTCATCGATCAAGATGGAGTCGGCTTCGTCGACGATGGTGTAATGGAGTCCGCGGAGAACCCGCCCCTTGAGGGAGGGGGCCATGTTGTCGCGGAGGTAATCGAAACCGAGTTCGCTATTCGTCGTGTAGGTGATGTCGCAAGCGTAGGCCTCGCGCTTTTCGGAGGTCGATTTAGCCGCGAGGTTAACGCCGACGGTAAGGCCGAGGAAACGGTAGATCTGACCCATCCACTCGGCATCACGTTCAGCCAGATATTCGTTGACCGTGACGACGTGGACACCCTTGCCAGCCAAGGCATTGAGATAAACGGCCATCGTGGCGGTAAGGGTCTTGCCCTCGCCGGTCTTCATTTCGGCCACGTCGCCGTTGTTGAGGACGAGAGCACCGACGATCTGGACCTTGAAGGGTTTCTGGTGGAGGACCCGCCAAGCCGCTTCCCGGGCGACGGCAAAGGCTTCGAATTTGATCGATTCAAGGGTTTCGCCCTTGGCCAAGCGGTCCTGGAATTCCTTCGTTTTGGCAATGAGTTCCTCGTCGCTCAGCTTCCCCATCTGCTCGTCATAGGCCATAACGCGGTCGGCTTCCCGCATGTAGCGGTCCAGCTCGCGCCTTTCGAAGAATTTTTGGATGAAATTGCTCACGTTCGTGTCCTCGTTAAAAAACCGGGTTAGATGATACCATCATGCGCGCATGAGGGCAATTCAGGGTCCTCGGAACCGCCAAAGCCCCGATGTCCGCTGTTCCTTTTGCCTACCCTTGAAAGAAAGAAGAAGGCCAGCGACTTCGGCTTTTCGGCAAGGATGAGCTTCGCGGCAGCCGCGGCCGTCGAGCCGGTCGTCAAGACGTCGTCGACGAAGAGAACTCTTTTCCCGCGAAGGGCCTCTCCCCCTTCGATGGCGAGGCGTTTGCCGACTTCTTGCCGCTCCTTGAGGCTGCTTCCGGCTTGCTTGACCCGTTCCGTCTTCCGGAGGACCTTGGCCATGGGAAGGCCCAATGCCTTGAAGATTTCCTCAACGTGATTGAACCCTCTCTCGGCATCGTCCTCGCGATGGCTCGGGGCCGGAACCAAAATGCAGCCGAGAAAGAAAAGACGCAAAAAGAACGCGGTTTTACATAGGAAAACGGGGGCAATGGCAAGATCCGAACATCCTTTCAAGCGATAGAGGGAGGTCTTGAAGAAGTCATTGTATTCGTAAAGGGAATAGGCCTTTCGCCCCATGAAAGCAAAACTTTCGAGGCGCGGCTTGAACTTGCTGTAGCAAGAAGGGCAAATGACCCCCGGCGAATAGAGATCGCTCCAACTAGCTTCGTGATATTCGTTAAGGCAATTTAAGCAGAAACTCATTGCTCCTCCTTATCTCCGCGACGGCGGCTTCCATCGAGGCTGTCTTTTTCTCGCATAGGAACAAGACGTCGCCTCCCGGGCAGGAGGCTTTCCGGCCTGCCCGGCCGGCGATTTGGATAAGAGTCGCGGCATCGTATATCGACTCCCGATCGGCATCGGCGACAATGACGTGAAGGCCTTCCACCGTCACCCCGCGTTCCAGGACGGAAGTGGTCACCAAGTAATCGAGTTGCCTCTTCTTGAAACGCCGGATCTTCTCTTCGCGCAAAGGATCTTCGCTATGAACGAAAGAGCCCCTCGGAAAGAAGGGCCGGAGCTGGAGGAACAAGCGCTCGGAATCGGCCTTCGAAGGAACGAAGACGAGGCAAGGCCTCCCTTCTTTTCGGTAAGAGCGAAGGCGGCTTCCGATGCGCAGGGCTTTCAAGGGCGAGGGTACGTAATAAATGTCAGGGACCGGCATCGGATGGCGGTGAAACCGCGTCCGCAGCTCGAGCACTTCCCGGCCCGGCGCCGAATAGGCGGCGATCAGCTCCTTTGAAGGGGTCGCGGTAAGGAGGACCGTTCGCCCTCTCACCGAACGTTCGTAGAAAGCGTGGAGGACCGCGTCGCCCTTGAAAGGAAAAGCATCGATCTCGTCCATGACCAGAAGATCGAAATACCGCTCGTAGCGGAAAAGCTGATGGGTCGTAAGAATGACGATGTCGCCTTCGAGGTCTTCGCTGTGGCCGCCGTAGACGGCTACCACCTTATTGCGCGGGAAGGCCTCCTTTATCCTTTCGCAAAGCTCGATGACCACATCCCGGCGAGGAAGGGCAAAGCCGACCTGCATTCCTTTGGAAAGGGCGCAGGCGATGACGCCGTAGGAAAGCTCGGTCTTCCCGGCCCCGCAGACGGCATAGACGAGCGAATCGACCCCGCGGATGAAATTGGCAACCAGTTTCTTCGAAATAGCGGCCTGCTCTTCGCTCAGGGAATACTTCAGCTCGAGATGGGGTTCGGTGATCTCTCCGGCTCTTTTTTCTGCGCTCTTCCCGGAAAAAGGAAGGCACTTCCGACAATATGGCACCCCGCCTTTCCAGCCGAAAGCCCGCGGGTCGGAGTTGCCGCACCGCGGGCAGGCAAGGCTTTGCTTCCTCGGGGATTCCACACCCCTATATAGCGCCGAAAAGGAACTTGGGCCCGAAATCAGAAAATCTTGTCGAGCTCCTCGACCCGCCGGGCATGGCGCCCGCCGGCAAAAGGAGTCGAAAGGAAGACGTCGAGCCTCTTCAGGCAATCCTCGGCACTCATTTCGCGCTCTCCGAAGGCAATCATGTTCGCATTGTTGTGCTCACGCATGAGACGGGCCACTTCGTCGTTGTAGCCAATGCCGCAGCGAATGCCACGGACTTTGTTCGCGGCAATCGAAATCCCGATGGCCGACCCGCAGCAAACGACCCCATAGGTTGCTTCGTCGTTGGCCACCAGCCGGGCGGCCGCCTCGCCGTAAATCGGGTAGTCGACGCTCGACGTGCCGTCATCGGCCCCGACGTCGATGACCTCATAGCCGGCTTTGAGCAAATGCTCCTTGATCCTTTCCTTCAGGATGTAGCCGGCATGGTCGCTTCCGAGAGCAATTTTCATCGTTTCTCCCTCCAAACCTTTTCAATGTCTTCGAGATGAATCTCCCCTTGACGCACGAGCTTCGGCTCGTCCCCGGAAAGATCGATGACGGTCGTCGCGACCTTGGAAACACAATCGCCACCGACGAAGGCGTCGACCCCCGCGGGAAAATAGGCCTTTGCCTCTTCCAGGGTTAGGGCGGATCTTTCCCCGGCGATGTTGGCGCTCGTCACCAGGCACGGGCAGCCAGCCGCCTTCAGCACTTCGACCGCCACCGCCCCCGCGGGAACCCGGACCCCAACGATTCCGGTTCCGAGATCGCATTGCCACGGGAGCCCCTTTGCGCATCGGCAGAGAAACGTCACCTGCCCCGGGAGGAAAGCAGCCATCGCCTCTTTCCTCCTTTCGTCGACCTCGAGGAAGGGCCAGGCTTCCTCCAGGGAGGAAAACATCATCGAAAAAGGTTTTTCCGGCGGCCTTTTCTTCAATTTGACAAGGGTTTTGTAGGCGTTTTCTTGATTATAGCCAACGCCGATACCGTAAACGGTCTCCGTCGGAAAGACAGCGATGCCGCCATTGGCTAGAGCCCTTCCGGCCGCTTGGATTTCTTCCTTGATGCCCATATCAGTCAACGTCAATGACCAAGAAACGGAGCAGGCCATTGCTGTCCTCCATGAATTCGTAGGAATAGTCCTTGAGATACTCGCCCATGAGCTTGGTCAAATACTCCGTGAGCTCGGGGCTGATTTCAAAGAAGAGGACGATCGGTCCCTTCTTCACATCGTCCAAGCGGGAAAGAATCTTTTGGTAAACGTTGTCATCCGGATTGAAAAGCAGCGCCCCCTCGGGTTCGTAGTTCGCGACGGAGGGCTGGACATACTCCCCTTCGGTGATATAAGGCGGGTTCGAAATGATAACGTCTAGTTTCCGCCCGCTTTTAATGTACGGCTCAAGACTATCCCCGAGCAGCGGGACAATCTGGCTGCCGGCCGAGGCAATGTTTTCCTTGGCAACCTCCAAGGCCCCCTCCGAGACGTCGGAGGCATAGACGAAGAAGTTCGGGAAAGCATCCTTGACCGCGATGGCAATGCAGCCCGATCCGGTTCCGATATCGGCGACGGCCAGCATGTTCCGCGGATTGAAATAGTCGCCGATCCGCTCGCTGAAGGCGGCGACCAGCTCCTCGGTTTCCAGCCGCGGGATGAGAACCCGGCGGTCGACCTTGAGCTTCCGCGTCAGGAATTCGGCTTCCCCGATGATGTATTCGACCGGCTCATCGTTCAATAGGCGCTTCATCCCCTCCTCGAAGGCGGCAAGGTTCTTCATTTCGCGCTTGCCCTCCGTGATGACGTCGAGCTGGTCCCGGAGATGCTCAAAGTGGACCAAGAGGCGCCGAACATCCATCGAATAGATGCCCTTTTCCTTCGCCAGCTTGGCGTATTTGGAATAAGCTTCGACGATGGTCATTTCATTTCAAGGAGCCGCTGCTCCTGGTCATAGTGGATAAGGGCTTCGACGATTGGCTCGAGCTCGCCTTCCATCACCCGGTCGAGGGTATTGACCGTAAAGCCGATCCGATGGTCTGTCACCCGGTTTTGGGGATAGTTGTAGGTCCGGATCTTTTCGCTTCGCTCGCCGGTTCCGACCTTCAGCTTCCGCTCGGAAGAACGGGCCTCGTCAATCTTCGACTGGTAGAAATCGTGAACCTTGGCCCGAATCATTTGCATGCAGATTTCCTTGTTCTGGAGTTGGGCTTTCTCGGTCTGGCAGCTCACGACGATCCCGGTCGGGATGTGGGTAATCCTAACGGCCGATTCGGTCTTGTTGACGTTCTGCCCGCCGGCGCCCTGCGAACGGTAAGTGTCGATCTTGAGGTCGCTCGGGTTGATCTTGACGTCGACCTCCTCGGCTTCCGGCATCACAAGAACGGTCGCTGTCGAAGTGTGGATGCGGCCCGAGGCTTCGGTCTTCGGGACCCGCTGGACCCGATGGGCCCCGCTTTCGAACTTCAGCTTGGAATAGACGTTCTCGCCCTTGATCATGAACGAGACGTAGGAATAGCCGCCAGCCGCCCCTTCCTCGCTATCGATGTACTTGACCTTCCAGCCTTGGCTCTCGGCATAGCGGACGTACATCCTTTCCAGATCGCCGGCAAAGAGATTCGCTTCGTCGCCGCCGACCGCGCCCCGGATCTCGACGATGATGTTTTTCTTGTCGTTGGGGTCTTGGGGAATGAGCTCGGACTCGAAGTTCTTTTCCATCTCTTCAAGCTGGGCGCCGATTTTCTTCCGCTCGTCCTTCATGAGATCGGCCAGTTCGGGATCGTTATTTCCGTCGATGTCCCTGAGATCGGATTCCAGCTTCCGGTAAGCCGCGTAGTCTTCGTTTGTCTTTTCAAGGGAAGCCCGCTCCTTGCTCAGGTCGGTCAGCCGCTTGATGTCGCTTCCGATGTCGGGGGAAGAAAGTTCTTCTTCGATCTCGGCAAAGCGTTTCCTTACCGCCTCGAGGCGGTTTCTCATCGTTTCTTCCATCATAAAGCGGACGCATTATAGCATTAAGGACCCCTTCCATAATGGAAGGAGGATGGCCCGAAGGCTATAATCACGGGTGGAATGTCATACAAAGCCCTTTACCTCAAGTACCGCCCGCAAGCTTTCGACGAGGTTGCCGGTCAAAAGGCCGTCGTCGGGACGCTCCGCAACGCCCTCGCGAGCGGGAAAATCGCCCACGCCTATCTTTTCGCTGGCCCCCGAGGGACCGGAAAAACCTCGATGGCCCGCCTCTTTGCCAAGGCTCTCGATTGCGAAGAAGGGGTCGGCCACCAATGCAATAAATGCGAAAACTGCCTGGCAATAAGCGAAGGGGGCCACCCCGACGTCATCGAGATCGACGCCGCTTCCAATAACGGGGTCGACCAGGTCCGCGACCTCATCGACAAGATCAAGTACGCGCCCATCAAGGGACGCTACAAGGTCTACATCATCGACGAAGTCCACATGATGTCGACCGGAGCCTTCAACGCCCTCCTCAAAACCCTCGAAGAACCGCCGGAGAACGTCGTCTTCATTCTCTGCACGACCGAGCCCCACAAAGTCCTTCCGACGATTGTGAGCCGTTGCCAAAGGTTCGATTTCGCCAAGCTCACCGACGAGGAAATCGAAGATAAGCTCGTCGAAGTCCTGGCTAAGGAAGGGATTTCCTATTCGAAAGAGTCCATCGACATCATCGTCTCCCTCTCCGACGGGGGGATGCGCGACGCCTATTCGATCCTCGACCAAACCCTTGCCTATAGCGGAACGACCTTGAGCGAGGACGATGTCTATACCATATACGGCCTTGCCTCGAAGGCGGAAAAGATCGACCTCATTGAGAGCCTCCTTCGAAACGACCTTCCCCGCGTCATGGGAAAGATCGATGCTTACGCGATCAAAGGAATCGACTTCCGGCGTCTCACGAGCGACCTCATCGCCATTTTCCGGGACGTCCTTGTCTACGAAAAAAGCCACGAAGCTTCCCTCCTCCGCTTCATCAAGGAGGACGAGGCTCTTCCCTTGGCCTCGAAGATCGACGTCCATCACCTCGTCGCCTTCATCGACGAACTGCTCGGCGCCCAGAATTCCTACAAATTCATCACGGATGTGCGGTCCCTTTTCGAATTGACGATCCTCAAGCTTGCCTCGATCGACGACCACTACATGTTGATCGATGACCGGCCGGTCACGGTTTCTTCCTCTCCGAAGCCGGAAGCCAAGAAGGAAAATCCTTCCCCGGCCGAAAAAGCGGAGGTACCCCCTCCCCCGGCGAGCCCGTCTCCCGCCGCGCCTAAGGCCGAACCGAAGCCAGCCCCTGCCGAAGAGCCCAAAAGAAGCGAGCCCCCGGACTTCCTTTTCGCTCCCGATGAGCCGCTGCCCGAAGCCAAGCGCCCCGAGCCCAAAGCAATGCCTAAGCCGGCGCCGAAGCCGGACCTCCCCAAGCTTGACACAAGCAAAATCGCCCATCCCCATCTCGAGACGTCCGGGGAAAGCTACAAGCTCGAAATGGACGACATCATGGCCATCATCGCCAACGCCTCGAAGCAGGAACGAAAGGACCTTTCGGAAAACTGGACGCGCTTGGAAACGCTCCGGGACGACGAGAAGTTCTCGGACATCGCAAGCCTCCTTATCCAAGGAAATCCCTTCTGCCTCTCGGGCGAGGCCTTGATCTTGACCTTCGACTTCGACCGCCTCAAGGAACGGGTCAACATCAAAGCCAATCAACGGGGGCTCGAGGAAGTCATCCAAACCCTCATCGGGCACAAGGTCTTCGTCTATGCCCTCGGTCCCAACGAGCGAAGCGAAGTGATGAAGGCCTTCAACCAGCGGAAAATGGCACGCACCCTCCCCGCACGAGGTGAATGCCATCCCAATTTGCCGAAAGTCGACTAAAAGGAGATATCGAACATGAACCAAATGCAGCAGCTGCTCATGCAGGCGAACAAGATGCAACGCGAGCTCCAAAAAGCTCACGATGCCTTGAATCAGAAGGAATTCACGGCCAGCAACGCCGGGATGGTCGAGGTCACCCTCAAGGGCGACAAGACCCTCGTCAAGGTTGAAATCGATGAGGACGCCCTCGACAAGGACAACAAGGACATGCTCGAGCAAGCCATCGTCAACGCCGTGAACGAAGCCATCAAGAAAATCGCGGCCGAAGCCGAGAAGATCGACGAGGACATCACCGGGCGCAAGGGAGGGCTTCCCTTCTGATGAGGGAGCTCCCGAGCCTCGAAAAACTCGCTTTGTCCTTTTCCAAGCTCCCAGGCATCGGCTCGAAGAGCGCCGAACGCATGGCCTACGCCGTCCTTCGGATGGAGAAGGAAGACCGCGACGCTTTCGCTTCCTCGATCAAGGAAGTCGGGGAGCGAATCGCCAAGTGCCCGGTTTGCGGGCTTTACCGGGAGGGGGATAGCTGTCCCTCTTGCGACGAGGAAGGGCGGGACCGGAGCCTTTTGTGCGTCGTCGAGGGCGACCGCGACGCGACGACCATCGAGAAAGCTGGCTACCGGGGGCTTTACCATGTCCTCGGCGGGGTCATCTCGCCAAGCAAGGGGCTCTTGCCCGAAGGGCTGAGCATCCAATTGCTTCTCGAACGGGTAAAAGCCGGGGGCTTTGAGGAAGTCATCCTCGCGCTGAGCCCGACGATCGAGGGGGAAACAACTTCGCTTTACGTCTCGAGGCTCCTTTCGCCGACCGGCGTCAAAGTCACCCGGCTCGGTTACGGGTTACCGATGGGAGGCTCGCTCGACTATGCCGACGGGTTGACCATCGAGAAGGCTTTCGAGGGGAGGAAGAAAATCTGAATGTTCATTACCTTTGAAGGCGGGGAAGGCTCCGGCAAGAGCACCGTCATAAAAGAGATTGCCAAGCGGATTTCCGAGGCGGGGCGGGAAGTCGTTTTGACCCGCGAGCCCGGCGGAACGCCGATCGGCGAGGAAATCCGGAACGTGATTCTTTCAAAAGCCAATACCTCCATGGATCCTAGGACGGAAGCCCTTCTTTATGCCGCTTCGCGGAGACAGCACGTCGTCGAGAAGATCATTCCGGCCCTGAGGGAGGGGAAGGTCGTCATTTCCGACCGTTTCCTCGACTCCTCGCTTGCCTATCAAGGGATGGGAAGAGGCCTAGGGATGGCCGAGATTTACCAGCTCAATCTCTTCGCGACCGAAGGGCTTGAACCCGACCTTACCATTTATCTATCCCTCGACCCGGAAGCCGGCATCGAACGGATCGAGGCCAATCCCAACCGGGAAATCAACCGCCTCGACCTCGAGAAGATGTCTTTCCACGAACTCGTCCACGAAGGGTTTGAGAAACTAGCCAAAGAGGACCCCTACCGCTTCGTGAAGGTCGACGCCTCAAATAGGGTCGAACAAGTGATTGAATCCTGCTGGGATGCCGTGGAAAAGAGGCTCCGTTGGCGATGAAATTCATCGATTATCTCCGCAAAACACAGCCCATTGCCCTGAAAGTGCTCACAGGCGCCTTTTCGAGCGGGCGCCTTGCCCACGCTTATCTATTGACCGGCGAACCCGGCCTGCCCCTCAAGGAAGCCGCCTATTACCTAGCCGAATCCTTCCTTTGCGAGCGCCCTTCTCCCCTTGCCTGCGAAAGTTGCAAAACCTGCGAACGGGTCCGCCGCGGCGGCTATGCCGACTTCCTTTTCGTCGATGGAAGCCTTTCCTCGATTAAGAAGGAAACGATCCAAGCCGTGATGGGCGACTTCTCGAAAACGCCCCTCGAGCGGCGAGGGATCATGGTCTATGTCATCCACTTGGTCGAAAATATGACCGTCGAGGCAGTGAATTCGCTCCTGAAGTTCCTCGAGGAACCGCCCAAGGGATGCTACGCCATCCTCACGAGCGAAAACCTGGCCCGAGTCCTTCCGACCATCGTTTCCCGAAGCGAGACGATCCGTTTCGTCAAGGCTCCCTACGATGACGTCGTCAAGAATGCCGTGGGCCTCGGGGTAAAGGAAGACGATGCCGCGCTCATGGCCCTTTTCCTCAATGACGGCGAGCTCATCAAGGAAGCCGTCTCCGAAAGCGACTACTTAGAGAAAAAAGCCTTGTACGAAGAGGCGATGAACGATCTCGCCCGCCCGAAAGAAGAAGGCCTCTACCGGTTCGAGAAGGTCCTTCTTTCGCCCTTCGGCAAGAAGGAAGAGGCCAGGCGCCTTCTCATCTTGCTCGCGGCCCTTCTCAAGGACGCCGCCCTTCTCCAAGAAGGGATGGAACCGAAGATGGCTCCCTATGCTAAAATCATCAAGTCGATCGCCGAGAATCGCTACCATCTTCCATCGAGCCTCCGCGAGGCTCTCTTGGCCCGTTCCGAACTCGACATGAACATGGCCCCGAACCTTGTCATCGACCACCTAGCCCGCTTTATTTACAAGGACGCCTGATATGATTCCATCTCCCACGCATTACGTAGCCATTCTCCTTCCCGGAACGAACAAGAAATACTTTTTCTCGACCTCGATCGAGGATTTGAAGCCCGGCGACGAGGTCGTCGTCGAAACGAGCGAAGGCCGGGGGGTCGGCAAGGTTCTTTCCGTGCCGGTAAAGCTCGCCAGCTATCCATCCGACATGCCTCTCAAACCGGTGCTGCGCCGCCCGACGGAAGACGATTACGAAGCCGAGCGCATCAACCGCGACGGCGAAAAGGCCGCCCTCTACGTCGCCGAGCGGGAAATCAAAAAGCTCGGCCTCCCCATGCGCCCGATGAGTGCCCATTTCGATCTCGAGGGAAGCAAATGCACGATCAATTTCACGAGCGACAACCGGGTCGATTTCCGGGAACTCGTCAAGATTCTCGCCCATGAGCTCGATTGTCGGATCGAGCTTCATCAGGTGGCCAGCCGCGACCGGGCCAAGATGGTCGGCGGCATCGGCATCTGCGGGCTCCCCCTTTGCTGCTCGACCTTCATTCAGGAGTTCTCGGGAATCAGCCTTTCTTTGGCCAAGAACCAGATGCTGACCATCAATATCCCCAAGCTTTCGGGCCACTGCGGGAAGCTCATTTGCTGCCTCGCCTACGAAGATCCGGTCTACACCGAGGAAAAGAAAGACTTCCCCCGCCTTGGCACGATGATTTCCATCGACGGAACCTCCTACAAAGTCGATGGCTACAACGTCCTCTCGCGGACGGTCAAGCTCGTCGCCCCCGGCGATATCAAAAACGTCGCCCTCGAGGAATATCGCGACCTTGAGAAGCGCTCGGCCCAAGGCTATATCAAAAGGCCGGCGGTCGCCCCCGCGGCAAAACCGGCGGCCGGCGCAAGCGGCGAACGTACCCCGGCGACCAATGCTTCCCAGCCCGCCAGGAAAGACGAAAACCGTCCGTCAAGCCACCCGAACAACCAACAAAAACGGCCGCAAACACAGACTGGATTTTCCTCTCAAC
>CASEWT010000003.1 GCA_949291655.1 uncultured Bacillota bacterium
TGTTCGGCAGGCGTTGCCGTTGTAAATATCGACAACGGTTTTGGTGCAGGGCGTTTGGCAAGCATTATTAATCATATGAGGTGAGAGCATGAAAAAAGCACTTTACATAGAAGCATTTTCAGGTATCAGCGGCAACATGCTGCTTGGCGCGCTTATTGACCTTGGCGCTGACGCTGCTTATATAGAAGCAGAGCTTAAAAAGATGAATCTTGGCGAATATAAACTGATTAATACGCGCGCAGATAAATGCGGCATAAATGCAGCTTATTTTAATGTTAAAATTCCGGGCGTAACGGAAGCAGCCGAAGCAGAAGAAGCACATCTTCATGAACATCATGACGGGCATCACTGCCATCATCATGCCCATGGCTGCGAAGGTGAAGAACATCATCACCACCATCATGAGGAGCATCATTGCTGCCACCAGCATGCTCATGCTGCCGAAGAAGCGCATGAACATCACTGCTGCCATGCGCATGAAGCAGGTGCGCATCACCATCATGAACACCGAAATTTTAACGACATCAAAACTATCATTGAAAATTCAGATTTAAGCACTAATATAAAAGATAAAGCGGTAAATGTTTTCCGCATGCTTGGCCTCGCCGAAGCAAAAGTTCACGGCAAAAGCCTTGAAGAAGTGCATTTTCATGAAGTAGGGGCAGTTGATACGATTATTGATATTGTCGGCAGCTGCCTGGCTTTGGAAAATCTCGGCATAGAAAAAATTTATGTGTCTGAAATTAAAACCGGCTTCGGTTTTGTGCAGTGTGCGCATGGACTGATGCCCGTGCCTGCACCTGCAACAGCCGAGCTTTTGGCGCATGGGCTGCTTTATGCCAAAGGAAACATTGAACGCGAATGGGCGAAAAAGCGCCCGCAATCCGCGCCTTGATAATCAGGTTTTTCTCATCGTAATCGGGATAGACGACAAGGCTTTCGAGATGCCCTTCCCGCGGAAGGGACTCAAAGTAAACGGGACCGTAGATGCCGCTCGTCGCCGTATACCAAATGCCCCCCGGGCGGTTGGATTGCTTCCCCCGGGGAAAGATGGGGCTATCGGTGTCGTCGCGAACCGCGAGTTCGACGACCATTCTTTCCTCGACTTTGGGAAGGTAGATCTCAAAGGGGAGGTAACCGCCTTCATGATGGGCAGCCAATGCGCCGTCCACATATACATCGGCCACTTGGTCGACAGCCGTGAAGACGATGCGGCCGGCCTTCCCGACGTATTCAGACGGAAAATGTATTTCCCGCCGGTAATGGAGAACGTCGGCCTTCCCGACTTTCCTCCCGATTCCCGAAAGGGGCGTTTCCACCGCGAAGGGAACGAGGATCGATTCCCCGTAACTAACCGGCCGGCCATCCGTCCCGTCGATGCAAAACTCCCACCGCCCGTTCAGCGAAAGGTACTTTTCCCGCTCGAAATAAGGATTGGGGTGTTCGCCCAAAGGAAGCTCGTCGGCCTTGGGCCCATATGGAGTCGATAGTTTTTCCACCCCTCTATTTTATCGACATAACTTCCGGAGGCCAAATCGGGGCCCAAGGCACGATGCTTAGCGTTTTTGGGCAAGGCTATGGGCCGAGCCTCCTTCGCCACCCGATAAGCAGACAATGCTACTATATGGCCATGGAAAACCTTGCCTTCATCGAACGCTTCCTCGCTGCCCGCCCCGGAAGCGCCTACCTCTCCCTCGACTACGAAAACAAGAACCCTCTTCTCGCCTCCTTCACCTCCGGCCTCATGCTGACAAGGAAGGTCGCCTTCCTCTTCAAGTCCCCGAAGCCTGTCGTCATTGCCCAAACCCTCGACTGCCCGTTTTTGAGGAAAGGCTACGTCGGGGAACGCTTCGAGGTCCTTGAATACCGGGACTGGAAAGAATACCTGACCCTTTTGAGGCAAAGCCTAGTCGGGACCGCGACGGTCTACATGGACGTTTCCGAGAACGGGCTTCTCCCCCGGGTCAGCCTCGCCGACTACGGGTCGGTTGCCTACGTCGCTTCGCTAGGAAAGGAAATCCGGAGCTCGGGCGACCTTCTCAACGAAATGATCGGGACCCTCTCTCCCGAGGGAGAAGCATCCCAGAAAATCGCCGCCGACCTTCTTCTCGCCATCAAGGACGAAGCCTTCGCTTACATTTCCGCCGCCTTAAGGTCGAACCGCCCCGTCGACGAATACGAGGTCCAGTCCTTCATCGCCCGCCGCTTCGAGGAAGAAGGGATGGTCTACGACGACCCGCCGATCGTCGCCGTCAATGCCAACGCGTCGAACCCCCATTACCTCCCAAGCATGGAAAAACATTCCCCCATTAAGAAAGGCGACTTGATTCTCATCGACATGTGGGCCAAGAAGAAAGAGCCAGGCTCCGTCTACGGGGACATAACGTGGATGGCTTACGCTGGAAACCGTCTCCCGCCCGAAATGGCTAGGCCTTTCCGGACGCTCGTTAGGAGCATCGACGCGGCCCTCGCCTTCCTTACTTCCGAACTGCCAAAGAGGGAGGTCGCCGGCTACGAAGTCGACCGCCTCGTCCGGAAAATCGTCGAGGAAGACGGATACCTCCCCTACTTCACCCACCGGACCGGCCATTCGATCAAGGACGATGCCGGCCCCCACGGCCCCGGAGTCAACATCGACGACTACGAGTCGCACGACGAACGGAAAATCGTCGACGGGAACTCCTTCTCCCTCGAGCCGGGCATTTATCTTCCTTCCTTCGGAATGCGGTCGGAGACCGACGTCCTCATCAAGGACCGAAAGCCTCTCGTCGTGGCTGGACGCCAAGAAAGCATTGTCCTTCTTCTCGATTGAACGATAAGAAAAGCCCCGCAAAAGGGGCTTTTCCTTTCAAAATTTGCTTAGAAGCCTTAACGAAGAGTCTCGTAGTACGCCTCGAGGCCTTTTCTAGCTTCCTCGTCCATTTGGAAGTTGACGCGGTAGCCGGGAACGACCGAGAAATGCAGTTGCTTCATCCTCTCGCTTAAATGGGGCACGGCTTCGCCGCTCCAACCGTAGTCGCCGAAGGCCGAAGCCTTCTTCCCTTGGGCGACCGTCCAGTAAATGCTTCCGAGAATGTCGTAGAAGAGGCAAATGGCGTCCCCGACGAGGGTCGGCGAGCCAAGGAGGACGATGCCGGAAGCGTAGATTGACTTGACGATTTCCGGCTTGACAGTCCCGTAATTGAGGGCATCGATCTCGTAGAAGGCGACTTCCTTCCCGTCTTCCTCGAAACGCTTCTTCAGGTAGAGGGCCATCTCCCGCGTGTAGCCGTAGGCCGTCGCGTAGACGATGGTCACCTTGTTCATGTCGTTATGGGGAACAAGGGGCAGGGAAAGCTCGCGATAGAGCTCGATTTGGTCATGGACCTTCTCGTCGATGACGCAGCCGTGGCCCGGGCAGATCATTTCGATGTCGAGCTTTTCGACCCGATCGCAAGCTTGAAGGACGTAGTTTGCAAAAGGCCCCATGATGTTGTTGAAGTAGTACTCGAGGGCCGTCCGGTAGCCTTGCTTGTCCTTCTCTTGGCTGAGGAGGATGGCATCCGAGGCAAAATGGGCACCGAAGGCATCGCAGCTCACGAGAACCTTAAGCTCCTTGATGTAAGTGAACATGACGTCCGGCCAATGGAGAAGGAGCCCGCTCACGAATTGGAAGGTGTACCCGCCAAAGGAGAAGGTGCCATTGGGAACCATCTGCATTTTCTTGAACGGCTTCCGGATGATCTTCTCGAGGTTGTTGAGAGCAGCAAAGGATGCGACGACAGTAATGTCGGGATTCTTTTCCAAAAGGGAAGCGATCGCGCCGCTATGGTCGGGCTCGGTGTGGGTTACGAAAATGTATTTGATCTCATCGAAGCTGACGAGCGAGGAAAGATGGTCGAGGTATTCGTCCTTGAAGGAAAGCTTGGCGGCTTCGAAGACGATTGCCCCCTCCTTTGTCTTGAGAAGGTAGCTGTTGTAGCTCGTGCCGTAATCGGTCCGCACCGCCACGTCGAAGACCTTGAGAGTGTGGTCGATGACGCCGACGTAATAGAGGTTTTTCTTAAGTTCGAGACTCTTCATGGAATTTCCTTATTTCTCCTTGCCAAAGGGGATTATAAAAGGCTAAGGGGCCGATGTCTTAAAAGACGATAAAAAACCGGGCCTCAGGCCCGGTAGGTTGCATCATGCCTTACTTGATGGCAATCCGATGGCCGTTTTCGACCGGCTTCTCGACCTTTTTCGGAACGAGGATGTGAAGGACGCCGTTGTTGAAGGAAGCCTCGATTTTCTCCTCATCGACACTACCGAGGTAGTAGCTGCGGCTCGAGACGCCGGAGAAGCGCTCCCGATGGACGAAGTTCTTCCTCTTCTCGCCGTTATCGAAATTGCGGTTGGCCTTGGCCTTGATGGTGAGATAGCCGTCGTCGAGGGTTACCGAGATGTCGTCCTTGCTGATTCCAGGAAGGTCGATGTCAAGTTCGTAATCGTTCTCGCTTTCGGTCACGTCGGTCCT
This sequence comes from uncultured Bacillota bacterium, assembly GCA_949291655.1. Classification (GTDB taxonomy): domain Bacteria; phylum Bacillota_I; class Bacilli_A; order RFN20; family CAG-826; genus UBA4951. The sequence goes on from CASEWT010000003.1 coordinate 4,496, forward strand.
CATCTCGAGGCCGCGCGCCACGTGGCTATCGCGGATCACGTCCGGGGTAAGGAAGTCGAACAGCGGGTCGAAGAAGCCCTCCGTGTAGTTGGTCAATTCATTCTTCATAAGTCTTGCCTCCTAGCACTCTTCCTTTCCAAGTGCTAACTATATGATAACCCCCTTTTTAGCACTTGCAAGTCTAAAGTGCCAATTTGCGAAAATTAGTCCCTTTTCTTCGATAACGTCTGAATTTTTTATTACTGAAAAGTAGATACTTCAGCCTTCATTGGCCTGATCGACGATGCCAAGAGGGGCTATTCAAAGGAGCAAAAGATCGGCAACCGCGGCTCCGAGAAAAACTTTCAGATCGTTTGGCGAAAGCCCGACTTGCAAGCCGCGCCGCCCGCCCGAAACGAAGATCGCCGGGAATAGGAAAGCCGTCTCGTCCATGTAGCAGGGCATCCTTTTCTTCAGGCCAATGGGGCTACAACCCCCGTGGACGTATCCGGTCAATGGAAGTAGTTCCTTTTGGGGGATGAGCTTAATCCATTTCGAACCGGTCGCCCGAGCCGCCTTCTTGAGGTCGAGTTCCCGATCGATCGGCACTTCGAAGATGAAATGCTCGCGGGCTTCGTTTTCGGCCACCAGCGATTTGAAAACGGAAGAAGGGTCTTCGCACAGCTCCTGGGCAACCGCAAGCCCGTCGACGGCCTCCGGGTCGTAGATGCGGACTTCGTGGGGGATGCCCGCCCCGGTAAGGAGACGGATGGCATTGCTCATAGTTTCCTTTTTGGCCATGTCTATCCTCGGTAAGAAAAAGGGGCGGTCGCCCGCCCCGCTGCTCGAAAAGGCAATCAGTTCTTCTTCCGCCCGAAGAGGCCGATGGCCCCCATGGCGAGGGAGAGAACGGCAGAGACGGCAACGGCCGCCCCGGCCGCGATGATGCCCCACATCATCTCATAGGTCGTTCCCGGGATAACGTTGGGGGCAATGCTCGGGGTAAGGAAGGTAATGACCGCCGTGACCGCCGCCATGATCCCGGCAAGGAGATGGAGGAAGCCGGCAAAGCGATGGCTCCGGCCGAAGGAGAAGACGACGGCGAGAAGCTGGAAGGCCGAGGCGATGACCAGAAGGACGAAGCTGGCGACGAAGGTGCCGCTCGACTGCAGGGCCCCGAAGGCGAGGTTCCCGAAGACGAAGTCGTAGATCGTCGCGTAGTTGGCCGCGGTCCCGGCATAGACGGCCGGGGCGGCAAAGAAACCGAAGCCGGCGCCGGCCCCGATGAGCAGGGCCAAGATGCCGAGCAATCCGTACACGTTGTTTGCTTTTTTCATGCTGTAATCCTCATTCAGACGGCTAATAGTTTACTTTCGCGAATACCGACATGCAATAACGCGTTCGCGCGCTCACGCACGGGTAAACGCAATCGTCGCCTCCGAGCCGTCGCTGGCTAGGTCGGTAACCTGGAAGGCGTAGGCGAAGCCGGTCCCGTCGTTGGAAAGGCAGCTTTCTCCTTGCCGCCCGTTCGGGAACTGCTCCCGAATGCCGTTATCGCCGTAATCAAGGCTCTCGCCCTCCATGAAGAGGCAATCCGAAACCCCGTTGAGCAAGGTCCCGCCGAAGCCTTGGGCCAAGCTCGCGCAGACGTTTTCCGTCTCGAAGGCGACCCCGACCCGAGATGGGGCGATGAGGCTGATCTGGCGGAACGACGATTCGGCCTCCGCGACGCTGGAGACGGTATTGCTCGCCTCCATGTAACAGCCTTCGCTCGGAATGTAATTCACGTAGTCGTAGAGATAGTATTGCCCGTTTTGATAGACAAGCCGGCGAAGCCTGGCATCGACGTGGTAGACCCGGATGCCCGGCTCGGAAAACCCTTGGAACCCGTTCCCGGGATACGGAGAGAGGGAATCCTGCTCATTGAGGCCGGTCGGGGAATAAAGCTCGAGGAGAAGGTATTCCCCGAAACTCGATCCCTGGTAGCCGTCGTTGGTCGGGATAAGGACGGCGTCCCCGGTCTCGGCGAGGTTCCCAATGGTAATGGAACCCTCCTTGTTGACGACATAGGGAGAGATCCAGCCAAGGGCGAACTTCGAATAGGCGCAGTGGTCGATGACGTTGGCGTCCATCATGTCGATATAGCCGGTCGGGGAAGTATTCCCTTCGGTATCGTAATAGTCGTTGAGCCCAAGCAGGTGGCCGGTTTCGTGAACGAAAGTATGGGCATCGACGGCCGTCTCCCCGTATCCTTCGTAAAGGAAACGGTAGGAAGCCCAGCTATAGGCATAGCCGACCGGATCATAGGGGTCGTAGTCGCCGGCCGCCTCGTAATCCCAGTAGGTGAAGGCCCATTGGATGCTCGATCCGCCCTCGGAATCGTAAGGGGCGCTGTAAACCATCCAGACGGCATCGAGGAAGCCGTCGCCGTTGCCGTCGAAATCGCGGAGGGAAGAACCCGATTCGTCCCGGTAGGCCTCGACGGCCCGGCGCATCAGATAGCTGACGCCCTCAGCCGAGGAAGCGGAGACGTTATCCCTCTCGATTTCCTCGAGGGTCAATCCGCATTCGTACCACGGGGCAACCGTCGCGCGGAAGGAAAGCTCGCCGTAGCTCGACGTCTCATAGAAGCTCGATACCGACTCCCAGCCCGTCTCGCCGCTTGTTCCGTTGAAGGCGGCCTCGAGGTCCCGGGAAATCGCGCTTTCCTCGCTCGAAGAGAGCTCGTAGCCCTTTATCTCGATCGGGAGGACAAGGACGTTCACGTCCCCTTCCGAGGGCGTCGCGACAATGCCCGTGTTCAGCGAATAGTCCTCCATCGAAATGGTATTCGCCGCCTTCCCGTAATTGCCGTCGGGCAAGCTCAGGATGTAGTCGTTGCTGCTCCCGCCGATGAGGTCGAAAATCGTCAGAGAGCATGAAGAAAGGGCGAGAGTTCCCGCCCCAAGAAGAAAAGCTGAAAGCCTCTTATTCATGGCTCTTGGCTTCGTTTTCGCCGTCATCGTCCTCGACGATGTTCCCGAGTTCGTCGACCATAATCGGGTGAGGGTCGTAGTCGGAGGTCATCCCGACGTAGCTGGCAAGGCAGAAGGAAATGATGAGGAGGAAGCCAGTCATGAAGCCGTCCCAGAAGATGGCATCGCCGAAATGGGCGAAGGCTTCGAGGATCTGGTAGGAGAAGAAGGCCGCGATGACCATGAAGGCAATGTTGAGGCCGAGAATGGTCTTCATGAGCCAATTCCCGCTTCCGTCGATGGCTTTCTTGACGAAGTAGCCGGCGCTCCAGAAGGAGAAGAGGGCATTGAGGGCAAAGAAGACGGCGCTCGCGGTGTCGAGCCCGGCCTCGAACCGGTAGATGCTCTGCCCGAGGGCATAGCCGCCGTTGGCAAGGGAAATGAGAACGGTGGCCAAGACGTGGGAGGAGCTTTGCCGCCAGATGAGGTCGAGGCCGAGAAAGAGGAAGAGGAGGCAATTAATCCACCCAAAGACCAAGGTCAGGAGGTGCTCGGTTCCCGTTTCCTCGGCCACGGCCAAGGTCCCGAAGTGGGTCGCCGTGCAGAAAATGCAATAGGCTAGGTAAACGGCAAAGGCGAGAAGGGAGAGAATGGCCACGGCGCTAAGGCGGGGCCGGTAGCTCTTCCCGCGCACCTTGATGGTCAAGGCGTCTCCGACTTGCTTGAAGAAGGTATTCATTCCTTTTTGCCTCCTTTCGCGGGCGTTTTGCGGGCATTTTCAGCTTTTTTGCTCTCCATCGCCTTGTCTTCCTCGGCGATTTCCGCCTTGTAGCGCTCGACTTCGCTCGGCGAGGCATAGACGAAGTGCCCGGGGAGGATTTCGACCATCGCGGGCGACTCGACGGAATAGTCGTGGGCCGTCGAAGGATCGTAAACCAAGCGCGTCCGGTTCTTTTCGTAATAGGGGTCCGGCTTCGGGATGGCGCTCAGCAAGGCCTTGGTATAGGGGTGAAGCGGATGGCGGAAGAGCTCGTCGCTCGTCGCGAGCTCGACGATCGAGCCGAAGTACATGACGGCGATCCGGTCGCAGAAATACTTGACGACCGATAGGTCATGGGCGATGAAGAGCATCGTGAGCCCCATGTCTTGCTTGACGTCATTTAGAAGGTTCAGGATCTGAGCCCGGATCGAAACGTCGAGAGCCGAAATCGGCTCGTCGCAGATCAGGAACTTCGGGTTCATGACAAGGGCGCGGGCAATGCCGATCCGCTGCCGCTGGCCGCCCGAGAACTCATGGGGGTAACGGGAAGCGTAATCGGCCAAGAGGCCGACCTTCTCGAGCATCTCGACGCACTTGGCGTGGTTTTCCGCCTTGTTGCGGTGATGCTGGATCTTGAGGCCTTCCTGGATGATGTCTTCGACCGTCATCCGGGGATCGAGGGAGTCGATCGGGTCCTGGAAGATCATCTGGATGTTGTTCAGCAGCTTCCGGTCGCGGTGCTTGTTGTCGTAGGCGATCCGCTCGATGTGCTTCCTTTGGATCGCGCAGTGGACCTTGAGGGCCTCGCGGAGCTCTTTGATCTTTTCCTCGTAATCTTCTTCGATCCGCTTGATGGTAAAGCTCATTCCGTCCTCGCCGCCGCTTTCGACGGAGGGGCCGTCGGTTTCCATCGCCTTGATCTTGGCCCGGCATTCTTCTTTGAGGCGCTTGATTTCCTCGTTGGTCCGGATCCGGCTCCACTTGATTTCCTTGCGGTTCCAGCGGTCGCCGGCCGAAATCCGGTAGCCTTCGTAATAAATCGAGCCCGAGGTAATGTCGTAAAGCCCGATGATCGAGCGCCCGGTCGTCGTCTTGCCGCAACCGGATTCCCCGACGAGGCCGAAGCACTCCCCTTCCTTGACGTCGAAGGAGATGTCGTGGACAGCCTTCGTCTTGTAGTTGCTGCCCATGTCGAAGAACTGCTTCAAGTGGATGACCCGGAGGGCAACGCCTTCCTTGAACATCTCCGGCTTGTAGGAGACGAAGAAATGCTTATAGCGATGAAGTTTCTTCTCGAGTTCCTCGCTTACTTCCTTGAGCTTGAGGTCGGCTGCCTTGAGAGCATCGGAAAACTCGGCTTGGGCCTGCTCCCGGGCTTTCCTGCGCGCCTCACGGAGGGCTGAACGGTCCCGTCCGCAGCTCTTCGCGGCCACCTTGAGGAATTCCTTGAGGCGAGCGTTCAAGGCTTTGACGACGGTCTTCTTTTCCTCCTTGGCGGCGCCAAGCTCGCGGCGGAGGGCTTTGATCTCCTCGCCAAGAGCCGCGTATTCGGCCTTGGCTTTCGCTTCTTCTTCTTCGAGGCGAGCGAGTTCCTCGCGGTCTTTAGCGAAGTCCATTCTTGCGTTCCTCCTCTCGCCTTAACGAATTCTTGATGCGGGTCGAGACAATCTTCGGCATCTCGGCTTCCGGCGCCCTTTCGTCAAGGAGCCAAGTGGAAGCGTAATGGGTCGAGGAAAGCTCGTACATCGGGGGCTCTTCCTTGAAGTCCATGCCGATGGCATAGCGGCTCCGGAGGGCGAAGGCGTCGCCCTTCGGCGGGAAAAGCATGTTGGGCGGGGTGCCCGGGATCGCCTCGAGCCGCTCCTTGCTATCGACGTCGGGAATCGAGGAAAGCAAGGCCCAGGTATAGGGGTGGGCCGGGCGGAAGAAGATATCCTCTGCGGTGCCGTACTCGACGATCTTCCCGGCATACATGACCGCGACCCGGTCGGCCATGTTGGCGACGACGCCGAGGTCGTGGGTGATGAAGACGACCGACATGTTCCGGGCCTTCTTCAGCCGGTTGATGAGTTCGAGGATCTGGGCTTGGATGGTAACGTCGAGGGCCGTCGTCGGCTCGTCGCAGATAAGCACGTCGGGGTCGGCGGTGAGAGCAATGGCGATGACGATGCGCTGGCGCATGCCGCCGGAGAATTCGAAGGGGTATTGGTTGTAGCGGCGTTCCGGATCGCGGATGCCGACTTCCTGCATGATGGTAAGGGCCCGCCGCTTCGCTTCCTTCTGGGAAACGCGGAGCTTCGAGACGAAGCGCCGATGGGCGGAGACGAAGGCCCCGTAGGCTTCCGAGAAGCCGCCGGCAAAAAGGGCGCCAAGGGCCTTCCAAAGAAGGGGCAAGGCGTTCTTCCGGTAATCCTTGAGGCAAGCAAGGCGGTAGGACCTCGCCTTCTTGCGGCCCTCGGCCTTCTTGGCGCGGAGGGCCACCTTGTCCTCGGCAATCCGGGGAGCCATCTTGGCCTTCATGTCCCTATAGGCCTGAACATTGGCCGTTTTCTCCTCTTTGGAAAGGGAATTGCCGGCATTTTTCAACTTGAGTTCGCTTTTGGCGAGGGCGACGAGGCGCTGGTCGTTCTTCAGTTGGATGAGAGCGTCGTTGATGGTGTCTTGGTAGATCTTCTTGACCCGGTTCCCGTTGATGAGCATGACCTCGGTGATTTGTTTCCCTACCCTCATGATCGGGTTGAGCGAGGAAAGGGGGTCTTGGAAAACCATGCCGATCTTCGTCCCGCGGATCCGATGGAATTCCTCTTCCGAGATCTTCGTGAGGTCCTCGCCCTCGTAGATGACTGAGCCCGAGTCGATGTGGGCCGAAGGGGCGAGGATGCCCATGATGGTCTTCGAGGTGACGGATTTCCCGGAGCCCGATTCCCCGACGATGCAGAGGGTTTCCCCTTTGTAGAGGTCGAAGCTGACACCCCGGACGGCCCGGACATAGCCTTCGTCGGTCTTGAAGGAGACGGCGAGGTTGCGGACCGAAAGGACCGGCGTCTTTCCCTCGGGAACGGGGCCGGTTTCTCTCGGATAGTCGATTATGCGGAGAGCCTTGGCATTCTTTTCCATTATTCGTTCCCTCCTTTAAGCGACGGGTTGAAGGCATCGCGGAGCCCATTCCCGAAGAGGTTGAAGCAAATCATGACGATGGCCATGATGATGGACCCGCTGATGATGAGGTAAGGATAGGTGTAGATGTAGGACTGGGCATTGGAGAGGGAAACGCCGAAGCTCGTCCCCTGGAACGAGAGAACGTTCGGGAGAATGTAGCTGATCGTCGCTTCCGAGAAGATGACCGAGGGGATCATGAGAGCCGCCGAGGTGATGATCGTTCCGATGCCGTTAGGGAGAATATGGCGGAAGATGAGCCTTCCGTCGCTCGCCCCGAGGGTCCGCGCCGCTAAGACATACTCCCGGCCTTTGAAACGGTAGAACTGGGCCCGGGTCGTCGCGGCCGTCCCGATCCAACCGGTAAGACACATGGCGAGAAGGAAGGTCCAGAAATTGGAGCCGAGCAAGAGGACGATGAGGGTCATGAGGACCGTCCACGGCATCCCGCCGAGAATCTCCGTGAGCCGTTCCATGAAGAGGTCGACGTAACCGCCGAAGTAGCCGGAAATCGAACCCCAGACGACGCCGACGAAGATGTTGATGATCGAGGCGAGAGCGCCGAGCTCGAGAGAAGTCAAAAGGCCAGAGAAGATGAGCTTGAAGTAATCGCGGCCTTGGTTGTCGGTCCCGAAGAGGAAGTTGACATGGCTGCAATCGGAGATGTAGCCCCGATAGTAGAAGTCCCGGTACCGGGAACGGGTCCCAATGACGGTCGTGATGGTGTAAGTGACGTTGTCGGTCGACGTAAAGGAGACCCTCGTGATGGCCGAGATGTCCCGAATGGGGCAATAGGTTTCCCCTTCCTCCGTGAGTTTGAAGCCAAGCTCGCTTTCAGCGTCGGTGACGACGTAAGTGCCCATGAAGCCGTCCGGCAGGGAGTCGGTGTAACTGAATCCCGGGTCGATCCACCCCCGTTGGACGAAAGTATCGACGTCGACGTTATTGAAGGTGTAGCCATCCTCTTCCCCATAGACGCCTTGGTAATAGTCGTAGCGGAACGATCCGGTCGTTACCACCGCTTCCTTGATCGAGGTGCTTCCGTTGGTCGAATCCCAGCGATAGGCCTCGGGGATGGCCGTCGAGGTGAGGACGTTGTTGAGCAAGTACTGGCTCGGGCTCGTGAAACCGTAGGTGCCGTTCACGATGTTGTCGTCGTCGTCGAGGTAGGAGTAGCCGGCTTCCTCGTCGTCGATTTGGATCGAAAGGCTGGAGAGCCAGATATCGCCCTCGGACACCTCGATCGCCAAGGCGGTCGAGAGATTCTCGTCGCTCGTCGGAAGGGTAAGAGTGCCGCTGAAAAGGCCGGTTTCCTCGCTCTGCGAGAAGGAGATGGGCTCTTGGGTGACGTCGGCGCCCTCGGTCACTTCGACGTAAATGCCGAAGTTGCTTTCCTCGACCGTCGAAGAATTCAAATCGGCCCCAAAGGAAACCGTGTAGGTCTTGCCGCCGGAATCGGTGTCAAGAACCGGGGTCCGGAAATAGGCCGGCTCGTCGAAGGTGACCGGGGCCATCGAAAGATAGCCGCCGGATGCATAGCGGAGGGCGTTTTCGGCGAGGGTATCGCTGATCGTCGTCGTCGAAACGGTGATGTCCGGCTCCCCGTCCGCGTTTTTGGCGATGGCGTCTTCATAGTAAACGGCCGAGCCGCTCCCAACGGCCGGTAAGCCCGTCTCCGGATCGAGGACGACGTCTTCGATATAGCCGGTGCCGTCCATGAAGCCGTTGGTGTCCTCGAACCATTTCGGCGGGAGGAAGCGCATTTCCTGGACGGAAGCGGAAGCATTGTTCTGGTCGAAGATGGGCACGAAGATGGCCATGAGAACCAAGACGCCGAGGATCGAGGCCGCGACGACCGAGCTCTTCGACTTGCAGAAACGCTTCAAGGCGTCCCGGAAGTAGGTCGTCGGCTTCGTCTCGAACTTGTGGTCGTGGATCGACTTGTCGAGCTGGACGAACTCAAAGTCCTGCTCCTTGGTGAAAGAGATATCCGTATCGGGCGTTTCCGGGGTTATTTCGTTGACTGTCTTTTTCATAAGGTTACCTCTGTCCCATCCGGATGCGCGGGTCGACGACCCCGTAGGAGAGGTCGACGAGCAAGGTGGCGAAGAGCCCGATGATGGTGTACATGGCCATGTCGACCATGACGACGGCGTAGTCGCGGGAGTTCAGGGCGGTGACGAAGAGCTGCCCGGTTCCCGGAATCGAGTAGAGCTGCTCGAGAACCATCGAGCCGGACATGATGGAAATGAATTGCCCGATGATCATCGGAACGATGGGGACCATCGAGTTGCGAAGGGCGTGGGAGATGATCGATTGGCCTTTGGTAAGCCCCTTGGTCCGGGCCAAAAGGAGGAACTCCGAGTTCATGACCTCGCAAAGCTCGGCCCGGGTATAGCGCCCGAAGCCGGCGATCGAACCGAAGGAGAGGGCGAGGACGGGAATGACGAGGCCGCGGAAGAAGAGCGAGGGGTCGGCCGCGATGGCGATGGCGCTTGGCCAGGCCTGCGGCAGCCAGTCGTTGTAGTAGGTGAACCAAAGGAGCATGAAGGAAATGAGGACGAAGCTCGGGACCGAGATGAAAACCATGATGAGGGTCGAGATGATCGTATCGGTCGGCTTGTTCTTCTTGAGGGCTGCCCAGACGCCGATGCCGATGCCGAGCGGCGTCGAGACGATGATCGAAATGACATTCAGCTCAATCGTGACCGGAAGGCGTTCCATGATGATTTCCATGGCGCCGCGGTTGACCGAAATGGCCGTCGAAACGCCCCAGTTCCACTGAGTGAAGATGTTCCCGAGCCAGTGAACGTAGCGCTCGAGGACCGGAACGGCCTGGTAATAGTAGACCGTTCCGTTGGCATCGGTGAGCCGAACGGCATCCGGGTAGCGCTCAATGACGTCTTCGAGAGTCACCCTCCAATAGTAACCAAGCTCAACTTGCTGGTCATAAAAGGAGATCTGAATCGCGGTAGTGCCTTCGGGCGGGGCAACCGGCAACGTCTGAATGAGAATGTAAGAGATCGAGAGAATGATGAAAGCCGTAAGGACGATCAACCCGATTCTCTTAAGGACATATTTCCACATGCTTGTATCCTCAGGTGCCTTTCCAATGGGCATTTTCGCACGAAACGCCTACGGCGGCACCCTTTTTTGATTAAGAAAGGGTGGGGAGAGCGACTCCCCACCCTTGAAGCCGATATGAGAGCCGATCAGGCAATACCGGCGACTTCCGGCGTGACGAAGAGGTCAGTGACCATGACCGTCCGGTGGACGCCGGAGTCGAAGATGGCTTCGATGCCGACGTAGAGGTTGAGGTTGCTGTAGTTCGAGCCGTTGACGGTCAGGAGCTGGTTGTAGTAGTTCCTGAGGGTCGAAGTCGGGATCCGAATCTCGATCCGCAGCGTGTTCTCGTTGAACGAGCAGTACTGCTCCGCTTCGCTCGAAGTGGCGGCGAAGGGGAAGTAGCTGGAGCCGATGGCCGAGTTGTCGGCGGTCGCGGTCAGGAGCCACACGTAGTTGAATTCGAACTCAATGGCCGGCGAGCCGTCCTCGCGGATAAGCGAATCGGGCACCGTCAGGATGAACACCGTGCTGGCTCCGTCGATCTCGGCCCGGTCTTCCATGTTCTCAGGAACGCCGGCAAGCGGCACGTTGATGCCGTTTTGGACGACCGCCGAACCGTTGCAGGCCGTGTAGAAGGCATCGTAGGAGAAGCGCTCCTCGACGCCGTCGCCGTCGCCGTCGAAGAGAATCGGGTAGGTTTCGGAGACGTTTTCGGTCGGCTCGCCCCAGGAGCAGGTGAAGCCCTGGGAGAGGGTGTTGGTGCAGATGACCGACATGAACTCAAGCGGGTTGAGGACGTTGCCGGTGATGGCGCCTTCGGCGAAGTCGAATTCGCCGCGGTCCATGGCATTGTAGGCCTGGGTGTAGTCAGAGACAGCGTGATTGTTGATGTTGAGGGTGACGCCCCACTCCTGGCAAGCGGAGTCGAAGACGGTCTCGATCTGGTTCTTGATCTCGTTGCCGACGTTGTCGATCGAGGCCTGGTAACGCCAGGTGAAGTCGATGGTAATTTCGCTGTCCCGCTCGATTTCGCCGGTACCGACGCCCGTCTGGACGGCGCTCCGGAAGAGCTGGGCGGCCATCGAGGTCGAGTAGCCGTTGGGATCGACGGCCGTATAGCGGGAGACGGCCATCCGGCCAGCATCCGTATCGCGGTAGGAGATGTTGTTCTCCGGATCGATCTTATAGGCATCGGAGAGATAGCCGACGGCCGGGTTGCGGCCCATCGTGTCGGCAATCGTCGCCCGGTCGATGGAGAAGAAGAGACCGTCGAGGAAGTTGTCGTTGCTCATGATCCACTTCACGTCCCAAGCCTGGTTCGCGGCATGTGGGTACTGGGTCCCGTTGGGCCCGAAGAAGTAATCCCATTCGTCGTAAGAGCAGGTATTGAGGTTGATCTTGAGGATCGTCGAGCCTTCGGCGCGGCGGCCGTAAGGATCGGTCGCGTGTTCGCGGGTGTGCTCGGAGGGGCAGGTAACGTTGTCGAGTTTGCCGGAGATGAAACGCTGATAGGCGTCTTCTTCGTTGCTGACCTTCGTCTCGACGTAGCCTTGGAAGTTGACTTCCTCGGCATGCGAGTAGTTCGGGTTCTTCTGGTAGACAGTGACGACGTCCTTCTGCCACGAGGTCACGATGTAGGGGCCGGTGGAAAGAAGATTGTCGACGGTCGTCGTATAGTCGCCGCCGGTGGCGCTGCCGATGGCGCCGAACTGACGGCAGCCGTTCCGCCAGACCGTCGACCAGTTGCTGCTTTCTTCGGTGATGGTATCCGGATCGCCGCCGCCGAGCTCGATGAGATAGTCCTTCGGAAGCGGGCTGTAGAGAGTGCTCGAGAGGTTGTACATCGCGTAGAACTGGGTCTGCGGGGTGACGAACTCGAAGTCGATCGAGCCCTCCTCCTCGTTCAGCTGGATGCCGACGTTGGCCCAGGTCTCGTCGTTGTGCTCAGGGGCGTAGACATAGTCGTTGGCCCCGGCAAAGCCGGAAGCATCGGTCGTCAGGCCGCTGGTCCGGAAGAGGTTGTTGTCGAGGATGGCCCGGAACGGGGTGAGGTAGTCCTCAAGCTCGATCGGGCGGCCGTTGTAATCATCGTAGTACTTGCTGCTCGGCGCGATCGAATAGCAGTACTTGTTGGGATCGTCGGCCCCGGTGTGGAGATGGACCCTCCACCGCCGGTAGGTCGTGCCCTCGGCGTATTCGACTTCGTTGCCCTCCTCGTCGAGAGGAACCGGGCGCTCATCCTTGGCGAGGACCGGACGCCAGACGTAGCCGTCCTTGGTCGCGTTCATGGTCACGCTGAAATAGCTGTTGCTGATCATGCCGTTGCGGCCGCCGACGTCTTCGCCGGAGGAATTCCAGTAGTTGAACGTGCCCGAGTCGGTCGTCGTGTACCCCTGGTAATAATTGGGATAGGTCACCCCGCTGATCGGCTGGCCGTTCCACATGTTGCCGTTCGGGTCGAGCTTCGACTCGTTGATGCCGAAGCCGTAGTTCTCAATGTAGGTGTCGCTCGCGAGGGTAATCCGCGGCGAGAAGAGCTCGAGGGTGGCGTCGTCGTAAAGGGGGATGCCCGCCAAGTGGTGGCGCATCGCGTAGTCCTCCATCTTGTAGAGGAGGTTGGATTGATAGTCTACCCAGTCGCTCTGGCTCATGTCAGCCGGCTTTTCGGTCCAGTCGTAGACACCGTTGGCCAGCGGATTCTTGCTGTAGTCAACGCCCGTAGAACTACTGGTCGTCGATCCAGCGCCGCCGCCTGAACTGGAGCTAGAAACGATTTGCTCATTGCAGGCCACGAGGGCAAAACCCCCGAGAAGACCTAGCAAAATCAGACTTTTCTTCATGGGTGCTGCACTCCTTTCTTTCTAAAAAAGCAACGGGCGTAATCCTCGCCCGCGCAAAGAAGTATCCACTTACCTGATAATATGTCAATAATTATTTTCGGAACTTCTGACTTGGCTAGATGCAGTGCCAAACAATCAGCAAAACAATGGCCAAAACGAAGTAGTAACCCGCGTTGGCGAGCCACGGCAAATAGTAGGCTTTGCGCCGCTTTCGCTTCTCCTTCATTCCGATCTGGTAGTCTCCGGCCGTCTTGTAACGCCGCTCGGTCGGGCGGGGCCGAAAGGACAAAAAGAGGGCATAGGCCGAGTAACCGAGAACGTCAAAACTGCCGCCCCTCGTCGCAAAGCGAAGGCCGCAAAAAGCCAAGAGAAGACCAGCGCTCACGAAAGCCCCGTCGGAGTAGTAGGCAATGTAGGTCGGGGAATGGTAGCCGCCGACGATGAGCCAAAAGGAAACAAAGAAAACGGCTCCCAAGACCGTTGAAACGATGGTTTCGATCAACAACGCTTTGGCCTGCTCGTTCATCGATGGGCTATTTTCCTTTTCCTTGACGAAAAAGACAAGGCCTTGAAAATAAGGATTGAAGATTTCTCCGTCTTGAGTATTTTAAGAGGCGCGTTGAAGCGCGTTTATTTTATAAAGGAGGTTACAGACATGAAAAAGAGCAATGTCCTCGGCGCTGCCTTCCTCTTGGCCGCCATGGCTCTCGTCTCCTGCACCCAGACGGGCGGCAGCAGCGAAAGCGGCGAGAGCAGCTCGGAGGAAACCAGCTCATCGGAAGTCGTTTCCCCGCGCCGCCTCGAAGCGACCATCGAGCATTCGAGCATCCCAGCCGGGGCGACGTTCTACGACGGCTGCGTCCCGACGATCACCTACATTGACGAAACGGCGGGCGAGACGACCGACATTTCCAACTACTTCAACCAGCTCCGTTTCCAAATCTCGCCGATCGTCAACGGCGAGGTCGATTCGACGACCACGTACGACGCCACTGACGCCCTTCCGGCCGGCGAGTACGAGGCGCGGATCACCGCCCGTTCCCGCACGGCGAGGGTCAACTTCACCGTCGAGGAAGGAACGGTCGAAACGGCAAGCGAAGGCAACGGCTACAAGACGATTTACGGCACCGACGAGGATTTCACCCGGCTGGCGCTCTCCAACGGGGACGTGACGCTCGGGACCCTCGGGGAAGGCAACTTCCCGTCCAAGGGCACCGTGAACGTCCTCGTCATCCCGGTCATCTTCGCGGAAATGGAGAACACCGCCTCGGCCTTCAACGAGGAAGAGCTCGCCCTCCTCGAACGGGCCTACAACGGGACCGATTCCGAAGGGCCGGAAGACACGCGGACGGCTTGGGAATCCCTCCACAGCTACTATCAGAAGTCTTCCTACGGAAAACTCGACGTCGAGGCGACGATCGCCCCGGTCTACGTCTACGAAAGCCGGTCTACCGACCTTAACGAAAACGACGGCAGCAATGCCCACCGCATCGTCCAGGCAGCCTTGGACGACTACCAGCGGACCCATCCCGACATGTCGATGTTCGACGCCAACAAGGACGGCTACATCGACTCGGTCAACGTCATCTACAAAACGCTGGCCCCGATCGATTCCTCCAACCCGAGCGACCTCTGGTGGAACTTCACCTCGAACGCCAGCAACAAGCCGAACGTTTCGAGCCCGACCCTCCACCGCTTCTTCTGGTCGGCCTACTCAATGATGGAAACCGGCTACTACCCGGATGTCCCGGCCGACGCCAACGTCGACCCCCACGTCCTCGTCCACGAGCACGGCCACGCCATGGGACTTAGCGACTACTACTCCTATGACCAAGATGCCACGACCGGTGCCAAGAGCGAGGCCCCGGCCGGCTGCGCCGACATGATGGACATGAACGTCGGCGACCACAATGCCTACTCCAAGATGAGGTTCAACTGGCTCCGCGACAGCGCCGACGACGAAGGCCTCAACGTCATGTACGTCGACGGCTCGAGCGACAACTTCACGGTCACCATCGACTCGTTTGCCGACGAGGGCGACGTCCTCATCGTTCGCAACACGACGACCGATCCGTGGAACGAAACCCCCTACGACGAATACCTCATCGTCACCTACTACACCCCGACCGGAGTCAACGCCCTCGACTCCCTCGGCTATGGCGAATGGACCCAGTACAACGAAAGCACCGGGACGACCGGCGCCGGAAACGGCGGTCCCTACAGGTACCCCGGCGTCCAGGTCTTCCACGTCGATGCCCGGGTCGGAGCCCAAGTCGGGCAACTGACTTCCGATGGAACGGTCGACGAAAGCACCCTCACCTGGGAATACACCGACAACATCTACACCACCGACCACTACGATACGGCTTCCGGCACCTATGAATCGGCGGCTGTCTTCCTCACCGACAACACCCCGTCCCGTTCGATGAAGATCGTCGACGGCGAGCAGGTCGGCGGAGGCGATGCCGAAATCGAGGCCATCCTCTCAAGCGGCGACGACGGCTTCCGTTCCACCTCCTACGCCAACCTCATGGGCATCCAAAGCAACCTCTTCGGCACCAAGGAGTACGCCGAGGCCAACGACTTCCAGTCCAAGGAGATGTACGGCGGCTACACCTACTCCAACTACCTCGGCTGGCGCTACTTCCAGAACGAGCTCGTCTGGAACGACGGATCGACCTTCAACTGGACGTTCTCGGTCGAAAGCCAGACCGACACCACCGCCACCCTCCACTTCATCAACAACGCTGCCATTGAAGGATAATTGTTGAAAAACAAATATCTCGGCATATATTGGCAAAGCACCAAGAAAGGAAACACCACATGAAAAGCAAAGGATTACTCGTCCTGACGGCTCTTCTCGGCACGGGTCTCGTGCTCGGAAGCTGCGGCACGACGGCCACCTCCTCGGAAGGCGGGGCTGGGTCGGCCTCTTCCTCCGAGACGGAAACCTCCGAAAGCCTCCCCGATACCTCGGGAAGCGAAACCTCCGAGGCTCCGGTCTCCGACTACACGGCGACCAAGGTCACCATCAGCGGCAGCACGCCGGAACGGGTCACCGTCGGAGAGACGATCGACTTCGGTCAGTACATCACCGTGAGCGCCCCGGAAAACGGGACCTTCGGCCTCCGCGTCCGCGAAGGCTCGACCGGCACCGCCGACATCGACGGGCACAGCGTCACCATCACCGGCGCCGGCTCGATCGGCATCCAAATCGTCGGGGCCAATAACGCCAACATCCGCCTTTGGACCATCACGGCCATTGCCGCCGACACCAAGGAGATGGCCGACTACCTCACTGCCCTCTCCTACAACTACACCGTCGACTGGCGCGACGCGACCGGCAATTCGCTCTATGGGCTCACCTACCACAACGAGAACTATTGGCTGGCCCTGAGCTCCATCGAAAACAGCGAGGACCTGAATTCCTCGACGTGGAGCTTCTGGGGTTCCATCCAAGCTGGCGAACACCGTTACGAAGTCGACTTCTACGAAGACTACGACTACGTTGAGCAGACCGTCAGCTACCGTTACGAAGCCCACCCCGGCATCTTCGACGACTCGCTCTATTACGCGGCCGCCGAGATGGCCTTCAACGAAGACACCGTCTCGACCGATCCGGAGACCGGCCTTACCATGATCACCGATGCCGGCGTTTCGAGCCTCGTCCAGACGGGCGTCGGCACCAACTACGAAATGATCAAGGAATTGCTTCTCGACCCCGACGGCTACGAGCAAGCTTACCTTATCCCGCTCTACGAGAACGAAGGGGATGCCCAAATTGCCGGGGTCCGCATCATCTTTGCCACCGACGCCCTTGAGATGGTCTCGACCTGCGACATCTATGCCGCCGGCGAAACCTCCTTCGACGTCCTCGACGAATTCGTCGCCGAAGGCGTGCCGCCTTCATACATCACCTTCGACGCGCTAGGCGATTATCTCGGCGGCCAGGTTGCCGAACAGGCTTCCACCACCATCGAGGCCTCCATCTCCTATGGCGCCTACCTCACGAATAGCCAGACGGGCGAAACCAGCTGGCAAGACGCTTCGGTGGCCGGAGCCTCTGACCTCGAATCGCGGCTCGGCATCGTGAGCAACGCCCCGGCCGGGACCTACAACGCGACCGTCGACGGCGACAGCTACTACAGCACCGCGACCTTCAGCCCGCTCTACTTCACGAGCGATTCTCCGATCTACGCCGCGGTTGGCCAGGATAGCGACGGCCACTACTACCGCATGGACGGCGAAAATCCGGAGGCTTGGGAGACCAAGACCGACCTCGGTACCGACTTCGTTCTCTGGGACGAGGATGGCATCTCGACGGTCTTCGATGCCGAATACAACCTCGTCGGCGTCGAATATCTTACCCCGGCGGCCCTTACGACCGACTACCTGAAGAGCCTCCCCTACACCTCGATCGCGACGGAAGGAACCGTCACGACGGCCACCGTTGACGCCATCGAAGACGAAGGCAAGATCCTCGAGATCATCACTGGTCTCATCCCGCAAGTCGGCACCTATGTCGTCGCCGGCGTCCTCAGCGGCATCACCGGCCCCGACGGCGTTCCGTGCTACACCCTCTTCGATTCGCCGACCATCGTCTACGACAGCGCGACTGGCGAAGTCTCCTTCGAGGCTATCCTCCCGAACCTTGCCGAGGATGCGACGCTTGGCGCCAACGTCGGGCTCCGTCTTTCGGTCACCCTCACCGACTTCGGAACGACCGAAGTCCCGGCCTTCGGCTTCGTCCAAGCCGAAACGACCGAGCCGGCGGCCTAAACCTCACCTCATCTAAACAAAGGCGGGCCCTTCACGGGGCCCGCTTTTCTTATCCCAAGATAGCGACGCAGCAGCTTTTGGGGTGGAAATCGCCGCACGGGGACATGATTCAAGCTAACCTGTCTCCTGCCCTAGCTGAATATCGCCGTCCAACGGCCATCTCTTCGCCCCGCCTCGATAATCGCGGTTGGCCACTAGGAGGCGCGCCTTATCCGATGAATATGATGTCGCCTCTTCTCTTGGCATCGCGGTCTTTTCTAAACCTCCAAGAATTCACCTTAGCCGCTTTATATATCCGGCCCGAAGAGGCGCCGGCATGCCGAAAAGGACGAAGCTGAAAACCGAGGCCAAGGGAACTCCGCAAAACCAGAGGGGGCCATAATATAAAACCGCTTTGCCGCGGCTTTTGAACTATTAGGGGGAAAATAACCCCTTTTCTGTTTGGAGGATCGATGGGGAACCCGTTTCCTGCCTTTCGATCCATAAGGATCAAGCTTTCGGGGAAATAAAGATGCAGGACACGCCTTCGCGGAGGGCAGAAGGTCTTCCAAAGAAACGAACAAAGCCAAAAGCGACTGCCAAACCCCCTTCTTTTTGGAAAAACCCTTAATTTGCATAAGAAAAGCCGCCCTTCCAGCGCATTGGCCGGATGGAGGGCGGCAATTCGTCGTCGCGTCTAGGCGGCAACCCAGGCGATGGTATCGGTACCGGTTACGGTAGCCGTTCCGATGAGGGTTCCGTAGGCGGTAACCTCGTAGACCGCGCCGCCTTCGGAAATCGTCGTCCCTTCGATGAGGTTGATTTCGACGGTCGGAAGCATTTCGCCGTCGACGATGGCACCGTAGATCCGGCCCGGGTTTTCGCCGGTGTCGGTCATGATGGAGATGATGGCTACCCCGCCTTCCATGCTCCAGCCCGAGGTCGAGACGTAATCGCCGTTGATGGCGGACGAAGTATACGTCGACTGGTACTTGCTGAGGTAGTAAGGCCTCGCCGTTCCTCCCCTCATGACGATGGCGTTCCCGTTTTGGTCGACCGCGACGTCATAGGTCGACGATCCGGCCGCGGTGAAGTTGAGGATGCCGCGGGTTTCGTCGTAGCTATCGATGGTGATGGCCGCGTCGGTTACGCTTCCCTCCCAGCTGAACTCGTCGGATCCGATGCCGATCTTGTAGTAGCTGGTTCCGGCGGAAGTGCCGATGTACTCGCCTTGGGCCCAGAGGTAAGCGGAGAAGGCGCCGATGTTTTCCTCGACGGTGACGGTCACTTCTTCGCCCGTATCCGAATCGACGGCAAGGACGTATTCGGTGCCGCCCTCGAGGACGGATTTGAGAAGGCCGGTGCCGGTTTTAATCACCGTTTGGCCCGTTCCGTCATAGAGAGTCAAGGTCGCGTCGGGATCGCTGGCCGTAAGGCGCGTATCCATCGTCGTCTCGGCCGTGAAGCGGACGTAGGAGACGGTCTGGCCGGCGACCGGCTGAACGCTCATCGCCCCATCGACGATTTCCACGTCGACGGCAAAGGCGGGAGCGAAGCCCGGCACGCCTTCGGCCATGATGAAGGTAAACGCCGAGGCCGAATCGGTGCCGACATAGCCGACCTCGATGACGTAGGTTCCCGGCTCCAGCCGGAGGTCGAGCTCGACTTCCGTGCCGTAGTAGACGTCCCAATAGTCGTCTTCGCCTTCTTCGACGATCGAGCCGATTTCCGACCCGCTTTCGTCATAGACGACGATCGTCTTGGCGTAGTAATCGGTGCCGCCGTCGAGAATGAGGCGGTAGAGGGCCGTTTCCTCGACGCTAATCTCGTAGTAGTGAGAGCCCTCGTTGAAGGCCGAGACGGTAATCGGCTCGTCCATCGTAAGGCTCAGGGCGTCGTTGGTTTCCGGCTGGCTGAGAAGGAGGCCGTCGGGCGGGAGGGAGACCGTCACGTAGGTCGAGGTAACGCCGGTTACGTATTCCTCGAACTCCGATTCGTACATGTTGTGGGAGAAAACGAGGTAGTAGGTCGCGGCCGTATCGAGATCATCGAACACCTGGACGGACTCGTTGGTCGGATAAGTGGCGCTGAAGTCGACGACTTCCTCTCCGGCCTCGTCATAGACGGCCAGGCGGGTGTAGACGCCATCCTCGCCGCCGATGGTAATGGACGTCGGGAGGCTCGGGATCGTACCCGGGGCCAAACGGTAGACGGCATAGGCGTCGAGGGCCCCGTTCCAATTGATCCTCGTCTTGGCGTCGTAGGCGAGGTCCACCGCCTCCTCGGCCGTGTCGTTGGCCGCGGTCGCGATGTCGACGGGAATCTTCCCGTAAAGGACGTCTTCGGGGCTATAGCTGCTATAGTAGCCGGTCACCCCGAGGTAGATGGTTTCGCCCTCCAGCAGGTCGATGGCCCAGACGTTGCTATAGCTGCTCTTTCGATGGGGGACGAGATGGTCGACTTGATAGCCGAGGGTGTTGACGGTCGTCAGCTCGGTCTTGTCTTCCCCGTAAACGAAGAGATAAGGCTCGTCGCGCGTATAGGCGGTCGTCGCCTCTTCGTCGATGTCGTAAGGCTCGCCGAGGGTGATGTAGTAGCGATCGTCGGCCGCCGCGGTGAACTGCAGGTAATAGATTTCCATGCCCGGAACGGTCGTGGCCACCCCGGAGAAGGTATCTCCCTCGATGATGTAGGGATCGTCGAGGGAATTCCCGGCCGGGAAGGCCGTCCAGTAGGCGTGGAGAGTCACGTCTTCCTCGACGACGTAGGCAGTCAGGTCGAGGGGCTCGGGACTATCCAGATCGAGGACCCAGCCGGCCATGAAGAAGCCTTGCTTCCGCGGGACCGGGACATCGCTCAAAGTCTGCCCGACGATAACCTCGCGGACGACATTCTCGCTTGTTTCGGCCCCGTCGACGACGGCCGTGCCGCCATTGAGGTCGAAGGTGACCGTCGCAAGCTCGGTGTCGGAGCAAATCGTCCGTTCCGAGACGATGCGGTTGCCGGCGGACGCGGAAGCGAGGGCCGCCCATTCAGCCTCGGTTCCCTCGTAGGTGATTTGCCCGATGAGGCCGTCTTGGGAGAAGAGGGCCGAATTGGGAAGGGCAGTAACGCTCATCGGAACGACGAATTCGGCAACCTCGGTCGAGATGGTCGATTGGATGCTCGTCAATTGCGACGTCTCGAAGACGATGCGATGGAGGCTCGTGCCCGAATTGAAGCAGCTGGAAGCAATCGTCTGGAGGCTCGAGGGGAAATTGACGGTCCCAAGGATCTCGGTCCCCGCGAAAGCCCAGCGGTTGAACTCGACGATCGTGTCGGGAAGAGTGACGTTGGTGAGGCCGCTCCGGTTCTCGAAGCAGCCGTTGATGCTCCCGAGGTCGCCTGCCGTGACGACTTCGCCGAGGGATTCGGCCAAGTGGTCTTCGCCTTCGACGGCCGCCCAAACGAAGGGGGCGACGACGATTTCGCCGGTGCCGCTAGCATAGAAGTAGTAGTCGCCATAATAGGCGTCGGCTTCGTCTTCGTACTGGGTGTAGGTGACGCTTCCGACGGTCGGGTCGCCAAGGACGCCCCAGACGTTGGCCCGGTCGTCGATAGAATCGACGAGCCCGCCGGCGAGGTCATAGGTCTTGAGCGAGACGTCGATCTCGCTCCACCAATTGGCTTCCGGGACGTTGTTGAGGGTGTAGGTCATGTAGTAGTAGGCCTTGCCCTCCTCGAGCGGGGTCGTCCATAGGACATCCTCGGCCCGGGGAAGTTCGGTATAGACGTACTTAAGCTCGAAGCTCGCCTCTTCCTTTATGACCGTCTCGTTTTCCTTGACGCTTCTCGTCCAAATGGCCTTCGAAAGCCCCTGGTAGCCATCGATGGCCGCGACGAAGCGGATGGCCTTGTTGTCCCCGACGTCGGTAACGTCAACCCCGAGCACCGGATGGGCGGTGTCGACTTCGTTGGCCTTCTTGACGTGGCTTCCGAAGGCAATGGCCCGCCCGCCGTCGTCGGTGGTGACGATTTCGTCTTCAAGCAAAGGCTCGACGGTCGAGCGGCGGTCGGAATTAACGATGACAATAAGGCCGAGAGCTAGGGTCGAAAGAAGAAGGAAGGGAACGGTTTTGCGTGTGTTTTTCATTGTTTGACTCCTCCTTACCACTCTTCGACGATGCCGCCTTCGCCTTCGCTCATGCCTTCAGGCGAAACGGTTATCACGATGGTGATGTCTCCTTCGCCCATCGTCACCGTGAGGGTCGTTCCGGTTAGTTCGGCCGCCTCCCCATCCACAGTGATGGCATCGATGACGTACCCTTCGTCGACTTCGACGGTGAGATCGATGACTTCTCCGGCGATCCCGGTTGTCTTTCCGGTAACCGTAACGGTATCCGGGGCGTCGATGACGATGTCGTGGATTCCAGCGGTCGTGACGACGATGGTCGCCTCGCCCTCGGGCATCGTGAAGGTGATGGTCCCCTCATCGACGGCAATAGCCTCCCCGTTGAGGGTGGCTCCCGTAATGAGGTAATCGGCATCGGCCGTCAATTCGATGGTGACTTCGTCCCCGGCCTCGGCTTCCGTCGGGCCGGTCGCGGTCACGTGGTCGCCGACGACGGTGATACCGTAGATTTTGACCTCCGAGGATTGCGAAACCTCGCTATCCGGAACGGATACGTCGATGGATGAGGAATCGCTGCTTGCTTCCGTCGTCTCAGAGGAGGCGAGCTGAGAGCTCCCCTCGGTCTCGCTGGAGGCATCCGGTCCTGACGACTCGGTGATCTGTCCGCACGACGCAAGCAAGGCGAGGAGGGCAAAGACGAGCACTCCTCTGATTTTCTTGCCTTTCATTCTCGAAAGACTCCTTTCTTCCGGATGGGATAAACGCCAAAGAGACTCCGGATCGATCGCTTGGCGTTAAGGCCCTCAAAACACCTCCCCCATAGGCCTTATATGGGGGACATTATGGGAGATTGTGAAATTTTCAATAAAAAGGTGCAGTTGTTTAAACAAAATCGCAAACAGAGCCTGCCATCGAGAAAATATTTCGCACTCAACGTTACATTATTGTTGACATAAGGAGTGTTTCGCCTAGTCTGCACGCATGAGTACGCGAATAAGAAAGGATATTTCGCCATGGAAAAAGCGCTTCTTGCCATTCCGATAGCCTTGGCTCTTCTGCTCCCTTCTTGCGCCCAAGGGAACCCCGCATCGTCTCCCGGCGGGCCCTCGTCGGAAGGGACCTCGGACATCTCCTCTTCCCTCGGCAGCTCTTCAGAAGGGCCGGGCAGCGAAGAGGAGGTCGACTTCAAGGACTATTCCATCATCACCAGCGACATCACCCTTGGGGGATACCTCCCCGAGGCGGCAATCGGCCTCGCCTTCCTAACCGGGCGATCTTATACCATTTCCTTCTCCTTCTCGGTCGCGAACCTCGAGGGGGCCGAAGTCTTCTCGACCCATCCCGAATACCTGGAAGTCGAGGCAACCTCGACGGAAGGATCCTATGTCCTCCACTGCAAGAAGGACGGGGACCCCGGCCTCTTCATCCGGGACGGAGAGGGCCGGACCCATTACCGAAGCAACATCCATATCCGGGATGCCATCGGCCTCGATGAGATGGAAAGCTATCTCGTCGGAATCGACCACTACCAGAGTTGGGGCCTCAACGGGGGAAACATCCAATTGACCTTCCTCGGGAACCAGACGGCGATGCTGACCGGGACCGACGAGGGGAACGTCCCGCTTGGAACGAACGGCATCCAGTTCACCTATGAATACGACATGACGCTCGATGCTTCCGGGATGTATGTCTTCACGATCCTCGATTGGGAGAACCCCTACACCAGCCTCACGGCCAACGCCTTCCATGTGAGCATGGCCGGAGACATCATCCACCTGACCAACGGCACGGTCGGGACCGAATCCTTCTATACCTGCGAAATCTTCCAGATTGCCGAGGCTCTTGCCGAATAAAAGGAGAACAAAGACATGAAAAACGCCAAAAAGACCCTTCTCGTTGCCCTCCTCGGGGCCGGGCTCGTCCTCGCTTCGTGCGGGGGGACGGACAATTCCTCTTCCGAACCGGAAGAGGGTACCTCGACCTCGACTCCTTCGGGAACCTCCGCCTCTTCCGAGCACCCCGGTTCGTCAAGCGAGGTTTCCCTGCCCGATTCGAGCCCCTCGACCTCGACGCCGGAGGAAATCGTCGAGGACTATCTCGTCGATATCGTCGAGACGACCGGCGTCCACATTGTTTCCAACCTCACCCGGGCCAAGCCGGGAGATACCGTCATCCTGACCGTAACCGTCGAAAGCGGCTACGTCCTCACTTCGCTTACGATGAACGGCGAACCCCTGACCCCAGGAACCGACGGCACCTATTCCTTTACGATGCCCGACCGCGACGCGACCATTCGGGCGACGGTAACCGTCGAGGGGGAAGTGACGATCGGCGGAGCCGTCTCGGGGACCTTCGCCGAGAACGGCGACGGAACGTGGACCGCCCACGACATTGAGATCCCGGCTTCGGGCGGCCAGATCTATGTCCGCGTCAGTCCGGAAGGCGGAACGCCCGATCTTCTCGGGTATAGCGACCTCGATCTCTACAAATGCTTCGGGAACATCACTTACTACCACTCCTCTGGCACGGACATCGGCTCGATCGCGGATGATCTCGGCATCAGCGTGAGCGAGGAGAAGGGGCGCGGCTCCTTGATCCTTCTTGGTGGCAATGCGGCCTACGACATCACCTACGACCCGGCTTCCGAGTTCAAACTTTCGATCCAGCGGACGGCCGTCACCGTTCTCCCAACGACCTCCGAGCAGCTCTATAGCCTCTTCGAGGGATCGATCCTAAGCGAGACGCCGAGTTATCCCGCCGGGGTGACCGAAGTCGAGTATTACGATTCGGCGGCCGGCCAGAACGGAGAGGACTACCACTACGTTCGTTACGCGGACGGCTCTTCCCATGCGAAGATCGTCGACCATGATAGCGGCGAGGAAGTGGCCCATGTCTACAAGGAAATCGTGACCACCGGCGGAAGGAAGCAGCTCATCGTCGTCGACAACTACCTCCGGGGCCGCACCTATAGCGACCTCTCGGGCGGAACCTCTTCCCTCGAAGGGGACAGCGAAGCGGCAGCCGACGTCGAAGCCTATAGCGGCCGTTACGACGTGGTCGACACGGTGCAAAACGGCTATTCCCGCTATCAGTACGACGAACGCGATGCTGCCTTCCTGGCCGGAAGCTACGATCACACGATGGCCGAGATCGACTTGGTCCAGTACCAAGCTTACCGCCACTCCTTCGAAATCGCCGACGACCTCGTCCGAACCGAACTCGACATCGTTCCGGTCGAAAACGGCGATGGCACCTTCACCGTGACCGTCGACTCCCTCAAGGAGTGGAATCCGAGCGCATCGGGAAGCATCTACAACACGATGGACGTCGATACGGTCGGGACATGGCACCTCGAGATGACCTTCACCGCGGCAGGAGCCCTGCTCGAAGGTTCCTACCTTCTCAAGAAGTACACGGCAACCAGCTACAATTTCGCGACCCATGAGTTCATCGGCGATCCGGAAACGACGGGAACCCTCATCCGGGAGCTCCGCTATTCCTACACCTATGGCGAAGCCGCGGCCAATCCCCACGACTTCGACTACGCGCCCTACTTCGCTTCTTCGATCGACCCCTACATCGAGACGACCGGCGGGGAGCGCAACGTCCTCGAGGCCGGCTGGAACTCCATCAACGACGAAGACTCGATCCACGTCAATCCTTCCCCCTCGACGGCCCTCGATAGCTGGCAATACGGCATCATCGGCTCCGACAATCCCGACATCTGCCGGAACGAGGACGGAAACCCGACGGCTTACCAAATGTACGGAACCGGCGAAGTGACCCTCTACTTCGGCAACCATACCGACAATGCGGTCACCGGGTCGGTCGTAGTGACCATCGACGCCTCGACCTTCCATAGCCTGGCTTGGATTCCCTATTACGCCGGGGGCATCTATTCCGACGACAACATCCTCACGGCCGATAATCTCCAGGTCTATGGCAACAGCAGCCATACCGTCACCCTTTCCCCGACGCCGAGCAACGGCACCCTCTTCGGCCTTGAGTGGACGATGGACCAGGAGGGCCTCATCGAGCTCGACCTCGATTCGGCAACCGGCCGCTGCACGGTGACGGCCCTTAGAAACGTTGCCCAAGCGACGACGGTCAACATAACCTTCGTCTCCCCTTACATCGATAACGTCGACGGCTATTGCACCCTCCAGGTCACGGTCGTCCCCGGAGCCGACGATGAGGTTTCAATCGCGACCCTCGCCGGGACTTACCGGGTAGAGCTCGGGGAAGGCGAGACCGGCTATAACCCCGACGACCCGACGATCCTCACCCTGACCGCCGAGCCCTCGAGCGACAATCCCGACGCTTACGAAGCAACGATCGAGATGTTCGACGAAGGCGCCACCTTCGAGGTCGGCTTCGACTACGTTTACGATAGCGAGAACTTCGAGCTCTCCGTCGTCTCGGGAAGCGCGGAACTCCTAAGCGGCTCCCTAGGCTCCTACGACAACATTGTCATCAGCCTTGACTACGAGGTCGCGACCAGCAAGGTCGGCGTCTACCTGGCGACCGAGACCTACGACTGGGACACCTATAGCGAGACCATCACTCCTTATCTCGGGGAATACACCGACGACGAAGATTACTCCTACATTTCGGCCTACGTCTATTTCGTGAAGGCCGAATGAAGAGCCGAAAATGAGAAAGGCGGGCTCTCGGGCCCGCCTTTTCTCTTTGTTCGATCAAAATACCGGGTTTTTGCGGCCGATAACGGGGTCAAGGTCTCTTTAAGAGCCTCGATTAACTCAGTTGACTCGGTAGGCCAAGACGTCGTCGATGGCCTTCTCGACCTCGGCCACGTTGGCTTCCCCGAAGCCGAAGAAGGAGAAGTTGGTCGACCCGTCGATCGAATTCCCGCTTCCCGCGGAATAATTGATCGCGAAGTCTACGTACGAGGTTCCGCCTTCGTCCCGTCCCCTGATCAAGACGGACCGCGGATAGTAGCCGGCGCTTTGGATCTGGCCTCCGTTCAAGGCGTCGAAGTCGATGGCCAAAGCGCTATCCTCGATGAGGTAGGAGCCATCGCCGAGGGGATCGGCGAACTCGAGGTAATCCCAAAATAGGGCTTGCTTGATATAGCCAAGACCGGAAGAGGAATCGGTCAAGTCGCTCGTCGTGATATAGGGATAGGAAAGGACCGGGGAAACCTCGAGGCCGTCTTCGACCTGACTCAGCATGAAGAGATAGGTCCCGTCGAGGACGTGGTTCAGATAGGTGATTTCCCCATCCGCATCGGCTTGGGGAAGGGAGAGCTCGACGTGGGAGAAAGAAGCGAAGGCTTGGTCGAAAGCCCCTTGGGAATGTCCGTAGTCGTTATAGAGGCCGACCCAATAGTTCGGCATGAAGTATTCGTTTCCGTAGGACATCGTCGGGTCAGAAATGTCAAGGACGTCCCGAATGTAGTTGTCCCTCGAGAAGCGGTCGCGGTAAGAAGCGAGGTCGGATGGGACCTCGTAGAAGGAACCGCCGCGGGCAAGGAAGCCCTCAACGTCCTCGGACCGCCCGTCGAGGGAGGCGACGCCAAGGGAATATACCTCCCCTTCCACCGTTACTTCGAGGCGGAAGTCGGCGATGGACGGACCAGCCGTAAGAAGGAAAGAAGTCGCCGCGAGGAAGGCGGACGAAGGAAGCTGAAGCAAGGAGAGAGCCGCCAATTTGTTCAATTTATTCGTCAAAGCGTAGCTGGAAGCCCCTTCTTCGAGGCTTTCCAAAGAAAGATCAATGTCGGAGAGAGAAGGGAAAAGGCCGCTTCCATAAAGCTCCGTCCCCTCCATCAATTCCGATCCCCGAAGGTTCCCTCGCTCGTCGACCGAGAGGCGGTAAACGCCTCCCTCCGCCGCGGCATAGCCGATGCTCAGAAGCCCATCGTCGAGATAAAAGTATTCGGGCGCGTAATGGAGGAGGAATCCGCTCTCAATCCCCGAAAGGACATAGTCGTGGGAGGACTGCAAATAGACGAGGGCCGCTCGGACGTCGTTAGGGGCTGGAAGGGCGGGCTCGGAGACCGAGGAACCCGGAAGCGAGGAAGTTCCTTCCCCGCCAGCGCCCGAAGAACTCGTCAAAGGGGTATCGCCCTGACAGGAGCAAAGAAGCAACGAAAGGGCCAAAACAAAGGCTGAATGGGCATTTTTCACGAATCGTTACCTCCCGTCATGCTTGGAGACTAGCACAGGGCCGGGAAATCTCAACAAAAGAAAAAAGGCCAATGGCCTTAGACAGCTGGACCGCGCCGTGGGAACTTCCGTCGAGATCCAGCCGTCACCATATAAAAGCGAGGGGTTTCCTTTTTATTGGCAAAAGGGGAAATTTAGATAATCTCCCTTCGATCGAAAAAGCCGCCCGTAGGATCGTGGGGCGGCTTTCCCTTACTTGGACGGGGATTTGAGGTCGCGGATGGCCTTTTGGAGGCCCCGGACCGTGTAATTGAGATCTTTCAGTTCCGATTGCTTGAGAGTCCGGACCAAGGCCTCTTGGGCTTTGAGGTCCCGGAGCTTGCTCTCGAGGGGATAGGTCGGATTGTTGATCTTGGCCTTGAGGTCGCGGTCAGCAGCAAGGGCTTGCTCGTAGGAAGGGCTATGGACGGCCTTCCGGCCCGGATGGGGCTTATTGGCCGTAGCCTTGGGGGCAGCGGCTTTCGGGGCTTCCGCTTTGGGACTCGCCTGCGGGCCTTTTTGGGAAGTCGGCTTCTTGCCCGAGAGGGCTTCTTTTTTCGGGGAAACTTCTTTCGACGGGGCCGAAGGCGCTTTGGCCGACTCCGGTTTCGGGGCTTCCTCGAGGGTCACCCGATAGTCGCCTTGGTTCTTCTCGATGTGGAAGAGCAGCTTCTTGACCGTGGCATCCTTCTTGCTTCCGGCCTCGAGGAGAGCCACTTCGTGGACAAGCTTCGAGAAATCGGAATTGACGAGGTCGTGGGGTCCGTGGACGGCGGCGACATAGGGAACCCCGTCGTCGCGAATCATTGTGCCATAGCGCCCAAGAAGGTCCTTGAGGGCCGAGATGAAGGTGTCGCCTTTGCCGAAGGGAGCCCGCTTTTTGGGGGCTTCCGGGGCCGGGGCTGGCTTAGCGTCCGGACGGGCCTTAGGAGCCGGAGCGGCGCTTTGGAGAGCGGGCTTGGCTTCCTTCTCGGAAGAGACTGGCTTTTCCTCGAGGCTCTTCTCTTGGAGAGCGATGACCTCAGCCTTGGCCTTCAGGAGATCGTCAGGTCCGTATAGCAGCTTCCAGGAGGAAATGTCGGAGGCGCTATAGGGCCCGAGATTCTTGAGCTGGCGGTCGAGATCGTCGAGCTTTCGGGCCAAGGGATAAGTCGAATTGTGGATATTGCTGGAAATGGCCCGGTCAAGCGTCTTGATATCGAGGGGCACCAAGGTCTTCGGCTCCTCTTTCTTGGTCGTTTGACGGGGCAAGGGTTGAGCTTCCCGAACGTTCTTTTCGGGGATTTTGGAAGGAAGGTTCCGGCTGCTCCTCACGCTGCTGCGGGCTTGGCTTTGGTAAACGTTGCCTTTGTTCTCAAGGAGGTCCCCAAAGGGGTCAACCTTATAGACGTTCACGAACTTGCCGCGCTGGCTGTCGAGGTTATTGAGGTTTCGGACATCGTCGGCCAATTGCTTGTCCTGGCTGATGAGAATGATTTTCTTGTTGATTCTCTGGGCCGATATCGAGGCATAGATGGCCGGATCGGCAAAGTCTTCCGTGCTCCGCACCCTTTCTATCGTGAAGAGCTTGTTGCCTTTTTTGTCGAGCTTCAGAAAGCGAAGGGCCCGCTTGGCGTCGATCCGCAGCTCAAGCGTCTCTCCCCTCTTGGCGTGTTTCTCGAGTTCGCTGACGACTTGGCCAACCACGATGAACTCGGGACGATGGTCTTCGAAGTACTCCGTCGACAGGTTCAAGGTGTCGAGGAAGGGGCCGAAGCTTTCTTCCATGAGGGAACAGGTATCGATGTAGCAGAGGTCGATTCCGGACAGGAATTTAGCCAGCTTCGAAGCCTTCGTTTCCTCGGTGAATTCTTTTCTTTCGATGGTTATTGTTTTCCTTTCTTTTCCTCCTGCTGGTAATGATACAGCAAATCAAAGAGATGGGCACCGCCTTCGTTTTGGCAAGCCAGAAGCGGCAAATAGGATTATGAAACCGTTTTCAAAACAGTGAAAGAAATGCTTGTTTCGATGCCATCACAGGTTTTAAAGATAGCCAAAACTACCGATATTTTCTGAAAGCGCTTAATGTAAGCACTTTCTGTAAGAGGTTTCATAGAAACCCGTCTTGAATGGCTTTTCGAACCCTCTATATTGTGGGCGTTCCCGCAAGGGGACGATTGGAAAAGGAGGTAGAATCCACGATGTTCTTTTACAAGAAAGACGATTCCGCCCTCGAGACCCAAGAAGGCGCGGCCTACAGCGAAAAGCTGGCCGAGCTCGCCGAACAAGGTCCGATCTTCGGAAACGACGACCAGAACGAAATCACCATCATCGAGTTCTAATTATTGTTTTTCACGGAATCGCAGCCGCCCCACGGGGCGGTTTTTTCTACCGCGAACTTTCCTTTTCTCCCCGCGATAACTATTATCCTTGTTGCCAATGATAGATTTGACGCCGACCGTCGGGCGGAACCTCGCCCTCCTAAGAAAGCATCGGGGCTTGACCCAGGGCCAGCTCGCCGAGCGCTTTGCCTATAGCGACAAGGCCATCTCGAAATGGGAACGGGGCGAGGCCCTCCCGGACCTCAATACCCTTTTCGAACTTGCCGACTTCTACGGGGTGACCCTCGATTTCCTGACCCATCCCCAAAGCGAAGCCACCCTACGGGAAATCGGACGGAACGACCCGCGGAAGGTCATGTCGAACCGGATCATCATCACCCTCCTTGCCATGCTGACCATTTGGACATTCGCGACGATTCTCTTCGTGAGCGACCTCATCATGAAAACCGCTTGGAGCGGGTGGATGGCCTTCGTCTGGGCCGTCCCGGCATCCTTCCTCCTTCTCCTGCCCTTCAACCACATTTGGGGCAAGAAAGAGTGGCTTTTCCCTCTCGCGACGACATTCATCTGGACCCTCCTCATCGCCGTTTACGTCGAAATGGGCCTCGACATCGCGGACAACGCCGGATGGGAGCTCGGCTACGTCCTCATCCTCGGCCTACCGATTACCGCCATAGGCTTTCTCGTCCACCGTTACCGAATGCAAAAGAAACGTTCGCAAGAAGAAGGGGAATGAAAATAGAGGCCGCAAAAGCGGCTTCTTTTTTCTAATTATTGCTAGAAGGAGGCAAGGAAACGCTCACTATTGAAGCGCGCAGCCCGAGCCTCTTCGGTATCGACGTCCAAGTGAAACACGTGCTTTAGCGGCGCTTCCTTCCCGACGAAGTCGTCGAAGAAAAGCGGCACTCCAGCTTCCTCGAGGCGCTTCTTGAAAGGAGGATTCTCGGCTCGGAGGAAGTCCCCATCGGAAGTCATGAGATACGTCGGCGGGAACGCTGGCCCGATATGGCGGACCGTCAAAAAGCGCGGATCGTCCTTCTTGCGGAAACGGGGCAGGAAGTAACGCCACATCCACCACGTCTGAGAGACTTCCGAGGTCCCGAGGTTTCCGTAGAGCCCGCAATTGAGCGATAGCCCATTGACCGGGAGATCGAGCCGAAGCCCCGGGAACAGCTTCCGATATTCCGGGCTCGACTGCACGAGGCCGTAGAGATAGGAGAGATTCGCCCCGGCCGAATCGCCATACAAATAGACATGCCCCAAATCGGCACCCCACTCCTTCCAATGCTCCTTGGCGAACGAGAGAACCTCGTCGAGGCAATGGAGTTGAGTCGGGAAGCGGCTACCCGGAGCCAGGGGGTAGTTGAAGCAAAGGACGACGTAGCCATCGTGGGCGAGGGCCTTCGCGTACCGCGAATAGATTTCCTTCGTTCCGTAAAGGTAGCCGCCGCCATGGACGACGACGATGGTCGGCAAGAGGCCGGGAATGTCCTTCCGATAGACATCCAGTTGGCCCCATTTGCCGTAACGCCGATCGTAGGTGAGACTTTTCCACTCCTTCAAATCGGTCGGCAAGGGCTTGCCGGCATCCCGCTTTGTATCGGATTTGAGGCAGCCTTTTCCAAACAGGTAATTGATGAGGGCCATGGCAATTCCTCCTTCCCTAAATATAAACCAAAGGCCCGGACAAAAGCCGGGCCTCGTCTATTTGAGGAGCAGCCCTTCCTTCTTGTCGAAGGAGAGAATGTACTTCTTTTCGGTCGAGAGGTTTCCTTCGACGATCTTAGTCGCCAGGTAAGTCTCGATTTTGTCGGAGATGAACCGCTTGAGGGGGCGGGCGCCGAATTTCGGGGAGTAAGCCGTCTCAAGGACATAGTCGACGATCGATTCGTCGAAGTCGACCACGTAGTAGCGCTCGGCAAGGCGCTTCCCCAGTTCGGAAAGCATTTTCTTGACGATAAGGCGCTGCATCGACTTGTCGAGCGGATTGAAGAAGACAATCTCGTCGATCCGGTTGAGGAATTCGGGCTTGAAGGTTTGATGAAGGAGGGGCTCCACCATTTCCCGATGCCCCTCGAGGATGAAGTCGCTCCCGAGGTTGCTCGTCATGATGATGATGGTGTTCTTGAAGTCGATGAGGCGGCCTTGGCTATCGGTCAAACGGCCTTCGTCGAGAATCTGAAGGAGGAGGTTGTAGACCTCCGGATTGGCCTTCTCGATTTCATCGAACAGAACGATTGAATAAGGGTTCCGCCTAACCTTTTCGGTCAGTTGGCCCCCTTCCTCGTAACCGACATAGCCGGGCGGGGCCCCGATAAGGCGGCTGACCGAGTACTTTTCCATGTACTCGGACATGTCGATCCTGATGATGTTGCTTTCGTTGTCGAAGAGGGCTTCGGCCAAAGCCTTGCTGACCTCCGTTTTCCCAACGCCGGTCGGCCCGAGGAAAAGGAAGCTTCCGATCGGGCGATTCGGGTTTTGGATCCCGGCCCGCTGGCGGAGGATGGCATTGGAAACCAAGGTGACAGCCTCATCTTGCCCAATGACCCGCTTCTCGAGGGTCGCCTTGAGGTCGAGGACCTTCTCACGGTCGCCTTTCTCGATGCGGCTGACCGGGATATTGGTCATCCGCGACACGATTTTGGCAATGAGATCTTCGTCGACCACCTCGTTGACAAGGCGGTCTTCCTCCTTGCCCTTGCTGGCAACCTGATTCAGGCGCTTCTCCATCTCCGGTATCGTCTGATATTGGAGGCGGGAGGCGTTTTCGTAATCGCCGCGAGCAAAATACGTCTGCAAATCGAACTTGGCTTTCTCGATTTTGCCTTTGAGGTCCTTGGCATCCTTGATTTCGGCCTTCTCGACTTCCCACTTCTTGGAGAGCTCGTCGAACTTGGCCTTGCAGCTTGCGAGGTCTTTCTCGAGGTCTTCGAGGCGGCGCTTGCTCGACTCGTCGGTTTCCTTTTTGAGATTCACCCGTTCGACCTCAAGCTGGCGCATCTTGCGATTGACCTCGTCTAACTCGACCGGCATCGACTCGATTTCGACCTTGATGGTCGCGCACGCCTCGTCGACGAGGTCAATGGCCTTGTCGGGAAGGAAGCGGCTCGTGATGTAGCGGTTCGAAAGGACGGCGGCGGCCACGAGGGCTCCGTCGGTTATTTCGACGCCGTGGTAGGACTCGAAGCGTTCCTTGAGTCCGCGAAGAATAGAGACCGTGTCTTCGACGGTCGGCTCCCCGACCATCACCGGCTGGAAACGCCGTTCAAGGGCGCGGTCCTTTTCGATGTAGTTGCGGTATTCGTTGAGGGTCGTCGCCCCGATGCAATCGATCTCCCCGCGTGCCAATAGAGGCTTGAGCATGTTCGAGGCATCCATGGCCCCGTCGGTCCGGCCAGCTCCGACGATCAAGTGGATCTCGTCGATGAAAAGAATGATCTTCCCGTTGCTGTCCTTGATTTTGTTGAGGACGGCCTTGAGCCGCTCCTCGAACTCGCCGCGGTATTTCGCTCCCGCCAAAAGAGCTCCCATGTCGAGCTCATAGACTTCCTTGTCCTTCAAAGAGGAGGGAACATCGTCTTTGACGATCCGTTCGGCAAGGCCTTCCACGATGGCGGTCTTGCCAACGCCCGGCTCGCCCAAAAGGACGACGTTGTTCTTCGTCTTCCGGGCCAAGATCTGGATGACCTTCCGGATTTCGTCGTCGCGCCCAATGACCGGGTCGACTTTCCCTTTCTTCACGTCTTCGTTGATGTTCCGACCGAACTTCTGGAGGATGTTCTCGTCGTTTTGATAATCCATCATTCCGTTATCCATAGGGCAAAACCTCCTTTGCGAGGCCTACTCTATACCATCTCTTTAGCACTCGCAAGTGTTGAGTGCTAATTATGTCTTTCAGTCGTCAGTTTCGATTTCGACAATCTCGAACTCCGTTCCGTCGATGGTGACGAAATCGTCTCGGGCACCGCATTTCGGGCATACCCGGTCGCTATCGGCAACAAGAAAAACGAAGCCGCATTTTCGGCAACGGCCGTGGGCTTTCCGCACGTTCAGTTTGAGCAGGCAATCCGCGTAAGGAGTTCCCTCCCTGGCCGCTTCCCAGCACTCGAGAAGAAAACGGGGAACGACCATCGAAGCCTCCCCCACGTCCAAAGTCACGGAAGAGAGGTGGTTTATCCCTTCCCGTTTCAAGAGGTCGTCGAGCGTCGACATGAGCTCGAAGCACAAGCCCATCTCGTGCATGGCTAGCGAATCGTTTCCTTCTTGCCGTCTTGGAGTTCAAGGTCGTCTTTGTTCACGAGCTTGGCCTTTCCCTTGCCGGTGAAGATGATCTTGAGGTTCCGCGAAAGAAGGTGGGGAGCGGCATTGGCCGTCGATTTTTCGTAAACGACGCCTTGGGCATCGAAGCGGCGTTCAAGATGGATGGCGTCGAATTCGCACCGGGTCGTGCATAGCCCGCATCCGACGCACATCGTCTCGTCGACGAAGGTCCGGCCGCACTTCAGGCAGCGTCCCGCTTCTTTCTTGACTTCGGCTTCGGTCAGGAGGACGCGGTCGTCTTTCATCTCATCCTCGTCCTTCGACCGCCTCACCTCGACCCGCGGAGCATTGTCGAAGCCTTGGACGACGACATTGTCCTTGTCGAGCATGTAAGAGGCCAGATACGGATTTTGGGCGCGGCCGATGGTGAGGGACTGGCCGGGATGGACACGGCGGTGCATCGATTCGGAAGCCTCGTGTCCAGCTGCAATGGCGTCGATGACGAAACGGGGGCCATAGTGGCAGTCTCCGCCGGCGAAAACGTCAGGATCGTCGGTTTGCAGCGTCAAACCGTCGGCTTTGATTCGGCCCGAAGCCCCGAGGGCACAGGTAGTGCCGTCGAGCAAGCGCCCCCATTCGCATTGCTGCCCGATGGCGGCAATGAAATAGTCGCATTTGACTTCCAAAAGGTCGTCTTCGTCGTAAGAGGGGTTGAAGCGATAGTTTTCGTCATAAACGGATAAGCACCTCTTGAGGACGGCGTTGCGGAGGACGCCGCGCTCCCCTTGGAATTCCTTGACGCCCCAACCGTTGTGGATGAGGATCCCTTCCTCTTCGGCCTCCTCGATTTCTTCCTCGGCCGCGGTCATGAGGCTCCGGCTTTCGAGACAATAAAGGTCGACGGCCGAAGCGCCATAACGAAGGGCGGTCCGAGCGACGTCAATCGCGACATTGCCTCCGCCCATGACGGCCACCCGGCCTCTTAGCCGCGGGGCCTTTCCGAGGTTGACCCCTTTAAGGAAGGCGATTCCGGAAAGAATGCCTTGGTTTTCTTCCCCGGCCACACCCAGCTTCCGGCTGCCTTGGGCTCCGATGGCCAGATAGAAGGCCTTGAAGCCTTCGTTTTTCAGTTCCTGAATCGAGACGTTCTTGCCGACCTCGACCCCGGTCTTGAATTCGACCCCGAGATCGCGGAGGACGTCGATTTCAGCTTCGACGACCCGCTTCTCGAGACGGAAGGAAGGAATGCCGAGCGTCAGCATCCCCCCGAGGCGGTTCTCTTTTTCGAAGACGGTTACCGCATAGCCTTTCGCCGCGAGGTAATAGGCACAGCTGAGGCCCGAAGGTCCCCCGCCGATGACCGCCATCTTGATATCGTGGAATTCCGGGTGCTCAATTCGCGGCAAAACCCGGGTCTTTTTGTTCAAATCGAGTTCGGCAACGTACTTTTTGACCTCGTCGATCGACACCGCGTCGTCGATGCTTCCCCGGGTGCAGGCATCCTCGCAGCGTTTATTGCAAACGCGGCCGCAAACAGCCGGGAATGGGTTTTTCTTCTTGATGAGGCGCAGGGCGTCTTCGTAGCGGCCTTGCCGGGCCAGCTCGAGGTAGCCCTCGATGGCAATGTGGGCCGGGCAGGCGACCTTGCAAGGAGCCGTTCCCGTCTCCGGCATGACATATTCGCGGTTATAGCGGTAATCGGGGTTCCACTTGTCGCTCCCCCACTTGTGGTGAAAGGCGCTGAGCGGCGTCTTGACCTTGATCGGCTTCTTGTTTTCGAGCCGTTCGCCCAGCTTCAAAGCATTCATCGGGCAGGCTTCGACGCACTCCCCGCAGGCGACGCACTTGTCGGGATCGATTTTGGAAATGTAGTTGCTTCTAACCATCGTCGCCGTGTGGAAGTACTCGCCCGTCCGAAGGGAAAAGCAAGAACAGCCGCAGCAGTTGCACATGGCGTGGGTCGAACCGGGCCCATCGGTATTCGGCATCTCGTGCATGAGGCCGTTGTCCTCGGCCTTCTTCAGAATCGCATAGCACTCTTCCTTGCTGATGCGGCGGCCGCGCCCGGCATGGATGAAAGCCCGGGCCGCCTCGTTGAACTGGATGCACATGTCGTCCTCGAGATGGCCGCAGCCCTCGCCCTGGATCCGGCGGGCTACCCGGCAAGAACAAGGGGAAACGCAAATGTCGGTGGCCGTTTCGACATAATGGGAAATCTCTTCGTCGACAGTATGCTTCGGGTCGTCCTTGATGGCGCTCTCGATCGGGATGACCCGCATGACGCCGCCGCCGATCGGAAGGTTCCCGGCCAGGGGCATGATGCGCTTGATGGTGTATTCGTTGAAGGCCTCCGGGATCTCGGGATGGGTTTCGGCGAGTTTGACGTTGTCGACCAGGCACTCCATGATTCCCGGCACGAAAATTGGGATCCAGTAGCCGCCCTGCTTCTTGTTGTTCTTGTCCGGGCCGACCTCCGGGTCCTCTGGATCGAACATCAAAATCCCGGTCATCGCCAGGGCGCTAAGCATCGGCGCCGCCTTTTCGACCGGCATCTTGTTCTTCTTGGCGACATCCTCGACCGTATAGTGCTTCCGCAGCTTCATCGAGAGGACGAGTTTGGCCTCTTCGTCGCTTACGCAGCAAGCGAGGGCATTGTACTCGGGGTCTCCAGCCACGACCTTGACACCGGGTAGCGTCTGGATGTGATTGGCAAGCTTGGTTATGAACTTTCTTTCTTCTTTCCCGGAGGGCAAAGCGTTTTTGACTGGGCCGTCCTTATAGATGCCTTCGGCATAGTCTTGCTTGTCGACGCGATACTTTTTCTCGTCCATCCTTCACTCCTCCTTATAGGCTTCAACAAGCCTCAATAGATAGGCAGCCAGTTCCTCGATCCCCTCGCCCGTTTTGGCCGAAACCGGGAAAAAGCAGGCCTCGGGATTCAAGCGCCGGATGTTTTCCTTCGCCTGATCGATCGAGAAATCGAAATATGGCAAGACGTCGACCTTCGAGAAAACAAAGGTCGAGCAAACCTTGAACATCAACGGGTATT
The DNA here is from genome assembly GCA_949291655.1 of uncultured Bacillota bacterium. Taxonomy (GTDB): domain Bacteria; phylum Bacillota_I; class Bacilli_A; order RFN20; family CAG-826; genus UBA4951. The sequence continues at coordinate 41,917 of CASEWT010000003.1, forward strand.
TGAGAGGCTTGTCGTCGCCCTCGGGAATCGAAAGGATGTTGAGGCTCGAAACAGCCCCGGTATCGAATTCGGCCGGGCAGACGAGGTTGCCGACGTTTTCGAGAATCACGAGGTCAAAGCCGTCGATACCGAGGCCTTCGAGCCCCTCTTTCGTCATTTCGGCATCGAGGTGACAGGCTCCGTTAGTGTGCAGTTGGATGGTCTTTACGTCGGTCTTTTCGCTGATTGTCTCGGCATCGACCGCCCCGTCGATATCGGCTTCCATCACGGCGATCTTCAATTTGTCTTTGAGCCGATTGATCAAAGAAACGAGAAGAGTCGTCTTCCCGCTCCCGGGTGAGGACATGACGTTAAGAAGATAAACGCCTTTTCCTTTGAGGAATTGACGAAGTTCCTCGGCCCGCTTTTCGTTATGCGAAAAAACGGATTCCTTGACGCTGATAACCTTGAATCTATCCATGTCTATGCCCCCTCATTGTAGGGCAAAGAAACGATAATGGCCACTTGGCAAACCGGCCGACGGGCGGCTCAAAAAAGCGGTAAATCGGTATACTCATCGACAAAGCGGCAAGCCAAGGAGTAATCATCAAATAAGCAGACGCCCGTTTCGGGGGGCCTTGCCTTGACCATGAAAAGGTGGCTTGGCCGTCCGTTATGCTCGAGAAACGCCTTGACGAAATCCTCGCCATAAGCCCGGCTCATGGATAGGGTATCGTCCTTCGTCGCTGCAATTTCGACGAAGCCGAAAGCTTCCCGGTACAGTTTCGGAAGCGGGGATTTGCCTTTCTCGCCGGCAAGAATGCAAACCAGTTTCCGCGACCTCTCCGCGGCAAAAGGCCCGATCATAGCGGCAAAGCCCTTCCAGTCTTCGTTGGAGAAAAGAGACATCAGCCAGCCCGTGGCGCCGATGGCAAAGCCGGCTTTCCCGTCCTCAAGAAGGAAGCACGAGGCATTTTCGTAGTCGTTGTCCTCGGCCGGCGCCAGGAAATCGCCATGCAGAAGGTAGGCACGGTTGATCGTGAGGGCCCTAGCAAAAGACGCTCCGCTGACCAATCGGAGTTCTTTTTTCCCTTCCGGGGTCGAAAGCGCGAGTACCGAAGGCCCGACGGCCAACGACTTAGCCGCGGCAGCCTCCTCGGCCGGAAGGGGCGTTTTGACGTACCAAGCGGGGCAAACCATGAGGCAATCATAGCGGCAAGTATTGCTTTGGGCACGAAAGAAACAATAATATCGGTGCCCGGAGCTTCCCCGAGGAGGCTGAGAGGAGCCGATAATGGCGGCTCGACGGTACCTGATCCAGGCAATGCTGGCGGAGGTAACCCTTTTTCTTTGGCGAGCCTCCCCGCGAAAGGAGGCTTTTTGCATGGAACATGTCGACACCCCAACACCCACAAAGAAAGGATTCGACTACGACGCTTTCCTTAAACGTTGGCTTTGGCTCATTGCCATCGTCTTCGCGGCGATCGTCTTCGTCGGATTGGCTTTCCCGCAGTTCGAAGCGAACCCCATCGAAGTGACCGGCGGTCCGATTCTCGTCGACGGGGAGCTCACAAACGGATACACCTTCACGCCCTTGGATGAAATCGCCATCGGATTCGGAGCGCTTTTCGCCAACGGCGGAAACTGGATGATTCTCTGGCTTTATTTCCTCCCTCTCTTTTCTCTTATTTTGCTTGTCATATCGCCTTTTTGCGGTAAATATTCCTCGCATCTCGCCCTGACAGCGGCCATCGTGAGCCTTGTCGCCGGCGTCCTCTTCTTCATTTCCCCGACCCTCTTTGCATACGGCGAATGCTGGCAAGCTATCGGAAGCGACATCGCCCTCGATTACGGCGACCCGGGTTTCATTTACCTCGATGCGGCCTCCCCGGCCTTCCTCCCGGGAGCGGTCGTCATCGCTGCCCTGTCGCTTCTTTCCTCGCTCGTCAGTTTCTCGCTTTCGGCCAACCTCATCAAAATCAGCATCCGCGACATCTCGGAAATCGGCATCCTCTCGGCCCTGGCCATCGCCCTTCAATTCATCAAGATCCAAGTCGGGGCCGATGGAGGATCGATCAATTTGGGGCTCGTCCCGCTTTCCCTCATTGCCCTGCGCCACGGACCCACGAAGGGTTTCATTGCCGGCGGCCTCGTCTATGGCATCATCACCTGCATAACCGATGGCTACGGCTTCCAAACCTATCCCTTCGACTACCTGATCGGCTTCGGCTCGATTGCCGAGATCGGCTTCTTCTCCAAGCTCTGCTTCAAGGGCGAAGACGGCTGGAATCCGCTTGGTTTCCTTTACATCTTCCTCGGAATCGTCCTCGCAACCTTGGTAAGGCTCATCGGCTCCACCATCTCCTCGATGGTCATCTACGGATACGATTTGGTGGCTGCCCTTGCTTACAACGGAGTCTACATCCCGGTCACGGGAGCCGTGACCCTAGCCTGCATGGAGGCCCTATACATACCGATTGCCAAAGTAAACCGAATCTTCCCGGTTGAGCGATACGCTTAGAAAGAGAAGGAAAACAACCCTCCTGCCTGCGCGCGGGAGTTTTATTTTTGACCATGCGACGCGCATATCGGAAGCGCTTACATCTCGTTATTGACAAGGTATTTTCTAGCCTTCTATCATGTAATCAACTTAAACGCTTAAGTATTAAGCAACAGGAGGTTAAGCATGTTTAAGAAAAGAGCCGTCGCCATCCTCCTCGGAGGCGCCCTGCTCGCCTTGAGCGGGTGTAACACCCCGAGCGAGAGTTCGCCGACCAACACATCGTCCGAACCAGCATCCTCGAGCCCTGTCGACTCCTCGTCTCCCGCCGAAGAAGGAATCGTCATCTCCTATAGCGTCGCCGGCGAAATCGTCCATACAGAGACCCTACCCGAAGGCGGAGGCGTCCCGACCGACTACGATTACAAGCCGACGGCGGGCAAGCTCGTCGACTGGTATTTGACCCCGAGCTTTTCGCGGGCCTATCTCTTCGAGGATCCCCTCACCGAAAGCACGACGCTTTTCGGGGCCGTCAACGTCTACCAAGAGGACACACTGGACTACTACATCGCCGGAAGCGGCTCTTCTCCCATCCTTCTTAGTTCCAACTGGGGCGACACCCCGACTGATCAGCACAAGTTGGCAAAAGACACGGAAACGACCGACGAAAACATCTATTCCATCACCGCTGACCTCTATAAGGGAGACTCCTTCCAAGTCATCAGTTTCACCGAAACGGAAACCGATCCCTACGCTTGGGACTGGCAATACGGTTCCGGTTATGTCCGCCTCTACGAAGGCGTGAACGAATGGATTCAGTCCGACGGCGGACTTGCCGATAGTACCCGCAAGAGCAATATCGGCATCCTCATGGACGGGAACTACACCTTGACCCTCCACACCTATCCGAACTTCGAAGGCATCGATGCCGAGAACAACATCAACAATCTCAACTACCTGACCATCGTTCGGAACGGCGATTGCATCGAAGAGCGGCCGGAGACGACCCTTTCCTACTACATCAAGGGCGCGAACATCACGGGCTGGGGAAACATGTTCAATAACGCGACCCAGCTTACCCCGAATGCCGATGAGTCGGCCTACACCTTGGAGATCTATCTCCGCGAAGGCGAGGAGTTCATGTTCCACACTCTGGCAACCAACGCAGCCGACGGAACCACGAGCGACGCCAACATCTACATCAACTACAACAATCTCGACACCACTTCGGCGGCTCTCTTCAGCCATCCGGAAAACGGAACCAATATCTTGGCGACCAAGAGCGGAACCTACACCTTCACCTATGTCCCGGGAGCCGACAACGCGGCCGGAACCCTCTCCGCTACCCTTGACGAAACGAAGGGCCTTACCATCGGGGACTACTACATCAACGGGACCATCGCCAACGACACCCCGTCCTGGGGGACGAGCAGCGTCACCGAAGCCGACGGCATGACCTTGATGGACACCTATAAGCTGACCGTCGATCCCGACAATGCCGACCTCTACCTCATCGAAGGCGTGACCTTCCGGGTCGACGACGAATTCACCGTTGCCGCCTTCACGGCCGGGTCGACGACGACGGGCGATGGCTGGTCCAACCAAATCGCCAGCTACAACAGCACCTACCTTGCCCCGGCGACGACCGGATTCGAAGCAGCCAGCGCCCAAAACCTGAACGCTAAGTGCACGGAAGCCGGCGTCTACGACATCTCCTTCAACGTCTATTCCCGCATCGTCACCATCACCCCGGCGGTCACCGCCTAAGCAAGCAAAAGGGGCGCCGGAACCCTTTCCGCCGGCGCCCCTCAAGGCTTGTGTCCCTAGACCTTCAGATGGGCCGATTGGTCGCCGTCGCGAGCGCTGGCCATGGTCCGCTCGACGATCGTCTCGACCTTTCGCGGGCTGAAGGCATCGATATTCCGGAAAGAGAGGCCTTCCCGTTCATAAAGGGCGATGAGGGCCGGGTTTCGGAGAAAGGGCGAAGGGTGGGTCCGCCCTTCCTCGAGAGCTTCCTGCTCACTGGCTACATAGCGGACGTCGAAGCGACTCTCCAAGTACTTCCGGTAAGACCTGGAAGCCACCTGCAAAGAGACGAGGACGCCGGAATAGGCGTCATAGTCATCGACGATCTGGTTGAAAAGCCAATGCTCGACCAACGTATCGACGGCAACAAAGGGAACATATAGGTCTTCGCCAATGGCGAGGAACTGGTCGCGGTCGATGCCGATGGCGATGACGCCGTCGGTCCCTTGGCCGAAAAACGAGGGCCGCCCCACTTCGAGCGAAACGCGGATCCCCCGCTCGGCGAAAGCGGCGTGGAAACGCCTCGCGATGAGGAAGCGATCGGCATCCTCAAGCAGCGATCCGGCCTCGGGAAAGAGAAGGGATATCACGTTGTGGCGTCCGGAAGCGAGGCTCGAAGCCGAAGGGTTCTTGACGTAACGGTAGAGGTTGGCCAGCTGGAGAATCTTCTTCCGCTTGGCTTCCGAGATCTTCTGGTCCGGCCGGTCGTTGAGGACGTAGGAAACCGTGGCAACGCTTACCCCCGCCTCGTTCGCGATGTCTCTGAGCGTAACTTTCTTTCGAACCATTGACCTTATTATAGAAGAAAGAGGAATTTACTTAACATATGAAGAAAGAAGCCATCCTCCACGTAAGCGAATCCCCTATGGCCGAACCTCTTTCGCCGTCTTCGTTTTTCCTCCGGCTTCGCCTTGCGAGGGAAGACGAGAACGCCAAGGTCGTTATCCACTATGGAGAAAAGTACTCTTTCCAGGAAAAACGCGATCAGGTAGAAATGCCCCTCGTGAGGAAAAGCCGGGAGTTTTCCTATTTCGAGTCGGCGATTCCCTTGCAAAGCCGCCGCTTGGCCTACATTTTCGAAATTTCGGTCAGGGACGAGCACTACTACCTTTCCGAAAGGGGATTGACCGCGAGTTACGACTTCGCCAAGGCCTATGAGGATTTTTTCCAGTTCTCATATATCCACGAAGAGGATGTATTTCACTTGCCCGATTGGGCATCGAAAGCCGTTTTCTATCAAATCTTTCCCGATCGTTTCGCGATGGGAAAAAAGGAAAAGGACACGGGTTATATCAACTTAAAATGGGGAGATAAGCCAACGAACAAATCCTTTGCCGGCGGCGACATCAAAGGGATAGCCGACCATTTGGATTATCTTGCCGACCTCGGAATCAACGCCCTTTATCTCACGCCCATCTTCCGTTCGAACAGCTACCACAAATACGACACCATCGACTACATGCAGATCGATCCTGAACTCGGGACGGAGGAAGATCTCCGCGCCTTGATAGCCAAGGCCCATGCCAAAGGGATCAGGATCGTCCTAGACGCCGTCTTCAATCACATTTCCTCCGATTCGCCTTTCTTCCAAGACGTCGTCGAAAAGGGGCGGTCTTCACCCTACTACCACTGGTTCTTCGTTCGCGGCGACCGTCCGGACATTGCCAAGGGAAACTACGAATATTTCTCGGTTTGCCCCTATATGCCGAAACTGAACCCCGAAAATAGTGAATGCGCTGCTTATCTCATTGAGGTAGCCAAACATTACCTCCGCCTTGGCATCGACGGGTGGCGGCTTGACGTCGCCGACGAAGTCCCCCACTCCTTTTGGCGAAAGTTCCGGGTAGCCATCAAGGCGGAATTCCCCTCATCCATCATCATTGGGGAGCATTGGCACAATGCCCATTCCTTCCTTTCCGGAAACGAGTTCGACGGGGTGATGAATTATCCGTTGACCTATGCCATCGCCGATTACCTGATAAAAGGGAAACTTACGGCAGAAGAAGCCGCCGGGCGCCTCGAAGAGCTTTATGTCCGTTACCGGCCCTCGATGCTTCCGGCCATGCTGAACCTCCTTGATAGCCACGACACCCACCGCTTCCTCACTTTGGCCAACGGCAGGATCGAGACCCTTGATGCCGCCTTGGCGATCCTCTTCTTCTACCCAGGGATGCCTTGCCTCTATTACGGGACCGAAATCCCGATGGAAGGAGGTTACGACCCCGACTGCCGGCGTTGCTTCCCTTGGGAACGAGCAAATGATGAAAACACCCACAAAAAGCTTTTGAATTCTTTGATTTTGCTTAGAAACAGCGAAGTTTTGGCCCATGGAAGCTTCCGGGCGGAAGAAGAAAACGGCCTATTGAAAATCACGCGTTCCCACAACGGAAAATCCCTCGTCCTTTATGTCAACGGCTCTAGAAAGGCCCATCCCATCTCCTCTGAATCCCTAATCGCAAGCCGTTATGAAGGCGGCTATCTAGAACCATTCGGTTTCCTTATCAGGAGGTAAAAGCATGAAAAGGAAGTTCGTCGTCCCTCTCGGCGCCGCCATCGCCGCCATCCTCGTCTCGTGCGGAGGCACGGAGCAATCCTCCCTCCCGAGCCAACCAAACGAAACCGGAGGCAATTCGGAAATCGTCGACGCGGACGAAAACACCCCAGTCTTCTCCGTCTTTAACGGCGAACTCGAGCGTAACATCAAGATCCAGGTCCTTGAAAACGATACGGCCAAGGAACTCGGCTATCTCGACGAACTGCTCGATGCTTTCAACGAAAAGTACGCCGAATACGGAATCGAGGCCGTCGACGCGAACATCGACCAATATAGCGATTTGGCCCAAGACGGTCCCTACGGTTATGGTCCCGACGTCCTTTACCAGGCCAACGACGTCATCATGAAATACACCGAAGCCCGGCACGTCTACCCCATTCCTTCTTGGGAAGTGGAGGCTTTCGAAAACCTTCCCGAAGCGGCAGTCAAGGCTTACCAAGGGGTCGATAGCGGCGTCCGTTACACCTACGGCGTCCCAATCAACGCCCAGGCCGGGATGCTCTTCTATCGGAAAGACATGGTCCCCGAAAATAGCGACGCGAACCAAAATGGCACGCCCGACATGGTCGAAAGCTGGAATGCCCTCTGGAAATACAGCAAGGACATCAATGCCGCCGATCCGACCAAACGGGGATACGCCAAGGCCCTTTACGACGTCTATTTCTCAAGCGGCTACCTCTTTTCCTACGGGGCTTACGTCTTCGGCGACGACGGGCAGAACCCCCTCGACATCGGCTTCAACAAGGGCGAGGCCTGGAAAGGCGCCCAAATCATCCGCCAGCTGGCCGAAGTCATTGGCCCGACTTGCGTCGACGACTCCATCAACACGACGTGCTATGGGCAATTGGCCCGCGGGGAGATCTTCGCGACGATGACGACGCCCGACGTCACGGAAAACTTCATAACCGAGATGAGGGCCCAATACGAAACTGAAGGGCTTAGCTACGCGGAAGCCGATGCCAAGGCCCGGGAGAATCTCGTCATCGCCGGCTTGCCCCAGCTACCCGCCTCGGGCGACCTCTCGGAAGAAGACCCCGAGCTCATCGACATGCAAGCCATGGGCGGCATCAACGGCTATGCCATCTCGGCCTACACCAAAGTTCCGAACGCCGCCTTGGAGTTCGTGAAGTTTGCTACTTCATATGAGATGGTCAAGCTCCGGGAAGAGATGCTCGGCGTCGCCCCTTGCCGGGAAGACGTCGTCGCCGAGAGCGACTCGGCCATTTCCGAGAATATCTACTCACGCCTCGAGAGCGGACTCATCACCCTCATGCCCTCGATCAGCGAAGTCGCCCAGATCTGGACGCCGGGCGAAAGCTTCAACAAAGACCTCGCGACCGACCCGACGCGGGCCCCGGCCGACCAGAAATACAAGACCCAAGAGGACTACCAAAAGGGTTTGGACGACATGTGCGACCAAATCCTCGAAGCCATCACGACATTGGCCTAGAAAACCATGGAAAACGGCAAAATCACCAGCAAAAGTCTCTCAGAAAGGACAAAAGCTTTCTTTCAAAGCCTCGGCTCTTCCCTTGCCGGGAAAGCCAAGAGGTTTGCCGCGGCGGCTCGCGAGAAAGGGAATTCCTTCCTCGACTTCTTCGCCCAGGCCGACTGGAAGGTAGCCCTCTCCTTGCTCTTCATGGGGGCCGGGAACATCCTTTATGGCCAAATCGCCAAAGGCATTATCTTCTTCCTTATTGAAGTCCTCTTCGTCCTCTTCATGGTTTTCCTCGGTGGAGGGTATCTAGAGGGCCTGATTACCCTCGGGACGGTCAAGACCGATACGTGGGCCGGCATCCAAGGCGACAATTCGATTGTCTTCATGCTGATGGGCATCCTGACGATCTTTGCCATCATTCTCTTCGTCGTCTGCTACACCACATCCCTCAAAAGCGCCCTTCGGGCCCGGGAAGCCGTCCTCAAGGGGAACAAGCCCCGCACCTTCATGGAGGACATCGCCGCCCTTTCCGGCCGTTCCTTTCCGGCCGTTGCCCTCGTCATTCCTCTCCTTGGAGTAGCCCTTTTCTCCGTCCTTCCGATCGTCATGACGATCCTCGTGGCTTTCACCAATTACGGAGGGACGATCCAAGTTCCGGCCTATCTCGTCGACTATGTCGGCCTCGAGAACTTCGTCACCATCTTCTCCGCGACGAACATCGGGGAGACCTTCTTCCGCATTCTTGGTTGGAACATCCTTTGGGCCTTCCTATCGACCTTCGTCAATTACTTCCTCGGGCTTGGTCTGGCCCTTCTCCTCTCGAAGAAGTGCGTGAAGGGAAAAGCCTTCTGGCGGGCCTTCCCCATTCTGGCTTATGCCATCCCCGGCTTCATTACCCTCATTGCCTTCAAATTCATGTTCTCGGTTTCCGGGCCCATCAACTACTACATTACATCCGGCCACCTTTTCGACGATAGGACCATCGACTTCCTCGGGATGGACAGCACCTGGTCGGCCCGCTTCATCGGGCTGGCCGTCAATGCTTGGCTCACCGTCCCGACGACGATGCTTCTGGCAACCGGGATTCTCTCGAACGTCCAAGCCGACCTCTACGAGGCGGCCGACATCGACGGAGCGAGCAAGACCCGCCAGTTCTTCGACATAACCCTCCCCTACGTCATCTTCGCCACGACGCCGACGCTCATCTCCCAGTTCATTGGAAACTTCAACAATTTCGGAACCTTCTATTTCCTCCGCGGCTCGATCATCTCCGAAGGCTATTTCCAGGCTTCGGACACCGATCTTCTCATCAATTGGCTTTACCGCCTCTCCCTTGATGGGAACA
>CASEWT010000004.1 GCA_949291655.1 uncultured Bacillota bacterium
CCTCTTTCGGCCGCCGGCTCGCCAAAGGGGAAGAGACTACGCTCGTCAATGAATTCGACGGCACTTTTCATTACCGCCAGGGAGAAACGAAGATTTCCTTCCTTTCATCCAAGGACCGTCTCGCCCCATCCTTTCGTTCCCTCCTCTCCCGCAAGGAATTCCGGGCGGCGGTCGACGATCTCATTGCCTTTTCGGCCAAAAGGAACAAAGTGCGCTATGGCAAGCCCTACCGCGGTTCCGATTTTGCCCTTTTCGAGCGCTACTCTCGGGAAGACGTCTCGGTGCTCGTGAATTCTCCCAAGGATTACACCTCGGTCCTTTTCGGCTACCGCTACCTCGAGGAAGGGAACGTCTTCCCCATCTTCGTCAACTACGTCAAGTCCCCGACCATTTCCCTTTCGACCCGCTACGAGGACCAGTTCATCGACTCCCGCACCTTCTCCTGGGTTTCCAAATCGAATGTCACCTTGGAAAACCCGCAGATCCAAAAGCTCCTCCATGCCGAGGAAAACGGAACGAAGATCATGCTCTTCGTCCGGAAGTCGGACCGGGAAAGAGACGAGCGCAAGCAAAGCTATTTCCTCGGCTATCTCCATTTCGGCCCCCAAGATTACTGGGAAGGCAAAACCGGGGGATACCCGGCCGTCTATTTCCGCTTCAAGCTGGAAGACGAAGTCCGCGCCGACATCTATGATTACTTTTGTTCAAGCGTTGACGGGAGCAAGGCATGAAGAGAATCGAAGTGGTGGGGGCGGTCATCCGGAAAGGAAACCTCGTCCTCGTTACCCAGCGGGGACAAGGCGAGTTCAAGGATGGCTGGGAGTTCCCGGGCGGGAAAATCGAGCCCGGGGAAACCCCTGAAGAGGCCGTCAGGCGGGAAATCGAAGAAGAGCTCGGCGCATCCATCGCCGTCGAGAACTTCCTGACCTCCGTCGAATGGGATTACCCGGCCTTCCGCGTTTCGATGCGCCTTTATCTTTGCCGTCTCGAGGATCCGCATTTGGAACTCCGCGAGCACGAAAGCGCAAGGTGGGTGGGGGAGGACGAACTGGACCGTTTGGCCTTCCTTCCGGCCGACCGCCTCGCCCTAGCGGAGGTCAAAGCCGCCCTTTGACTATTCGACGATGATTTGGACGACGTCGCCGTCGGCGCTTTTGACGTCGACGATCGTTCCGAAGCATCCTTGCTCGGCCGCCTCGAAGATCGCATCGACGTCGATGTTCTTCATCGCTTCGTTCCCGCCGAACTTGAGTCCGGCCTTGAGAAGGAACTTGGCCGCCCGGTAGGGGAGGTTGAGGTTCGCTTTGTCACCATCTTCCGAGTTGACCCGCACGAGGATCTTCTTCGGCTTCCGCCCTTCTTCGTAGCCGACCGTTTCCCGGCCGAAGAGGCGGTCGATGGTGGCGCCTAGGGCATCGGCAATCCCCGGAAGATAGGAAATGTCCGGGTTGGCGGTTCCCGTTTCGTACTTGCTGATCGACTGGGCACTCAGCCCGAGCTTGGCGGCCAGCTCTTCCTGGGTCAGCCCAGCCTTCTTCCTGAGTTCGACGAGATTCCTTGCGAAGCTATCCATGTTGCCGTCCTCCTTTTTGACGATGCTATTTTGTTCCTTAACGACGAGGCTGTTATCTGATGAGTCCATTTTATTTCCTCCTTCGACGCCTTTATTAAAGGTCCGGAGGCCCTTCTTGTTTATTGCCAGAAGGTAGAAATGACTCATCAACTGGTTGGATATTTTGCAACCACTGGTTGAATTAATCCTTTTTGGACGATTTTTCTCTTATTTCGAAGCCTTTTCGAAGACATCCTCCCTGATGGAAGGATGGCCGCCCTTCACTTCGACGACGGCCGTTCCTCCCTCCGACAAATGGGGGTAGTACATGAGGGAGGCCCATTTCTCACCGCCATTGAAGCAAAGCTCGAGGACATAACGGTCCAAATAGGCATCGATGGACCATAGGCCGTCTTGGAGTTCGACGGTCCGCTCCTCCCCGTCGTAGATGAGGAAGCTTTCCCGCCGGTCGTCTTCAATCGTGATGACTGCTTCCTTTTTAAGGGGGTCATAGGCAAGATGGACTCCCCCGTGGGAGTTGAGGAAAAAGGAAAGGCAAAGCGGCTCATTACGGCCTTCGATCCTTAAGCGGCTCGCGAGGGAATACTCCTTCCTTTGGCCTGGGCCCAGATCTTCGCATTGACCGGCCTTTAGATATTTTTCGAGCGAAGGAAGGGGCTTTTGCCATAGTTTTCCTTCTTTCAGAGTCAATAGGCGGGGCAGGGCCATCGTCCCTAGATAACCATCCTTTTCCTTCGTCGGAATGAAAGACGTCTCCTTGTTCCAGAGACAAAGCCAGGCCGTCAGGAGAGCCTCTTTCCCGTTTCCTGGAAGACTGATTCCCTGGGCTGCGTAGTAGTCGAAGCCTTCGTCGAGGTCGAGGTAGTCGGTTTCTTCCACGAAGCGCCCGTCGCCGTTTATGTGTCCGATCAGGTAAACGTTGTTCGACTTGTTTTGGTGGTGGTTTCCTTCTTCGTGAAGGCCTATCGGGGAAACGATGAGAACCGCTTTCCCATTGAGAAAAAGAAGGCACGGGCATTCGAACATCGTCACTTCTTCGTCGTCGAAGAAGACGCCCTGATAAACGGCTTCTTCGCCTTGAAGTTCATAAAGGAGAATCAGCCCTTTCCCCAGGGTCGAAGAAGCCCCGACGATGAAGTAGTCATGGCCCTCATAGGCAAAATAGTAAGGATCGCGGAAGGAATCCTTCTTGACGAAGGCGGGCGGGAGGGCAATCTGGTTCTCGGGAAGCTGCCGGTATATGGAACCGTCTTTCCTGGCCAAGGCGATGCTTTGCCCAAGATTCGACGATGCGGCCGCGTAAAGGAGATAGTCACCGCTTTTGGCACGGTAACGGCTTCCGGAGAAGCAACCGCCTCCTCCCTCTTCCGTTCCTTCGTAGGGAAAGCGCGGGGCCAGCTTCACCCCTTGATCAATGTAAGAAACGAGATCCTTCGAGGAAGCGAGCCGCCAGGAAAGGTGGGTCGATCCCTCGCCCTCGAGTTCGCGGTACTGGTAGAAGAGTTCGTAACGGCCGTCGACATAGGAGAAGCCGTTGGGGTCATTCATCCATCCTTGAGGGGGAGTCAGGTGGTAGAGAGGCCGATAGGAAGCGAGAGGTTTTGCCATAGCCCTTTAATTAAAGGCAAGGCGGAGGCAAAAGGGAATGGGACGGAACGGCCTTCAAGGCTCTATTGGGCGAAGCGAACTGCTTACGTTATCATTGATTCATGATAAAGGACATCCGCCTTTCGAATTTCAAGGCCTTCCTCGCCCCTCAGAAGTTTTCCCTCAGGGCCAAGAAAAGCGACCGCCTGCAGGGAAACTATCTCCGGGAAGGAAGGAGTCTCCTCTACAAGTCCGCGGCCATCTTTTCTGGCAATAACGTCGGCAAAACCTCCTTCCTTGAAGCTGTTTTCCTCCTTAAGAAAGCCCTTCTCGGCGAAGATATTGCCTCCTATGCCGAGCCGAACGTCCATGCGAAGGATGCGGTGGTGAAGATGGATGCCTCCTTTTCCCTGGATGGCCAGGGCCATGTTTATTCCTTCGCCTACGACTCTTCGAAGAAAGTGTTCTTGTATGAACGCTTCGATGGGGCGGAAGGCGAGAGTTCCTCGCTATGCGATGAAGCGAGGCAACCCTTCCTCGAGCAAGGCCGCCGCCTCGAGGTCCTCTTCATGGACGACCTCCCCGAGCGCCCGAAGGAAGACGCCTTGAGCCGTCTCCTTCTTTCCTCGCTCGGCCTCAATATCGAAAAGGGGCACGAGGATCTTTCTTCCCTCGGCACCCGGCGGGCCGCGGCCCTCATTCCCCATGTCGTCGATGCCCTCGTCGAGGAAAAAGCCCTCTTCATCGACGAGTTCGACTCCGGGCTCTCCTTCGTCCTCACCCGGGCCATCGTCTCCCTTTTCAACAACATCGACAATCCCGGGGCCCAATTGGTGTTCGCTTCCCACGACATCACCTTGCTCGACACCAAGCGGCTGTTCCTCCTTCCCCAAATCAAGCTGATTGCCAAGAAAGGACGGGGGGCCGCGATCTTCTCCCTCGAGCAGCTCGTGAAGGAAGGGGAAGACCCCCGGGACCTCTTCCTCCGCGGGAAGCTTGGGAGCATCAACCGGGCGGGCCTTGCCAAATTCCTCGTCGAGCTTTCCAAGAGGCGGAACCATGGCTGATTACCGTCTCGCCCTCATCGTCGAGGGAAACGAGGAAGTCAACTTTCTGAAGATCGTGAATTCCTATGGTCGCCTGAACTCCGGCCTCGAGATCGAAGTGGTGAACGCCGAAGGGGTCGGGAACATCCCCTCCCTTTTCGACGCCTACTACCGGGACCTTTCCTACGACGAGGTCGTTTGCCTCCTCGACGTCGATGGCTGGAAGACCGACTGCTACGAGACGGCGACGAGGAAGCTTTCGGCGATCCTCGGCTACTTCCCGCATAAGGAGGCCCTCTTCAACAATCCCAATAGCCTCCAGCTCCTCCTCGCCCCCTTCACAGACGAGGTGATGGACGTCAGCGACAAAGCCGGCTACAGTCCCCTCATTCATCGCTGTTTCCCCAAGATGAGAGGAGTCTACCGGGCTTCCAAGGCCCAGCTAAGATCCATCTACCAAGCTTATGACCGCAGGGCCTATCTTCTCATGCTCGAGAAGACGGCCGGATATTCAAATGACCCGCAAGACCTGCCGTCTTCGACTTTCGCCCCTTTCCTAAGGGCTATCGAGGAAAAATGATCCCTCTCCCAAGGAGAGAAGAAGATTGCGTGATGCGCATGAAAGTTGCTCACAACCGCCAATGTAAGCGCTTTATAATCTCCACGGTTAGCAAGGAGGAAATTTTCAAATGGCCAACCGTTTCTGTCTAAACCCCGTTTCCTACCATGGCTATGGAGCCATCGACTCCATTCCGGTGGAAGCGAAAGCCCATCATTTCAAGAAGGCGCTCGTCTGCACCGATCCGGACCTCGTCAAATTCAAGGTCATCGATCACGTGACGAAGCTGCTCGAAGATAACAAGCTCGCATACGAAGTCTACGACGGCATCAAGCCGAACCCGACGATCGAGAACGTCAAAGACGGCGTCAAGGCCTTCGAGAATGCCTCGGCCGATTACATCATCGCCATCGGCGGCGGTTCCTCGATGGATACGGCCAAGGCCATCGCCATCATTATCGCCAACCCCGAGTTCGCCGACGTCCGGAGCCTCGAAGGCGTGGCCCCGACCAAGAATCCCTGCGTCCCGATCTTCGCCGTCCCGACGACGGCCGGCACCGCGGCGGAAGTCACCATCAACTATGTCATCACCGACGAGGAAAAGCACCGGAAGTTCGTCTGCGTCGATCCCCACGACATGCCGATCGTCGCCTTCGTCGACCCCCTCATGATGTCGACGATGCCGAAGGGCCTTACGGCCGCGACCGGGATGGACGCCATGACCCACGCCATCGAAGGCCTCATCACCAAGGGAGCCTGGGAGCTGAGCGACTGTCTCCACCTCGAAGCCATCAAGCTCGTCGCCAATAACCTCCGCTCCGCCTATAGGGGCGAGAAGGAAGGCCGGGAGGGGATGGCCCTCGCCGAATACGTCGCCGGCATGGGCTTCTCCAACGTCGGCCTCGGCATCGTCCACTCGATGGCCCACCCCTTGAGCGCCCTCTACGACACCCCCCACGGGGTTGCCTGCTCGATCCTCCTCCCGACCGGGATGGCCTATAACGCCGACTACACCGGCGAGAAGTACCGTGAACTCGCCAAGGCGATGGGCGTCGAAGGCGTCGAGAAGATGAGCCAGGAAGAATACCGGAAGGCCGCCATCGACGCGGTCCAGCAGCTCTCGATCGATGTCGGCATCCCGACCTCCCTCAAGGGCATCGTCAAGGAAGAAGACCTTTCCTTCCTTGCCGATTCGGCCATGGCCGATGCCTGCATGCCGGGCAACCCCCGGACCCCGACCAAGGAAGAGGTCATCGCCCTTTACCGCTCCCTCATGTAAGGGAGGCGCTAGCCATCTCTAGCCCCGGACTTCCGGGGCTTTTCGTTGTCCCTCGGGTATAATGGGAGGCATGAAAGCACTCAAAATCCTTTCCATCGTCTGCGGAATCGTCGGTTTCCTCCTTTTCGCCCTCGGAATCCCCGTCGGGATCATCTTCGGCGAACTGAACGTCGGGATTGCCCTAACTATCTCGATGGGCGGCTTCGTCCTCTTCACGGCCGCGATGGTGATGGGGTCCGTCTACCAAAGCCGCAACCGGAAGGCCGGGCGGGGAAGCGGCGGAACCCTCCAAGGGGGGATCGGCTATCCCGACCTCCCGCCGATCCCGACCGCCCTCTCGGCCCGGAAGTGCCCGCGGTGCGGGGCCGAGGTCGAACCTTCCGACATCTACTGCCCGAAGTGCGGCTACCGGCTCGACGGGATGGCCGATGATGACAAAAAGCTTTGATTGAAGAGGCTTTTGCAGGGGAAATACGAAAAAAGCTCCCGGCCGGGAGCCTTTCTTGCTGCCTTTCCTAGTTGATCCAGTCGCGGCGGCGGAGCCCGATCCAAAGTCCGGCGCCCGTAAGGCCAAGCCCGGCGGCGAGCAGTACGGCCTGCAGGAAGGGCATGAAAGACCATTCCCCGCCGTCGACGGCCGTGATGATGGCCGTGACGATGTAGGAAACGATGACCAGGAGGGCGTAGACGAGCGAGGTCACCGAGGCGATCATGCCGAGCCACTTCTTGTGGATGAAGACGAAGACGAAGAGGGAGACGAGAATGACGACCCAGACGATCGAGGCAATGCTATTGATGGCCGAGGTGACGTCGTCATCCCCGAAATTCAACGAGTATTGCCCGCAAATGGCCAGGATGAGGACGATCGGGGCAAGCGTCTTCCAAGCCCCGTTATAGCCGGGCAGGCCGAAGACGAAGAGGACGTAGAAGCCGACGAGGACGATGGTGACGATGAGGGAACCGACGAACTGGAAGACGCCGGCCGTGCTGATCGGGTTCTGCAGAATGTACTTCACGAGCAGACAGAGGCCGGCGATCAGAAACATGATCTGGGCCAGGCTCACCCGACGGGTTCTGCTTGTTTTGGTAGTGGTTGTTTTGTTGGTTGCCATGATGATTCCTCCGAAGCTGATTATAGATGAGCTGAGCCAAGGAGGTTCGCCTTTTTTGACTTGTTTCAGCGCTTTTTCCGCGCTGGAGGCTCCGCGCGCGGTTTTGCTTACTTTTCGTCTTCGCGCGCCGCCCTTTGTCACTGCGGGCAAAGACCTATACTAAAGGCGCTTAGGAGAAGCGTTATGGACGTTCAGCGATTATTCGATATCTTGCGGGAACGCGGGGTGGCCCACCGGGGACTCCACGGCCCTTTGGCTTACCAAAATTCCCCTTTGGCTTTCCGCTTGGCCAAGGAATGGGGCTATCCCTTCGAGACCGATGTCCATCTTTCCAAGGACGGGAAGCTTTATCTCAACCACGACCACGACCTGATTTACCAAGCCGGCGAAGAGGGCGTGATCGAGGAGATGAGCGAAGAAGAGATTTCCCGTTACCGCCTCCCCGACGGAGCGCCTCTATTGACCCTCGGGGAACTTCTATCCATGGTCGAGGGAGCGGTGCCGATCGTCATCGAGCTCAAGGCTTATAAAGGAAACGGACCCGAATTGGCTCGCAAGGTCAAAGCGGCCTTGGGTTCCTACCAAGGGCCGGCGGCGATCATTTCCTTCAATCAGGAAGCCCTCTTGGCCTACGGTCGGGGCCGCGAGCCGCTCGGCGCGCTCATCGGCGGGGACGAGCTCCCGAAGATGAGCGAAGAGGACTTCGCCAAGTTCGATTTCCTCGACGTAGCCTACCCCCTTCTCGACGATCGGAAAATCGCGAACTATCGCGCGAAGGGCGGCAAGGTCCTCTCCTGGACCATCCGCAACGAAGAGCAGCTTGCCCTCTCCCTCTCGAAGAGCGATGCGGTGACCTTTGAGAATTTCCGTCCCTTCAAGGCAGGGGAAAGAGTGGAACCGGGCTATTACCCGGTTTCGATCGAGAACACGATGAACGGTTCGATTGCCATGGCCGTCGACCTTCCCGATGATGCCCGCCTATTGGAAATTACCGGCGCGAGCGAATATCAGTGCTTCCTGAACGGGGATTTCCTCCTCTACGGTCCCGAACGGGGAGCCAAGGGGCGTTTCTACGTCGATGAGGCCTTCCTTCCGGGAAGCGGTCCCCGACGGCTTTCCGTCTTCCTGACCGGGAGCAACGCCAAAGGCTACGAACGGGTGAACGAAAAGCCCTTCCTTTTCTATCGAATCTACGACAAGCGAGGAAATATCCTCCGCAAAACCTCCTCGGACGACGGCGTTTACGTTTCGCCTTTCCGCCTTCAGAAGGTCGCCCGCTTCTCTTACCAGCGGGCCTTCTCCGAGTCCTACCGGATGGATTATGATGCCTACAAGGCCTTCCGGACCCCGGGGATGAGGATCGATCTTCCGAGTGAGCCCCTTGCTCAGGTCGGGGAAGTGAGCCTCTATGAGCGGCGGACCCACTATCCGCGCTACGAGCGCTACGTTGGTACTCTTCTTGAAGGCGGACGCTTCGAGATCGATCCTTCCCTTCCGGTCTGGGACGACCGCTCGATGCACGCGCCGTTCCTTGGGATGTACGAAAAGAAAGACTGGGAGGTGGCTCCGAGCGACTATGTTTCCCAATGCGTTTATCGCCTGGGCTCGCCCAAGAATTCCCTCTCCAAAGGCGACTTCCTGACCTATGGCTTAGCAAAGAGTAAGACCGGCTTCCCGGTCCTCCGCCTCCGGGTCTACGACCATAGCGTCGTCGACATCGTCTTCGACGAGGCCGATACCGCGGAAGAGCCGGGTCCGATCGGCATCGATTTCAAGCGGAACGGGACGCACAATATCCTCCATTACGATCTCACACCGGGCACTTACGAGCTGACCGGCTTCATCCCGGTGAGCGGCAAGTATTTCCGCTTGCTCGTGGAAGAAGGCTGGGTCGAGCCGCTGCCTGGCGCCTTTGAAGTGACTTCCCTCGAGAACCCCGACGCCACCCGCCTGGCGGCTCGGATCGAGGATAGCGAACTGAGCCTC
This sequence comes from uncultured Bacillota bacterium, assembly GCA_949291655.1. Classification (GTDB taxonomy): domain Bacteria; phylum Bacillota_I; class Bacilli_A; order RFN20; family CAG-826; genus UBA4951. The sequence continues at coordinate 9,143 of CASEWT010000004.1, forward strand.
GTCTTCGAGGCGGCCCGCGAGTCGTTCCGGCAATGCGCGGTCGACGTCCTCATGGACTGCCCCTCGCGGGAACGGGCGGGCTGGCTTTGCGATACCTATTTCACCGCCCGGGCCGAGGCCCTTCTCACCGGGGAGAATGCCGTCGAGAAGGCGTTCCTCGACGATTATGCCCATTACGTCAATCTCGGCGACCAGCCGTCCAAGATGATCCCGATGTGCCATCCGAGCGATTATGGCGACCAGGGCTATATTCCGAACTGGCCGATGTTCTATGTCCTCGAACTCCTCGAGGCCAAGAAGCGGAACGAACGGACCCTCGACTTAGAGGGGGCCTATCAGAAAATCGCCCCCTTCCTTGAGTGGTGCGAAAGCTTCCGCGACGAAGAGGGCTTCCTCGAGGATGTCGACGGGGTCGTCTTCGTCGAATGGAGCCACGCGAACGATCTAGAGAGCACCCGCGGGGTCAACTTCCCGACCAATATGCTCTATGCCCGCATGCTCGAGGCTCTTTCCGAGCTTTACCCGGAACGTCTCAGCTATCTGAAGGAACGGGCCCGCGGCCTGAGGAAAGCCATCATGGCCCTCGGCTACGATGGGAAGTGGTGGAACGACAACGCCCTTCGGGACGAGGAGGGAAACCTCGTCCTGACCGGCCGCGTGAGCGAGGTTACCCAGTACTACGCCTTCCATTTCGGCTTTGCCAGCAAGGAAAAGGACCCGGAACTCTATGAACGGGTCTTCTCCCTCCTCGGGCCGAAACGGAACCCGAAAGTGAGCGAGGACGAGGTCTTCCCGGCCAACATGTTCATCGGCTACTATCTCCGCCTCTCGGCCCTTCTCAAAGAGGGCGAGTTCGAAAAGGCCATCGAGGAAGCCCGCCTCTACTTCGGGAAGATGGCCCTTCGGACCGGAACCCTTTGGGAATACGATTCCTATTTCGCCTCCTTGACCCACGGCTTCGCTTCCTTTGCGACGAACATCATCGTCGAGTGCCTGAGCGGCGTTTATCTCATCGACGAGGTTAAGAAAGTCGTGCATCGTCGGAAGGGGAAGCGGGTAGCAATCAAATGCCGCTTCGACATTCCGGTCGAGGGCGGGACTCGCTTCGTCACCTACGAGCGAAAAGAAAAGGGCGAAGCCCTCTTCTTGCCGGAAGGCTACGCCCTGGTCGATGATTGATCAGGCTCCGTAAACCGATTCTTCAAGGCTTTCTGGGACGACCAGGGAGCCTTTTTCTTCGTACTGTCTTTGATAATCTTTGGAGGCACCGAGATCGCCGTTGCCGATGGTTACGGCCTGACTGTAGAGACCGTGGGAGAGAGATTCGTCGTAGTAGTAGAAGGTGCCGGTGAGATACTGGTCGGTTGCAACGTCACCCTCGAGGAGAATGAAGGTTGCTTCTACTTCCTTGGAAGTGCCGCCATAGGTGACGGCCGGGCACGATGAGAGAGTCTTCATGTCGCCAATGGAGTTCAGAAAGATGTACGGCTCGGGCGCAAGTCTGGCTACCACCTCTTGGCTCGTTTCGGCGACATCGGTCGTGACGATGTTGGAGGCATTTGAGAAGTTACTCTGATCCTCATACGTGTAGCTGTTGATTGGATAGCCGCGGGCTTCCAACTTATAGCTATTCGCTAGGAGCATCGTTTCGAGCGAGTAGTCGCATCCCCATTGGTATTTTCGTAGGTAGTCAGTCATGCCTTCGGGATCGCTGGGTCCTACGTATTCCATGTAATACTTGTCGCCATGGCCGATGGAAGCAAGCGGCATCCAAGGGGAGTATTGCCGCGCCTCCATGGCATAGAAAGGATAGTAAGTAATTCCAATCACCTGTTTTTCCATGCCGGTTTTGCGGACGATTTCGTTCACATATTGCAATGGTTCCTTGGCAAGGGCCTTGTCGCTGCACCAATCGATCTTAAACTCCAGCATGAAGACCAGATCAGTTCCTTTGGCCGCGAGGAGAGCTTCTTCGAGAGTTGGAATCTTGTTGCCGACATCAACACCGTTGTCGTTGAGTCGATAGTCTTTCATTTCGTCCCAGTCGTAGTCGATGAAGCGGTCAGCCTTGGACGGACAATCGTCGCTGAAATAGCCGGGGGAGTCGTCGTGGCAGACCACAATAACGTTGTCCCGGGTAATCTGAAGGTCGATTTCGACGTGGGTTGCCCCGACCTTTTCGGCATCGAGGATGGACGGAATTGAGTTTTGGTTGTACTTGCCAGGCGTCGTCAAACCGCGGTGAGCAGAGATGAATTGCTTCCTCGTCCGACCCATCTTGTCCATCTTGGCGTACAAAGCATTAAGATCCGACACATTTTCAGTCATGACCCCGTACGCTCCCGAGCAAATTGCCCGGCTAAGGTGATCTTCGGTTTTGACCCAAGTTGATTTGAAACGAGCGTTTAACCACTCGACGGCTTCTTCCAACTTGGCGTTTTCTTCGCCAAGGATGATCGTATCGGCTGAATCGATGGTTGATAGGGCCGAGGCAACATAGTAATCGTCGGCGTTGCTGAGGTCATAGGAACTCGCGTCAAAGGCCAGGTAGAAGCTTTTTGCAAAAGTATCCTCGCTGGCCCTTTTGAGGACTTCCGGATCGGACGAAACGAGATAAGAATCCTTGATCAGGGTGTTGGACCGGATGCCAGCTAGATAGAGGTCCAAGGCTTTTTGCGATTCTATTTTGATGCCAGGAATGGTCTCTACTTTATAGAGAACGGTGAGGTAGACAGTGAAAAAGTCCTCGCCTTTGCTCCCATCTCCAAAGACGACATTCAAATCGTCGTCAACTGTGAGGATGGTGACGGTTGGGAGGCTCTTTCCCTGAAGGACCGACGACAAGGACGCGGCATTGGCTGGCTCGAAGACACTGATCGGCTCGTTAAGCAAGCCGGTCGACTTGGCACGGACATTTGCAAAATCATCTACGGTCATCCCCGTTACCTCGTCTGGCAGATCGAGTTGGCTCAGAGAAGAACTTGAGGAATCACTTTCGGAAGCGGTAGTAGGACCGCAAGATACGAGGACTCCGCTTAGCAGCGCAAAACAGGAAACCATCCGAAGGGCATTTTTCATCTTTAAACAACCTCCATTAGTAATTAGGCTTTTTTGATCGTTTTAATTCAAGACACTCAAAGAAATACAAAAGTAAGGGCTTACAAAAGAATCCGATAAAACCTGAAATTTAACATTTGTATGAGCAATGAGCAAAAATGCGCAAAACCTAATCAGCGACTATGAGCTCGACGTTGGCTCTAAGCAGCGCCTCTTTGTAATCCTCGCTTGGCTCTTTGTCCGTAATGAGAACATCGATGTCGGCTATGGCGCAATCGCTTGAAAGAAGAGTGCGGTTGAACTTCGTATGATCAACCAGGCAAACCAGCTTTCGGGCCCTGGAAGCCATCGCTGCTTTGACCCTTTGCTGCTCGATTGTTCCTTCGTTGGGGCCGGCTTCAAGTGAAAAACCGCGGCAAGAAAAGAAAAAGGCATCAACGTAAAAACGAGATACAAATTGAACGGTGTCAGGACCGACAGCCGAACAGACATTGCTCGAGATGATTCCCGGGGCCATATATGAGGAAAAATTAACAAAATTTGATAAAGACGTGGCATTATCAAAGCCATTAGTTATTACAGTAATGTCAGTAAAATGTTTCAAAAGCGGGATTACTTGGCCAACAGTCGTAGACGAATCAAAGAAATAACTTTCGCCTTCGTGAAAATATTTAAGCGCTGATTGCGCAATTCTTTTCTTTTCGAGAACGTTCGTTTTTCGACGGATAAGAGTAGAAACTTCTCCGGTATTCGGAGCCAGCACGGATGCGCCCCCGCGAACCCTCTTAATCAGGCCGGCATTAGCTAAATCAGCGAGGTCGCGTCGGATGGTTGCTGGCGAGGCATATACCAGCTTGGCAAGCTCTTCGACCGATATATAGGTTCTTTCGCTGGTGATGCTTAGGATCTCCTGTTTTCTTTCGTCGATTAACATTTTTGGTTCCTGCCCTTGATTGAAATTTTGCTCAAATTTGATTATTTGTCAACATTTTGCTAAAAATCGATTAAAACCTTGCAGATTCGAGCGCACGCTCAAAGAATGAAAGCGCTTTACGGAGGAAGCGTATGTCATTTGGACGAAACAAAGCGTGGAAGGCTGGCAGTCTTGGACTAGTCCTAGCCTCGGCTGGTTTGGCTCTTGCCGCGTGTGAAACTACTACCGTCAGTTCTTCAAGCAATGCCGAGATTTCTTCGGAGAACGGACAGGTTTTTGATCCGAGTGACTTCCCTAATTACGTGGAAGATATTGATTCACTTGAATACGACTATGAGGTCAATGATCCGAAAGTGAGCGACCCGTTCTTTTACGGCAACGTTATTTACAACGAAACGGTCATGCTCCGTACCCAAGAAGATGGTACGGGCCTTGGGCATCTTCGCTTCACCCCGACCAAGATCATTTCCATTCGTGACTTCACTTTGACTACCGAATACACGGAAGGAAGCGACTACGTTATCGACGGAAATGCCATCAGCGCCCCAACCGGCAGCCGTATCGGCCACTGGACCAATCGCCAGATGTGGGGCGAAGAGGACCTTCCTGATCCGTACGTTATCAAGGACACCTTGTCCAATCGCGATACCGATTGCATGAGGATGGGCGCGACGATCTACACGGAATCGCCTTTCTACTATGGCACGCAGGTATATGTCACCTACGCCTATGACATCAATGATCTTGATTTGGAATCGCTCCCTAGCTCCCAGATTGAGAAGATGCCAAGCCTTAAAGTCAAGCTTGAAGCCAAAGCCGGAACGATCAAGATTGCCGGCATCGGCGATAGTGTCATGGAAGGCTGCTCTTCGTCAGTCAATTTCGATCATGAACCCTATCAAAAACCATTCTTTGATCTATTTGGCGAAGCGATTGCGCATAAATACGGCCTTGAGGTGACTTCCGAAAACATGGGCGTGGGTGGAACGACGTCAGCCGACGGAACCCAAAAGTCCTTGCTCGACAAGGTGGTCAAATACGCTCCTGACCTCCTGCTTGTTCATTATGGGATTAACGATCTCGGCGGTAGGACGACCCCAAACGGCTACATGGACAACATCCTTTACATCGTCACCTATCTCAAGGAGAACCTCCCCGATCTCGAAATCATCCTCATGGCGCCTCTTTCCCCCAATCCCCGTGTCTATGACCAGATGTGGCTCGAGTCGTACGTCAACAAACTCGAAGACGTGGCGGAAAGCTTCACCGGCGTCGTTGTCTTGGACACCTACGCCTACGGTAACTATCTCCTGGAAAACGGCCGGGACTATTACGACATGACCGGAAATGGCATCAACCATCCTAACGATTATGGACACCGCGTTTACACCGGTGCCCTCCTCGCCACCATTGAAAATGCTTGATAAAGGAGGTTTTACCAAAATGAAAGCAAGCAAGAAGAAAGTCGTGGTCGGAGGCTTACTAGCGGCCTTCGCCCTCACCGGGTGTGTCATTGCCCCGACCGTTGGAACGTCCTCGTCTGTCAGCATCGAGTCTGTCGAGATCGGTGTCGATCCTTCCATCAGTGAATCACTAAAGCTCCTTATCCCGTCGGGAAACAGCAACGAGCAGACGATGATTGAGAAAGCCAACGAGGCTTTCAACCTTCTTTATCCGAACGTCACCTTTGACATCAACTTCGTGTCAATCCCCACCTATGAGTCGACCATCCGTCAATTCAACATGGCCGACGACATGCCTGATGTCATCTGGACTAACTCCCAGGAAGTCTACTTCCTCCGTTCTCTTGGCGCGATCGATCCTCTCAATCAGTACATCGAGCAGTCGGAAGCCCGCGGCGACTATAACTTCGAAGAGGACTTCAAGACCGAGTTCTTCGACATGGCTGGCGATAACGGAACGTATTACGCCGTTCCGCGGAGCGCCGATACCGTCGTTTGCTTCTATAACAAGAAACTCCTCAACCAAGCTGGGATCTCGATGGATAAGATCCAGAACGGTTGGAGTTGGGAAGACTTCATCGATCTTTGCTCCCAGTGGCGGTCCTATGCCGACAAGCAAGGCCACAGCGACTGGTATTGCTGCGACTTCAACTTCTCCTGGTCTTCTGTTTATTACCCGTTCATTCGCAGCTACGGTGCTGACATCTTCTCGGCTAAGGATACCGTTGGTGTCGATACCCCGGAGATGAGAGAAGCACTAACGGCCATCCGCCAGCTCGTCGACGATCACTATTGCGTCGGCAGCGGCGTCACCTCGGGCTCGAGCTTCGAAAGCGGAACTTGCCCCTTCATTTTCCAGTCGGCCGCCATCTCTCACTATGACGAGATGCGCGAACTCAAGGGCAACATTGACATCGTCACCTTCCCGTTCATCAACGGCCAAGAGAACGCCAAGATCGGGGCTGGCGTCGCCGGTTATTCGCTCTGCACGAAGTCCAAGAAGAAAGCTCTCGCCTGGGAATATCTCAACTTCCTCATGAGCTATGATGGCCAGCAGGCTCTCGCCACCGGCGGTCTCAATCTCCCGTCCATTCGTAACGACCTTGCGGATCCCGATAACGCCGAAGCCAATTGGACGAAGGGCTACACCGATCGGAATCTCGAAGCCTATGTCCTATACGACGAGAAGAAAATCGCCGATGATTATTATGCCTATTGCGATCCGAGTGCGATGGCTAATGTTACCCTCGCCCTCAGCGACGTGATGGATAACACGCTTTCGACCCGCGAAAATCGGCGCAACATCGACGATATCATCTCTCGCGCCGTTAGCGACCTCAATGACGCCGTCGGCAAGTAATTGCCGCTAAGCCCCTCATCATCAATTCCACCATTACATAGGCAAAATTATGTCAACTGTCGATGCAACGAAGGACAAGGCATCCTTTTGGTCCGGCCTCAAAGGGCGCATCGCGGAGATCCTCCCTGCCAAAAAAGGCAGGAAGGACCCCGGTTCGTTCCGCCCCAAGATGAGCCGGATGAAGAAAAAGGAAGCATTGGCCGGTTGGGTGTGCGTAACGCCCCTTCTAATCGGCTTGGCCCTCTTCACGGCCGTTCCGATGTTCTGTTCGCTCTTCTGGAGCTTCTTCCATTACGACGGATTCACGCTTTCGCCAGCCGGGTTCTGGAACTTCGTTCAGGCGTTCCAGGACCCCGAAGTCGGTGCTAGCGCCCTCAATACCTTCATTTATGCGATCGTCAACGTGCCGTTGAATTTGATCCTTAGCTATTTCTTGGCCTTGCTTGTGAACAATGCCCACAAATTCACCAGGGTCTTCCGGGTCCTCTTCTACCTCCCGGTTGTCATTCCGGCTGTTGTTAGCGGTCTTCTTTGGAAGGACATCTTCGACAATACCTATGGCATCTTCAACAAAATCCTCACCAGCATTGGCCTCGAACCGTTCCCCTTCTTCATGGATTCGAGAACGGCCATGTTCTCCCTCATTCTCATGGGTCTATGGGGTGTCGGTGGCGGCATGATCCTCTGGCTCAGCGCTTTCAAGAACATCCCGAAGGACCTCTACGAATCCGCCAAGGTCGACGGAGCCAACGCTATCCAGCGTTTTGCCCACATAACCATTCCGATGTCGACCCCGATTATCTTCTTCAACCTTGTTACGAGCGTCATCGGCTCTCTCCAGTACAACGGGACCCTCATCTTCGCCCCGCGTGACGGCCGAGGCATCGACGATTCCCTCTTCCTCTTCGGCGTCAAGATCTACTGGGAAGCCATCAGGGTCGGTGACATCGGGTATGCCAGTGCCCTGAGCTGGATGCTTTGCATCGTTATCTCGCTCCTTACCGCCCTTCTCTTTACCACTTCGAAGTGGGTCTTCTACGGAGGCGATTGATATGACTTGGAGCGAATTTAAAAATCGCCTGACCGGTGAGTCCTTCGTCGAGGATCGGAAGGCCAAAATCTGGGACTTTAGCAAGACGACCGCCCTCTTCGTGGGGATGTGCATCGTCGGGGTCGTTCTCATGTTCCCGTACATCTTCATGGTGTTCAAATCACTCATGTCGGAAGCGGAAATCCTTGACCCAAATCCCCATTTCTTCCCCGACTGGTCGAATCTCCAGTTCAGCAACTTCGTCACTCTCTTCACCGATGCGAGCTCCGGTTACAACTATGCCGAGGCGCTCCTCCATACGATGATCATCATCTGCTTCAACGTTGTTGCCATCCCCCTTTCTGCGACCTTTATCGCTTATGGTTTCTCCAAACTTAAGTGGAAGGGCAGAAACATCGTCTTTGCCGCGATGATGCTAACGGTCACCCTCCCGGGTGTCGTCACCCAGATTCCGCTTTACGTCATCTACTCGAAGATCGGCTGGCTCAACACTCTTTACCCCTTCACCATCCCGAACCTCTTCGGCGGCGGTGCCATGTACATCTTCCTCATTAGGCAGTACATGTTCGGTATCCCGAACGAGCTATGCGACGCGGCTAAGATCGACGGCTGTGGGCCGTTCCGCATTTATTGGTCGGTCATTCTGCCCAATTGCAAGTCCATCATCATTTACATCATCATCTCCGTCTTCAATTCCTATTGGGGCGACTACTACGGCCCGCTTCTTTACATGCCTGCCTCCGACGCTCCGATTCCATTCGCTTATGCCATTTTCAAGAGCACAGTCGAAGGTCTCGCCTCGACGCGGTGGGCCGCGGTAAGGATGGCAGGGGGAGTCTTCATGACTTTCTTCCCGACGCTTCTCTTCATCATCTTCCAAGAGCAGCTGACCGACGGCGCCTTGACAAGCGGTATCAAGGGGTAAAAACATGGAATCAAAAATTAAGCAAATCGTATTGCCCGGGGCCTTCCTCCTCTCGCTTTGCCTTCTTGCTTCATGCGGCCCGAGCGAGGTTCCCGATCCTTATGAACGGGTCGAAGACGAACGGACGCTCACTGATGAGCAGTGGACCGTCAATAGTCTGGCTTCGACCGATGCCTTCGGACGCTCATTCTCTTCTGTTTCGACTGCCAACCCATCCAAAGAAGTAGGCATCTTCTACTCCCTTTGGCACGGGTCGCACGAGACCGGAATCTACGACGTCACCCTCCTCAAAGAAGTCAATCCCGATGCCCTTTGGGACGTTAGTAGCGGCAATGGGCAGCCAACCGACAGCCCTCTAGGGGCGTTCCATTACTTCGGCCGCCCGCTCTATGGCTATTACGACAGTCGCGATCCTTGGGTTTTGACAAGGCATTGCGAACTTTTCGCAATGGCCGGCATCGACTACATCGTCTTCGATACTACCAATAGCGTCATCTACACCGATGCCGTCAAAGCCTTGATCGAAGTCTTCCGGAAATACGCCGCCCAGGGCTTCGAGGTTCCGAAGCTGGCCTTCTATACCAATTCGCATAGCCAGATTACCGTCGACTCCCTCTATAGCATCTGGTACAAGGACGGGCTTTACGACGACGTCTGGTACAAAATCGACGGCAAGCCGATGCTCGTCACCAACAAAGACGAGTTCACCGATTACGACAAACTCGACTTCTATGAAGAATTCTTCACTTTAAAGGGCAGCCAATGGCCCGATGAACGGATGAGAAAGGAGAACTTCCCTTGGATGAATTGGGAATGGCCCCAGTTCAACCACGACGGCATCATGTCCGTTTCCATCGCTCAGATGCCAGGCTACAACGCAGCAAACCAAGAGATTGGCAATTTCGGCCGCGGATACACTCGGGTCACCGAGGGATACAAGACCGGCGCTCAAAACGTCGACGAGTATCAAAAGGGACTGAACTTCGAAGAAGAGTGGCGGACAGCCCTCGACCCGGAGCTTTCTGGAGGAGAAGTCAACAATGTCTTCATTACTCAATGGAACGAGTGGATGGCCATCAAGAACCGCGCCAACAACGGCGACATGCAGATGGTCGACGGCTTTGATCTCGTTTATAGCCGCGATGCCGAAATGACGGATAGCGAAACTGGTTATGGAGACGGGTTTTACCTGCAACTCGCCCGTAACTTGCGCAAATTCGCCTATAACGACGGCGAGCATTACTTCCTCGATCCCCATACGATCGCCATCGGCGAGAACGATAAGACCTGGGACGAGGTCAAGCATTCCTACCGCGATTTCCAAGGCGATGCCATGTTCCGAAACTTCAAAAACGCGGCGGGATCGCCTTCGGCCTACGGCTACGAAATGTACGAGGACCTGACGGCCCGCAATGACATCGTGTCCACCAAGGTTACCCACGACAACGACAACATCTATGTCCGGGTCGAAACCGCCGAAGAGCTTGTTTTGAGCAGCGGCGATGAAAGTTGGATGAACCTCTTCATCGGGACGCCCGACATCGATGGGCGGACTCCTTTTGCCGAAACCTTCGATTACCGGATCATGCCGGACAGCACCGAAGGCAGCATGGCCATCGCCCGCTACGCCGAAACAGATAGCGGTGACAAGACCTGGGCGAAGACCGATCAACGCGCCAAGGTGAGCTTTGACGGCAATGTGGTGGAATACCAAATCCCTCGTTCTGCCATTGGCGTTGGAAACCGGGTCCCGCACCTTCTTCTCAAGGCGACCGACCACCTGACCGACCCCCTGGACATCGACGACTTTTACGTGAGCGGCGATTCCGCTCCGATTGGGAGGCTCGCCTATGAATACGCCTACTAAAGCCCTCTTCGCCTGCCTTTCCATCATGGTTCTTGCTTCTTGTGAATCGGGAGGATCTTCCAGCATGCCGACTTCTGAAAAGCTGAACGTCACCTACGATCAAGGCCTTCCGCTCGACGAGCGGCAGTTAACTGACGTCGAGTTCTCGCAGCTTCAGCTCGAGGGCATCGACGAGGTCGGGCGCAAGGTTCTGCCGATGGGTTCGTTCAAAGACGGTGAGCACCATGTCGGCCTCTTCTACCATATCTGGCTCGGCCAGCACGACTACGATTTCCGCGGCAATACCGGGCCGCGCGATATCGATAAGCTTCTTTCCACCGAGGAAGGGCGGGCCGCCCTTTATAGCGAGGACGATCCGATGTCCCCAAACGGCCGTTTCCATACCTGGGGCAAACCGCTTTATGGCTATTACAATTCGGCCGACCCTTGGGTCATTAGGAAGCACCTCGAGCTTTTCGCGAACTGCGGAGTCGATTATCTCTGCTTTGATGCGACCAACAACGTGATTTACCAGGATGTCGTTCCCAATATCCTGAACGCTATCCTCTATTACCAGGCCCAGGGCATTAAAGTTCCACAGGTCATGTTCTATACGAATACCGCCTCTGGCCAGACGGTACAGATGATCTTCAATGCCTACTACACCCATCCTGAATGGGAGAGCTGTTGGTGGGCGCCGAACGGCAAGCCTCGGATTGTCGGCATTACCGAAAACAACGGCAAAGCCAGCGACCAGACAATGTACGAGGGAAAAAACCCTGTCATGTCTGAAGACATGATTGCCTACTTCGACGTTCTTGAAAGCCAATGGCCGAACGGGATGTACAACGAGAACGGCCAACCCTGGATGAGTTGGAGCCGGGCACCTGGTGGCGCCATGTCGCAAGCGGGGATGACTTATGGCTACCCCCAGAAAATCCATAACGGCCACATTGCCGTTCCGGTTGCCCAGCATAACCACGACCTTATCTGCTATTCCCTCGAAGGAGCCGAGTCGGCACGGGGCTATAACCCGGAGACCGACAAGAAAGAGGGCGATTGGAAGGAAGGCCTGGCCTTCCAGAAGATGTTCGACACGGCTCTCGACCCCAACAACAAAGTGACCGACGTCTTCGTCACCGGCTGGAACGAGTGGCAGGCCATCAAGCAGTGGGACGGCACGAATATCGGCTACGGGGGCGACAAGGGCATCTACTTCGTCGATACCTGGAACCACGAATACAGCCGCGACCTTGAAATGATGGAAGGCGGCTATGGTGACAACTACTACATGCAGTTCGTCATGAATACCCGGGCCTACAAGATGAACGAATACGTCGAATACGCCCATGAGCGCAAGACGATCGACATCAACGACTTCTCCTCTTCGGCCTGGGACGGGATCACCCGTTCCTATGTCGATCCGACCGGGGACTGTGAGGACCGCGACTTCATCGGCATTACCGTGCCGGCCTATTACACCGACCAATCGGGGCGCAACGACATTGCCTCCGTCCGGGTAACCAACGATGGGAACAAGGCTTACTTCCGCATCGAATGCGCTAGCGACATCGAGCTTGGCAACAGCGGCGATGCCCTTACCCTCCTGCTCGGAAAAGAAGCGGACGGCAACGGCTTCATGGGCGCCTACGAGTACCGGATTGGCGCGCGTAAGGCTGACGGCAAAGCTTCGCTTGAGCGCTATGAGAACGGCACCTGGACCGAAATTACTTCCGACATCGAATACGCCGTTGACGGAAGCGTGATGCAACTATCCGTTTCCTTGTCTCCATTGGGCCTTTCGGGCGACCGGGCCAGCTTCGTTTTCAAGGTATACGACAACGTAGCCGATCCCGACGATCCGATGAGTTACTACCAGAGCGGAGACGTCATGCCGCTAGGGCGGCTTGGCTACCGCTATTGACGAAAGGAGGTTCAGGAAAGAGAAAAAATCACGCAAAACCTCATCTAGTTATCGAAAACATTAGCTTGCAAAGAAAGGAACAAAATGAAAGCGAACAAAAGACGACTCCTATTAGGAGCAGTCGCGTTGTTGGGCTTGGCGGCCGTTGGTGCCCCCGAGACGACGCCACTCGTGGCTTCCGCAGCTGACGTAGAAACGACAGCGACTGTTTCAAACTACGACGTCATGTTTGGGGGCGGCGACTATGGCGATGCCGTTGCCATCAACATTGATACGACCGACGACTTTAGCGTTTGGTTCGCAGGCGGTGCAACTATTACCCCGGTAGCTCCCTACGCGACGATGTATGACGGATACGGCACTCCATCCGAAATCACGACGGGGGCCTATCCGTTTGGAAATAAGGTCCTCGTTTCCTTCAACAACATCAATAGATATGGCTCGATCCTCCATATCCCAGAAGGAGCCGGCTTTACTTCGAACATTTCGGGAAATACCTACAAGCTCGAGGAATCCTGGTGGGTCTGCGACCTCCCGAATGGCGAATTCGGCGCATGGCGCACCTTCGTGGCCCCGACCGCCCTCTCTTTCACGGAAGACACCTTCGAACTCAAGGTTGGCCAAACGCTCGATCTCAGCGAACTCGTTGATATCGAAACCACCGACACTGATCCGGTCTTCGTCTATCAATCGAGCGACGAGTCTAAGGTCGCTGTTACCAATGATGGTCTAATTACCGGCACTGGCGAAGGCACGGCGACGGTCACCGTCTATAGCGGCCTCCTCAAGGACACGATCGAAGTCGATGTGAAGGCCGGATCGCCGCAGACTGGCATCGCGATCGTCAATCTCGGCGAAGATAATGTCTATCAAACCTATGTCGGCGTCGAAAAGGACTTCAGCGACATCGAGGTCGTTTCGACATACGAAGACGGGTACACCGGATATGTCCCCTTCGATCCGTCCACTGACATCACCGGTACTTATGACTTCGATGTCGCCGGCGAATATCCGCTGACAATCACCATCGGCGAATTCTCGACAACCTTCACTCTCAAGGTCGAGCAAATCGACAAAGAGTTTGCGATGGACGCCTCCAATACGTTCGGAGCTACTGGCACCGTTCTCCAGTGGGGCATGAAGTTCGGCCTCATCATGAACGACGGTACCCAGAACATGAACCTCCGCGGAGAAGCGCTCGAAAACGTTCTCTCGCATGTCACGGTCAACGGCAGCCATGACGTCTTTACGAGCGTCAAGGTTCTAACGACCTACATGATGCTCGGAACCGATTCCAGCTTCACCGGCTGGAAGGTTGGCGACGTCGTTACCTTGACTCCGGGCCTCTATTCTTGGTCCTACACGGGAAGCATCAACCCCGCCTCGCAAGAGGTCAATGGCGACGGCAACTGGGTTGCGACGAGCGTTTTGAAGCAAAACCTCTCCTTCATCTACAACGGAAAAGAATTCCTCGTTGCCGGCGTGGAGGTCAAAGACTTCGCGATCGAGTATGATGGCGGTCTCATGATCATGCCGGGGATGACGTATCATCCTTCCTTCACCTTCGATCCGATCACGAGCGCCGGCCTCCCGACCTTCGTCAGCAGCGATCCGACCAAACTCGCCGTCGATACCTATGGCAACGTGACGGCGGTCGAGGGCGCGACGGCTGGAAAGGCGACCATTACGGCTACCCTTGGCGAAATCGTCAAGACTTATGAATTCGACGTTACCGAGGTGATGGATATCAAAGGCGTCTCCCCGGTTGGCTACACCCATCAGGTCTATGTTGATCAAGATCTCGACGAATGGGAATGGAACCCCGATTTCAACGGCTTCCAGATCATTTATGACGACGGAAGCGAAGAAGGCCTCCTCTTCCCGCTCGTCCATCCGACCAATGAGTTCACTTGGACCGCGAGTCGCGATTTCGACCACAGCACGGTTGGCACGACCGAAACCTCGCTGACCGTCACCTACGAAGAAAAGCAGTACACCTGCACGATCCCGGTCGAAGTCTATGAGCTTTACGACCAGGAATACACAACCTGCTCTGTCGTCGGATGGTTCAGCTACTGGATGTTCGTCGATGCTCCCAACACGGCCAGCAATGTTCCGAATATTGCCAGCACGGTCGGGACCGATTGGACCACCAAGTACATGAGGCCCTTCATCCATTACACGAGGGCGGATGGAACGGAAGTTGGCATCAAAACCATCTACCAGCTTGGCCATAACACGGCTATCGAGCCGGAATTCCTCGCCACGCCGGGAATCAACGACTCCAACTTCAACAAAGGCCCCTACTACATGGAAGGCGACATCATCACCATCGATGCTGGCATGCCGATTCCGAAGTTCACCGGAAGCAAGGTGGGCAATGGCGATGACGCCATGGACCTCACGACTGGGGAAATCGTAGTTGACGGATTCACGACCAAGACGACGCAGTTCCGCTTCGACGGCACGGCCTTCTCGGCCTACATGCCGGCCGACGGTCTGAAAGCCACGAAGGAAAGCATCGAGCTCAAGGTCGGGCAGAACGTCACGGCGGGCGTCGAGCGCACGCCGGAAGGTGCCACGACCGGAACCATCACCTACTCCTCCAGCAATGAAAGCGTCGCGACCGTCACCAGCGCCGGCATCGTCTCCGGCAAGGGCGCCGGAACCTGCACTATCACGGCCACCCTCACGGTGGACGATGAGGTTATCGACACTGTCACCATCAACGTCACGGTAACGGCTGCTCAAACCTCCGAACCGACGACGAGTGAACCGACGACGGGCGAGCCGACCGAAGGACTTACCCCGGCGGCCATTGGCGGCATCGTTGGCGGATGCGTCGGCGGAGTCATTGTCATCGGACTCATTGTCTGGCTCATCATCTATCTCCGCAAAAAGAAAGCCTAATCGGCTGAAATCACCTGCGAAAGGCCCCTCAAATGATTAAGATTCTAAGTTTTGTCCTCGAAGGAAACCCCCTTCTCGCGAACCCGGCTCCTACCTTTGACTACGCCCTGGATGGCGACGAAGAGTTGGATGCTGCTGAGATCTCGATCGCGGGGCCTTCCCTTGAACAACCATCATCGACTATCGAACGGGCTTACCGGGGGAGGATCTCCTATGGAGGTTCTCCTCTCCGGGCCCGGGAGGAATATGCCGCGACCTTGACGGTCAGGGGAAAGGGGGGAAGCGTTAGCGAAGCGACCACTCGCTTCCTCGTTGCCCCGACCGCGGCCGATTTCAAAGGCGGCTACATTGGGTGCGCCCTTCTATCCGACGGCCCCCTCTCCATCAGGAAGCGCCTCCCCGTACGCGAGGACGACCAATGTGTGAGGGCCGTGGCCTATGTCGCTGCCGTCGGCTATCACGAAATCTATCTGAGCGGACGGAAGGTTTCGTCCTCGATTCTCGCCCCCTCCCAGAGCAACTACGCGAAAAGAGTCTACTTTGAGGCCTATGATCTCCTTCCTTACATGAATGGGAAGGATGATGTCTTCGGCATTGTCCTGGCCAACGGCTGGTTCGGAAGCAAAGTCGCCAATATGTTCATCGAGCTTCGCTATGCTTCCGGGAAGAAAGAAGAAATCTATTCCACTTGCAACGGCGATTGGTGGTTTGCCACATCGCCGATTACCGAATCCTCCATTTATGGTGGCGAAACGATTGACTATCGCCTTGGACAAGTCGGCGATTTCACTCTTCCGAGCGTGGAACCCGGATATCGGAAAGGATGGTTCGGATCGATTTACGCCTACGGGCCATCGGGCGAGCTGCTCCCCGATCCGCTTCCGCCCATCGAGGCCCACGGCCGTTACGACCTCAAGCCTATCAGGCGCGAAGGAAAGACGACAGTTTACGATGCCGGCTTTAATTTGGCTGGGCATGTCGTCCTTAAAGTCCGGGGCAAGGAAGGAACGCGGATCGTTCTAAAACATTCGGAAGCAATAGACGAGGAAGAAAACATCGATCAAACGAATCTAAGGAATGCCCGGCAGGAAGACATCTATTACCTCGCCGGAAAGGAAGAAGAAACGCTTTATCCGCACTTCACTTTCCATGGCTTCCGTTATGTCGAGATGACAATCGATGGAGATGCCGACATTCTTGAGGCCTATGCCGTTCATGTTCATTCGACCCTTCCCATGACCGGAAAAGTCGAAGTGGGGGAAGAGAAACTGCAGATCCTCCACGACATCGCGGTCCGGACCGAAGAAAACAACGAACAAAGCGTACTGAGCGATTGTCCTCAGCGGGATGAACGGTTTGGCTGGCTTAATGACCTCTCCAGCCGTGTCATTTACCTGAATTACGACTTCGATGCCTCCTCTTATCTTTACAAGGTTGCGGTCGATATCGCCGACACGGCCAACGCGAAAGGCGAAATCGCCGACACGGCTCCCTATTTCACCGGGGGCCAGCCGGCCGATACGACGACCGCCTCCTTCCTCTTGCTGGCCGACAAGCTGATTGACCTCTACGGGGAGAAGGAAAAGGCCGAGGCGGTCTATCCCTCCCTCAAGGCCTGGGTCGAGGCGCTTCTCGCCCGGAGCCACGATGGCTGCATGGATTATTACTACTACGCAGATTGGGTTCGCCCCGAGGGCCTTCCTTCGAAGCAAGCCAAGCCGGAAGTGGTCTCGAGCTTCTTCCTCTATTGGCATGTAGCTCTTCTAGCGAAAATCGCCGCAAAACTAGGCCATAAGAAAGACAATTCCCACTATTCTTCGCTTCTAAGGAAGTTGAAGATGCTTCAAAGGAAGGCCTATCTCAAGGATGGCCTCTTCGGAAACGGCTCGGTCACCGAGACGGCAACGGCCCTCGAACTCGGCCTCTACGAGGAAGAAGAAAGAGAGGCTGCCTATTCCCACATGAAGGATCTCATCGCTTTGGATGGGACCCATCTCAACTGCGGGAACCAAGGCTACCGCTTCGCCTTCTACGAACTCTGCCGGCACGGGGATATCGATTTGGCCTTTGCCATCTTGCGGAACCCGGAGTACCCGGGCTGGGGCTACATGCTGGCCAACGGAGCGACGAGCGTCTGGGAGCGTTGGGAGAAAGCGGTGCTGGCCACCATGAACTCCTTCGATCACCCGATGTTCGCTTGTTACGACGCGCTCTTCTACCGCTTCCTGGCCGGGATCGAAATCACCGACATCGAGGAAGGGAAGGGGCTCTTCGACCCTGCCCCCTTGGAAGAGAACATCCCCTTCCGCGTCTCCTACAAGACCCGGAAGGGAACCATCGAGGTTTCCTCGAAGGGGGTCGAAGACGGAACGCGGTCCTACGAGATCGACGTTCCTTACGGACTCGTCCTCTATGTGCCTTCCCTCAGGAAGGAACTAGGGGCCGGCCATCATCAATTGGTGTTCCATGTTTCTAAATAGAACCCAGCAAGGGAAAAGGAGGAAAAAGACATGAACGAAAAGACGAAACGCGCTTATGAGGAGGCCAAGAAGGTCTACGCCGAATACGGCGTCGACGTCGAGGCGGCCCTCGAGAAATTCAAGACGATCCAGGTCAGCCTTCAGTGCTGGGCCGGCGACGATGTCAAGGGCTTCGAGAACCTCGGCCCGGTCGCCAGCGAAAACGTAGTCACCGGCGGCTATCCCTATGCCGCGAGGAATGGGGACGAACTCCGGGAAGATATCGAGGAAGCCTTTTCCCTTTCTCCGCTTACCCACCGGGTCAATCTCCACTCGATGTACGCCGAGCACGGCCATCCGCGGAACGACCTCACGGTCGAAGATTTCCGGGAGTGGATCGACTGGGCCAAGGCCAAGGGCTACAAGCTCGACTTCAATACCTCGTTCTTCACCCATCCGATGATGGACAAGGGCAATAGCGTCTGCTCCTTCTCCAAGGAAGTCCGCGACTATTGGATCAAGGCCGGCATCGACAGCCGGAAGATTTCCGTGGCCATCGGCCGGGAACTCGGCGACAAATGCTACAACAACTTCTGGTTCCCCGACGGCACGAAGGACATCCCGGCCAACCGCAAGTACTATCGGGAACTCCTCAAGGACGCGCTCGACCAGATGCTCGCCCATAAGTACACCGAAGAGGAAAGCAAGTACGCCTGCGACGTCCTCGAAGGCAAGTGGTTCGGCATCTCGACCGAGGCCTTCGTCGTCGGCAGTCACGACTTCTACATCGCCTATGCCGCGAAGAACAACCTCGGCGTCACCCTCGACACCGGCCACTTCCGGCCGACCGAGGACGTCGCCGACAAGATCAGCGCCATCTACCCCTTCGTCAACGGGCTGATGCTCCACGTGAGCCGCGGCATCCACTGGGACAGCGACCACGTCGTCATCGAAGACGACGGCCTCCAGGGGATGATGAACGAGCTGAAGCGGGGCGACTACTACGGGAAGGTGGCCATCGGCCTCGACTTCTTCGACGCCTCGATTTCCCGGGTCTACGGCTGGGTCATCGGCCTCCGGGCGACGGCCAAGGCCATCCTGAAGAGCCTCCTCGAGCCGACGGCGATGCTTCAGAAAGCCGAGCTCGAAGAAGACAAGAGCCAGCGCCTCCTTCTCATGGAGGAGCAAAACAACCTCCCCTTCAACGCCGTCTGGAATTACCTCCTCGAGAGCAAAGGCATCAAGAGCGGCCTCGAGATGGAAAAGGAACTCAAGCGCTACGAGCGGGAAGTCCAAAGCGTCCGGAAGTGAGGAAGGAATATGGGAAACATTCTTGAGTGCCGTTCGATCGGCCAATATCTCTCCATCATCGACAACATGTACCGCCTCGGATGGGACGAGCGGAACGGCGGGAACGTCTCAATGCTCCTCTCCGCGGAAGAGGTCGCCTCCTACGTCCCGAAGGAGACCATCCGGGATATTCCCCTCCCGATCGTCGCCGACGAAATCCTCCGGGGCAGGACCCTAGCCATCACCCGGACCGGCGGCTATTTCCGGAACACCAAAGGCGATCCCCGCCATAACGTCGGCATCATCACCATCTCCGACGACGGGCGGAGCGCCCACCTCCATTGGGGCTTCGAGGGCGAGGGCTCCTTCACGAGCGAAGTCTATGCCCACCTCATGTGCCATGCGACCCGCCTCAAGGTCAACCCGCGGAACCGGGTCGTCATGCACACCCACCCGACGAACCTCTTGACCCTCACCCACCTCGTGAAGCTTGACGAGAAGGAACTCACCTTGGCCCTCTGGCGGACGATGACCGAGTCGATCGTCGTCTTCCCCGAAGGGGTAGGGGTCCTTCCCTGGATGCTTTGCGGGACCAACGAGATCGGCGTCGCGACGGCCGAGAAGATGAAGGAATTTCGGGTCGTCGTCTGGTCGCTCCACGGGGTCTACGGCTCCGGGGAAACGATCGACGAGGCGTTCGGCCTCATCGAGACCGTCGAGAAGGCCGCCCAGATCATGATGGGCGAGCTCGGGCACAAGGTGCTCAACGACATCGACGACGAGGGGCTGAAGGCCATCGCCGACCACTTCGGCCTCGTTCCCCATCCTGGCTACCTCAAATGAAACGCTACGAAGCGGCCCTCGATATCGGCGCCACTTCGGGACGGCTTCTCCTCTCCTCCCTTTCGGAGGAAGGGAAGCGGAGCCTGGAGGAGGTCCATCGCTTCAAGACGCCGCTCGTCGACGACGGGGAAGGGCACTGCCATTGGGACGTCGACGCCCTTTTTGCGGAAATCATCGCCGGACTTCGGAAGTGCCACGATCTCGGTAAGGAGCCTTACATCCTTGGCATCGATTCCTTCGGGGTCGATTATGCCCTCCTTGACGGGAGCGGAGGTCTCATCGGGGACGTCGTCTCCTACCGCGACAGCCGGACCCGCGGGGTCAAGGAACGCTTCCTGACCCCCTCCCGCCTCTTTGAGCTGACCGGCATCCAGCCGATGGAGTTCAATAGCGTCTACCAACTCTTCCTCGATCAGGAAAGCGGAAAACTTTCAAAGGCCGAGGGCTTTCTCTTCTTCCCTTGTTATCTCGCCTACCTCCTTACCGGAAAGAAGGCAAACGAACTCTCGATCGCCTCGACCTCGGGGCTTCTTGTTCCCGGCGGTCCGGCTTTTGAGGAAGAGATCCTCTCTAGGCTCGGGCTTACTCCTTCCTTCTTCTACGAGGTGGTCGAAGCCGGGACAACCATCGGCCGCCTCAAGCCGGAAATCGAAGAAGAGGTCGGCTTCGACCTCGAGGTCCGGACCGCCCTTTCCCACGATACGGCCGCGGCCTTCCTCGGCTCCTTGGGCAAGGAGGGCGAGGTCCTCATCTCCTCGGGAACATGGTCCCTCATCGGGATCCTTGCCTCCCGGCCCTGCCTTTCCAAGGAGGCTTTCGAGAAAGGCTTTTCCAACGAGCTTTCGCGCTTTGGGGAAGTCCGTTTCCTCAAGAACATCTCCGGCATGTGGATGGCCAACCGCCTGAAAGCCGAGCTGCTCCCCGAAGAGCCGATCGCCAAGGCCGTTGAACGGGCTCGGGAAAGTTCCTACCCCGGGCATTTCGACCCGACGGCGGAAGAGCTCATGAATCCCCCTTCGATGAAAGAGGCCCTCGACGCCCTTCTCGAAAAGGGCGGCTATCCCCGTCCCGCCTCCCCAGGGGACTACTTCAAGGCCGTCTACGTTTCCCTTGCCAAGGAATACGCCCGAAGTGTCGAGGAGCTTTCCCGCCTGGCTTCCTTCTCCCCGCGGGGGATAAGGATCTTCGGCGGCGGGAGCAAGAACCTCTACCTCAATGAACTCACGGCCCTTGAAAGCCGCCTCCCGGTCTTCACCGGCCCGAGCGAAGCGACGGGGCTCGGGAACGTCCTTTCGATCATCTAAACGAAAAAACGGACCCGGTTTTCTCCTTTACGGGTCCGTTTTCCTTTGCAAAAAGCCGTTCTTTCTTTTGTTTTAGGCGTACATCGCAATGGCGCAGGTGATTATCCCGACGGCGAAGAAGAGAAGGCTTGCCCCATAGCCGGGAACATCGGACAAGGTCGGGATGAACGAATGGTTGTAAAGGGAAACGACTCCGTAATAGAAGACGAGGAAAACAATGATCAGAATGACCGGGATGATGGGTATGTAGGTGAAGATGAGGGAAGAGGAACCAAGCATCAAGGCTATTTCGGCCATGACGTAATGGAGGAGGTAGCGTTCCAAGTGAGGACCCTTGCTTGAAGTGCCCATCTTTTCGCCAGAGGGTTCCTTGAGGAAGAGGGCCGTCGCCCCGGAAGCGAGGGCGAGGAGGGGATAGACAATGGTCTTGGCGGCGAGGATCTGCCCAAGTAGAGGCGGGATATCCTCGAGGCTCGTCCCTCCGAGAAGGGGAAGGATAAAGACGGTGTAGCTGAGGCTCGGGTAGGCGATGCCCATCGGGAAAAGGCCCGAGGAGAGAAGGGCTTCCCAGGTGGCGGTATTACCCGGATCGTAGGTACCGCCCATCGGGCTCAAGAGGACATAAAGCCCATAGGGAACCAGATCGAGGCTGAGGATCGAAATGACGAGGACGAGGAGGAAAAGAGCCTCGAAGATCGTCTTGGCCCGGGCGAAAGGAAATAAGAAGAGGAGATAGGTGGCAACAAGCATCGCGAAGGCATAGCCGAAGGTCCCGAAGACGAGGCCGGCATCGATGGGGCCGAAGCGGAGGGCGACGACAGCCGTCGTAAGGAAGAAGGAGACGAGATAGGGGACGAGGACGTAGATGAGGCTAACGAGCATCCGGGCCAGGCGGAAGCCGATTGCCTGGGCGGGGAGGGAAAGGAAGTAGTCGCTCGAGCGGCGGCTATAGCGGTAGGAGAAGGTAAGCCCGGCCATGAGGACGGCGAAAGCCGATCCGAAATAGAGGGGAATGAGGGAAGCGGTGGCAAATACCGCAGTCGCCCCGCCTTCCTCGGGCTTGATGAGGAAGGGAACGAGGACGGAGACCCCGAGGGCCAAGGAAAGGTAGACGATCCCAAAGCCGAGCCAGCGGCGGAGCTGCCAGAGGAAATAGCGGGCATTCATTTCTTTTCGGCCTCCTCCATCGCATAGGCGATGATTTCGGTGCTCGAGAGGGGAGCGAGGTTGACGTAGGGTGGGGCGTAGCGTTCCCGGATGAGGTCGACGACTTGCTCGCTATGGGTCATGAATTCGGCCATGGCGCCCTGCGAACGGTAGCCGATGACGTCGATTCCAAGGGCCTCGATGTCGCTCTGGGCGACCGGGACCGCGAAGACGACCTGGACCTTCCGTAACCCCTTGGCGATCTCCTCGCTCGAGCCGTTCTCGCTGAGTTTACCCCCGTCGATGAGGAGGAAGGTATCGCTCAAGCGTTCGAGGGAAACGATGTTGTGGCTGGCGATGACGACGATCTTGTCTTGCCCGGCGTAGCGTCCGACGATTGCCGCCTTCACCTTTTCGAGGGCGAGGGGATCGAGGCCGTCGAAGGCCTCGTCGAGGAGGAGGAGCCGGGCATCGACGGCGAGGGCAGCGGCTAGATACGCCTGCCGCCTCATTCCCTTCGAGAAACTGGAAATGAACTTGTCGGTCGGAAGGTTCAGCTCGCTAGCCAGCGCGAGGAGGGCTTCCTTGTCCATCTTGTAGTAAAGGGAGAGGAACTCGTAAAGCCCGAGGAGGGTGATGCGGCTCGGGTAGTAGGGGTCGTCAGGCAGAAAGAAGGTTCCCTTGGGCGGCTTTTGGAGGGAAATGGGCGTTCCCTCGCAGGTGAGGGTCCCGCCGTCGAGGGCATAGACCCCGGAAAGGGCCCGAAGGAGGGTGCTTTTGCCGGCTCCGTTCCGCCCGACGAGGCCGACGATCCCTTCCTTGATCTGGAAGGAAAGATCGTTCAGGGCCATCGTCTTCCCGAGTTTCTTCCTGATGTGGTCGGCTTCAATGATCATAGCCGTCTCCTTTCGCGATTAGCCGATAGGCCCGATCGACCTCGTCGGGGTCGTATCCCTCCGCGGCGATGGGGAGCAGGAGGCGGTTGAGCTTCCGTTCCCTTTCTTTGCCCGGTTTAATTTCCCGGACCCGGTAGCCCTTGCGGTCGAGGCAGTCGAGGTAGCCTTCGCTTTCGAGCCGCCGGTAGGACTTGGCGACCGTGTTCGGGTTGATGCCGAAGGCTTCGGCCGCCTCGCGGATGCTCGGGACATAGGAAAAGGGCGGGTAGGCACCGCTTTCGATGAGGTGCTTGGTGAGGGCATAGAGGCGCTCGCTCACCGGGCCGCTTCCCGGCAGGGTCATCGGTTTAATCACGGCTTTAGGTTACCTTGCTGTATTATCTGTGTCAATTGTTCCAAATGCCAGGCTGGAAAAACCCCTGCAAAACGCGCTTCAAGTAATGAAAGTTCCGTTCTTCCTTGGCCCTCGCTTGGGGCGAAGAAACAAAAAATGCGATGGAGCATCGCATCTAAATTTTGAAGTGGCGGAGAATCGGGGATTTGAACCCCGGCTGGGCTTGCACCCACTATCAGTTTTCGAAACTGACCCCTTCAGCCGCTTGGGTAATTCTCCGTGCGACGTATCATAACCCTACTTTGACTTGCCTGCAAGCGCTTGCTCCCTCTAGGAGGGAGAGGAAAAAAGAGGCTATAATCCCTCGTCGGATGAACAATCTTTTGCTTATCTCCTTCGACGACCCCGCCTTCTGGCCCGGCCTCTTCGCCCTCGCGGCGGTTTTGGCCGTCCTTTTGGCTTCCGTCATCGGGATCGGGGTTCATTACGGGTATTCCGTCTACCGCGAGAAACGCTATCTCCTGACCATCCAGCGCGAGACCTCGACCGTCCGCTTTTACCGGATCAACCGGATGGACGATCAGGTGACCTATTTCAATTTGAGCGACATGGCCGACGTCAAGACCTCGACCTGCGGGCAGTTCTATGCTTCCTTCCCGGCTTCCGAGCGGGAGCGCCTATCGACCTGGGTCGACGATTTGCTCGACGGAAAGGCCACCCCCGACTATCTTGAGCTCGACGTTTACATCGGGAAGCGGCGGAACCGCCAGCTCGTCCCTAGCTTCCTCAAGACGACGGGAATCGACCTTCCGAAGGGGACCCTTCACCTCGAAAGCTACCTTCTTTCCGGCCTTGCCCCGAACTCTTCTTCCTCGGCCCTCCATCTTTCGACCGAGTCCGAATTCGCCGAGGCGTTGAAAAGCAACGGCTATGCCAATGGCTTCGCCTTCTGCTTTTCCTTCTTCCCCAAGAAAGGCGGGAAGAGCAAGGGCCGCCCGAAGGTCGGCAAGGACCTTTCCAGCCGTTTCCGGGCCCTCATCTCGCCTTACGTCAAGGGCAACCAGCGCCTCATCCAGTGCTCCGAGAGCGAATTCCTCCTCGCCAACTTCGACATGTCGGAAAGAAGCGAGGCCATCGACTTCGCCCTCCGCTCCGGCAAGGGCATCGATGCCCTCCTCATCACGACGAGGAAAAAGCGTGAGCCCCTTTACGAATGCCGGATCGGCATCGTCGTGAACCGCGACCTCCCCGGGGACGCCGACGCCATCGTGGCCGAGAGCCGGGCTTCGGCCCTCGCCGCGCGGGAGGCCGGAATCGGCTTCGTGTTCTTCGACAAGGACAAGGAGCCCTTGGCCAAGGTCGACGAAATCGGCGTCTTCAAGAACGAGGTCGACCGGATCATCGAAGATCGGAGGATTGCCTTCTCCTACCGCCCGGTCTATGCGGTGGCCCGGCGCTTCGTCTATGCCTACTTGGCCGATGCCCGCCCGGTCAATACCTCCTTCGCGACGATCGACGAGCTGAAGAACTACGCCCGGCGGGCCATGGACGACAAGAACCTCTTTGCCCACATTGCCAAGACCCTCGTCAACCGCTTCGTTTCCCAGCGCGAGCTGAAGTCCCAGAAGCTCGTCTATCCGGTCCGTTACGACGAGCTTGGCCTCATCCAAAGCTTCTTTCTCCGCTTCCGCCCGGCCAAGGAAGCCAACGTCGTCTTCCTTTTCCGGGAAGAGGATTGCGCCCAGTCGATCGGGCCCGGCGGCCTCGACGACTTCCTTCTGGCCCTTTCTTCCCTCAAGGAGAAAGGCTTCCAGATCGCCTTCCTCCTAGCCGGGAACAGCCTTGCCCTCAATCCGGGCTGCTACCAGTTGGCCGATGCCTTCTACGTCGACTTCCAGAAGGCGGCCGGCCCCCATATGGACAGCCTCGTCCGGACCCAGCTCCACGCCCTCGTCGAAAAGCTGCTTCGCTACAAGAAACCGATCGTGGCCATGAACCTCATCAACTGGATGGCCTTGGAACTCGTCGTCGGGAGCGGGATCGATTACATCTCCTCCGACTGCTTCGCTCCATATGACGCCAACCTCCGCCCGATCGGCCAAAAGAACATCCAGCGCATCCAAGCGCTCAGGGAAAGGAAATGAACATGGACAAGAAAAACGATGCGATCACTTCCCGCGACGTCGATTTCGCCAAGTGGTATACCGACGTCTGCCGGAAGGCCGAGCTGATGGATTACAGCCCGGTCAAGGGCTTCATCAATTACCTGCCCTACGGCTATGGCATCTGGGAAGCCATCAAGGCCTTTGCCGATCCCCTCTTCAAGGAGAAGGGGGCCGAGAACGTCTACCTTCCGATGGTCATCCCGATGTCGATGTTCAATAAGGAAAAGGAGCACGTCGAGGGCTTTGCCCCCGAGATTCTCGTCGCGACCGTCGGCGGCGGAAACGAGCTGGCCGACCCCCTCGTCATCCGCCCGACGAGCGAAATCCTCTTCAGCGACCTCTACAAGCGGCTGGTGAAGAGTTATCGCGACCTCCCGAAGCGCTTCAACCAGTGGTGCTCGGTCGTCCGCTGGGAAAAGACGACCCGCCCCTTCCTCCGGGGGAGCGAGTTCCTCTGGCAGGAAGGGCACTGTCTCTTCGAAACGGAAAAAGAGGCCGTCGATAACGCCCTTGAGATGCTCGAGGTCTACGATCGGATCGGCCGCGAGTGCCTTGCCATTCCTTTCCTGAAAGGAAAGAAGAGCAAGCACGAGACCTTTGCCGGGGCGGTCGCCACCTATGCCATCGAGGCCCTCATGCACGACGGGAAGGCCCTCCAGGCGGGGACTACCCATTACCTTGGCCAAGGTTTTGCCAAGGCCGGAGGCATCGCCTTCCTTGGGAGGAACAATGCCCTCGAGACTCCCTATCAGTCTTCGTGGGGCATCTCGACCCGCCTCGTCGGAGCCGTCATCATGGTTCACGGTGACGATAACGGCCTTGTCCTCCCCCCGATGGTCGCCCCCGATCAAGTCGTTGTCGTCGGGATCCGGGTCAATGACGAAAAGGTCCAGGCCGCCTGCCAAGACGTTTTTGCCCGCCTCAAGAAGCTCGGCATCCGGGCCAAGCTCGACATCGATCCCGCCAAGACCCCGGGTTGGAAGTTCGCCGAGTACGAGATGAAAGGCGTCCCCCTTCGCCTCGAAATCGGCCCCCGCGACCTCGAGAAGGGCGAAGCCGCCCTCTCGATTCGCTTCTCCGGCGAGAAGCGGACGGTGAAGCTCGACGACATCGAAAGGCTTGTTCCCGAGCTCCTTAGGCAAATCCAGGAAGGAATGTACTTGGCCGCCAAGAAGCGGCTTGAGGCCTCCATCGTCGACGTCGAGACGATCGACGAGCTGAAGGAAGTCCTCGCTAAGGGCGGCTATGCCCGGATGGCCTATTGCGGCGGTGAGGAGTGCGAGTTGAAGATCAAGGAAATAACCGGCGGGGGAACGGCCCGCTGCATCTACAAAGAAAACATCGAGAGCGGAACCTGCCCGGTCTGCGGAAAGCCGGCCACGGTCATTGCCTACTTTGCCAAGGCTTATTGAAGCGGGGACCGATAGAGCACATTGGATTGGACGCCATTTTTTCAACGTTGTTTCTTCGCGCAGGCCATCTTCCTCGGAATCTCTCTGCTCGCTTCACGCCCTTCCCGCCGGCGGAAGGAAAATTAGGATTTGCCTCTCCTAGCCTAACACCCGATGACCTATAATTTTGCATATGGCTGAGAATCGCTTTTCTTTTCTCTTCGAAGGGCTCGAAGAGGTTTCCTATCCTCTCTACCAGGCCGAGCAGTCGATCCGCTCCGTCTCGCCGGGCGGCCGCCCCAACGCTTTCTCCTTTCTCAAGGCCGTTTACCTCGAAAGCCGGACGCCCGGCACCTATCGGGACCTCGTTTTCCGCCTCGAAAGCGATTTGCCCGGCTTTTCGTTCAAGGACATCCACCTTTCCCGCCTAGCCCTCGGCGAGAAGGCGATGATCGACGACTATTCCTATGCCCTCGACGAGGACTTCCTCTACCGCCTCCCCGAGCGGCGGGACATCGTTTTCCGGGCTTCCCTCTACAATGGCCCCACGGTGATTGCCACCCATGAGGCGAAAGGAATCGCCCTTCCCTTGTCCGAGGCCCTTGACCACGCTTCCGATCCCGTCCTCCTTGCAAGCTACGTAACCCCGGAAGACGCCGCTCTCGATCGCCTCTACGAAAAAGGGGCGCGAAAGGCCAAGGAGGAGAAGCTTTCCCTTTCCGGTTACGAAGAACGGGATCCCAACCTCGTCCTTTCGGCCGCCGAATGTCTTTATGAAGCCCTCCGGGAAGAGGAAATCGCCCTTCTTCAGCCCGCGAGCAAATCTTCCCTCCGGGAGAAGGTGCGCCTTCCTTACCTGACCTTGGCCGAAAAGAAGGGGACTTCCCTCGACATCGCCCTCGTCTACGCTTCCCTTCTCGAGCGGAGCGGCCTCCACCCCCTCGTCTTCCTCTACCGGGACAAGGCAGCGGTGGGCATCTGGCTTGAGGAAAGCCTCTTTGCCAGCGGCTTCACTGACAATCCTTCGCCCTTCCTCGTCGCGGCGAGCAAGGGCTACGACCAGCTTCTCGTCATCGACCCGTCTTCTTCCCTTTCGCCGGAAGAGGCCCGGGCCAAGGGCTATAACGACCTCGAGTCCGGTAGCCTCTTTGCCGGGGCCATCGACGTCCTGACCTGCCGGAAGGAACACATCCTTCCCCTTCCGACGCCGGGGCGGGAGGGAAAGGTCGCCTTCCCCTCTTTCGAGAAGCAAGGCGAGGGAAAGCTTTCGGAGATCGACCTTTCGACCCATCGTTACATCGATAGCGAGGACCGCGGCGACAAGAACCGCTACGACCATTGGCTCGACAAGCTCCTCGACCTCAATCTCAAGAACCGCCTCATCAACCTCCGCCCTGGGCGGAGCCTGCCCCAGCTCCTCGTCCCGGATGCCGAGAAGTTCCTCGACCTCTTGAAGGAAAACAAGAAGCTCGTCCTCGCTCCCTACGAATCCTACGTTGCCCGGGAGAAAAAAGGGGAAGCCATCATCGACTTCCCGCCCTCCTATTTCGGGACCATCGCCAAGGACAGCTACGAGAAAGGCGTCGTCCCCTTCCTCGTCGGAAGCGGGGAGGCTAGCGACGACCTCGTCAAATCATTGTCTCGCCGGAGCAACACGGCCCTCGAGGAAAGCGGCAGCAACCCCCTCTTCCTGACCGTCGGGCTCCTTCGCTATTTCGACAACGAAAAGGCCGCCGCCCGGGGGAAGGGAGCGATGTATGCCCCGATTCTCCTTCTCCCCATCCGGATTCCCCTTCGGAAGGCCGGGCCCCATTTCTCCTTCGAATACGATTATGACGAGATCACGGTCAACACGACCCTCTTCGAGTATCTGAAGCAAGCCTTCGGCATCGACCTCGGTCCCCTCGAAGGGACGATCCGCCGGAAGGACGGGCAGGTCGACCTCCGGCTCATCTATAACTACATCAGGGGGAAAATCGCGTCCCACAAAGGCTTTGCCCTCTTGGAAAACGCCTCGGGCATCGGCCTCTTCTCCTTCGCCCATTTCGTCATGTGGGACGATTTGAGGAGAAGGAAGAACGACCTCCTTTCCAATCCGCACATCGCCTCGATGGTCGCCGGGAAAGTGTCCTTCCGGGAGCCGGAAGGGCTTCTAAGCAAGGACGAATTCGATTCCCGCGAGGAGTTCCTCCCCCTTCCCCTCCCGGCCGATTCTTCGCAGATCAAGGCCATCGATGACGCCCTCCGGGGCGCGAGCTTCGTGATGGACGGCCCGCCGGGGACCGGCAAGAGCCAGACGATCGCCAACATGATCTGCGCCTTCCTTTCCGGCGGCAAGAAAGTCCTTTTCGTCCCCGAGAAGGAAGTCGCCCTCGAAGTCGTCAAGAAGCGCCTCGACCAAATCGGCCTCGGGCGCTTTGCCCTCTTCCTTTCCTCCTCGCGGACGGCCAAGGGCGACGTCCTCAAGGCCCTTGGCGAGCTCATTGGCCTCGGGATGCTGACTTCCGATGCCTCCTTCGAAGAGGCGAAGGAGCGGCTTTCCGCGAAGACGAAGGAACTCAATTCCCTCCTTTCTTCCCTCCATGGCCGGAAACGCTATCTCTTCTCGATCGAAGAGGCCATCGACCTTTATCTTTCGAGCCTGGAGGGCCAGGGCTTTTACCGTTTCTCCCTCGACGAGGCCCGCGGGCTCGACGAAACCCGCTATCAAGAGGCCGTCGAAAGCCTCGCCCGCCTCGCCCGAAGCGACGAGAAGGTCAACGGCCACCTTGCCTCGCCCTTCCGTCCCTACGTCGGGGAAAGCTACAGCCTCCTCATCCGGGAGAAACTCATGGCTGCCCTCCAAGGCTTCCTCGAGCTCGACCAAGAGCTCTACCTTGCCGAGCACAACGCGGCCTTAGCTATCGGAGATATCAAGAAAACGCGGCAAAACGCCTCTATCATTGCCGAAATCGCGGAAGTCGACCGTTCTCTCGGCGGCCTTTTCGGACCTTATTTCTCCGCACCGTCGACCCCGAGCCGCGACGCCGAAATCCGTTCTTCCCTCGCCCTTTTGGACGATGCCGAGAAGCGGCGGGCCAAGATCCTTTCCCGTTTCAAGGAAAGCGTCTTCACCCTGCCCCGGGAAGCCGTCGTCGCCCTCGGAAAGGAATTCCAAGGCGGCGGTTTCTTCGCCCGCTCGCGGGCCAAGAAGGACCTTCAGAAACTCCTTTTGCCCCACCTCGTCGTGCGGCGAAAGGCGAGCAAGAAGGAAATCGCCTTCTTCCTCGAGGCCTTCGACGGGCTCACCTTCGGGCCGGAAGAGGCCCTGGCCAAGCGTTTGGAGCTCGAGTCCTTCCTCGGACCTATTTCCCTCAAGGAAGAGAACCTCCTTGCCCGTTTCGACGCGACGGCCAAGATGGCCGCGAAGGTAGATGAGCTTGTCGCCTCCTCGGCCCATCCTTCCCGGGTCCGGGCCAAGCTCGCCTCGTCCTCCCGCCCCTTCGGGAGCGAGGCCGCCTACCGCTTGGCCGACCTCTACAAGGAACACGAAGAGAAGGCCTCCGCCCTCCTCAAGGAATGCGCTTTCGACCTTCGTCTTTATGAAGACGACGACGATTACTACAAAAAGGAAAAGGCCCGGATTGCCGACTGTCTCGCCCACGAGGGCGAAATGGCCTCCTACTTCGGTTACCTCGAAGCCTGCCTCGAGGCCTCGACGAAGGTGCCTTCTTCCTTCCTCGAGCTTTTCAAGGCCGGGAAGATCCCGCCCTCGAAGCTCGTCAAGGCCTATCAAAACGCCCTTTCTCTCCTTCTGGTGAGCGCGGCGGCCTCAGAGGAGGGAGTCGCGAGCCTTTCCCACGAGGAAATCGAGAAACTCCTCTCTTCCTATGCCGACGACCTTAGGGCCTATCAGGAAGCCTCGATCGCCGAATGCGCCTCGAAGATCACGGCCAAGTATCCTTCCCCGAGCGCCGGAACGGCCGCCTCGAGCGATCTCTACCGCCTCCGGAAGTTCATCGCCAACGGGGGCCGGGGGATTTCCCTCCGGACCCTTCTCCGGGAGTTCGGCGGCCTTATCTCCACCCTTTGCCCGTGCTATCTGATGTCCCCCCTTTCGGTCGCCCAGTTCCTTCGCCCGGAAGACCGCTTCGACATCGTCATCTTCGACGAGGCTTCCCAGATTCCGACGAGCGAAGCCATCGGCTCGATCTCCCATGCCGAGGCCATCGTCGTGGCTGGGGACCAGATGCAGATGCCGCCGACCGATTTCTTCAAGGCGACCATCACCGGGGTCGAGGAAGGGGAAGAGAGCTTCCAAGCCATCGACGAGGACCTCGAGTCCCTCCTCGACGACGTCATCGTCATGGGTTATCCCCGGAACCGCCTGACCTTCCATTACCGTTCGCGGAACGAGAACCTCATCGCCTTCTCCAACGAGCGCTTCTACGGGAATTCCCTCTTCACCTTCCCTTCCCCCCGGAAGGAAGGGACCGGCGTCTCCTTCCGCAAGGTCAAGGGAGCCTACCAGCCGGGGCGCGGCATCAACCGCCCCGAGGCCGAGGCCCTCGTCGAGGAAGTCGCCCGGCGCCTTTCCGACCCGCAGGAGAGCAGGCGCTCCATTGGGATCGTCACCTTCAACGAGGCCCAGCAAAACCTGATCCTCGATTTGCTTGAGAAGAAGGATCCCTCGGCTTTTGCCGAGAAGGACGGCCGGGAGCCGGTTTTCGTCAAGAACCTCGAGAACGTCCAGGGCGACGAGCGCGACGTCATCTTCTTCTCGACGACCTACGGCCCGGACCGGAAGGGTTCTTTCTCCATCAACTTCGGCCCCCTTTCCCGGGAGAAGGGCGAGCGGAGGCTCAACGTCGCCATTACCCGGGCCCGGGAAGAGATGATCGTCTTCTCGAGCTTCGATCCCGAGGAGATAAGGGCCGAGCGGGCCAAAAATGCCGGGGCCCGCTACCTCCGGGACTTCCTCTTCTTTGCCCGCGACGGGGTCAAGGCCCTCTACAAGGTCCCCGGGAGCGCCCATTACGAAAGCCGCGGGGAAGTCGCCCGCCATTTGGCAAGCGACCTCCGGAAGCTCGGCTACGAGGTCGAGGAAGAAGTCGGGACCTCCCTTTTCCGGGTCGACCTCGCCGTCAAGGACGAGAAGGGCGATTACGCCCTCGGCATCTTGCTCGACGGGGCCAGCTACCTCGGGGCGGCGACCTGCGAGGACCGCAATCTCGTCCAGCCTTCGATCCTCGCCAATCTCGGCTGGAACTTCGTCCGCTTCTACGCCATCGAGTACTTCGATCACCCGAAGGAGATGGTCAAGGAAATCGTCAACCTCCTCAATGCCCCGAAGGAACGCCCGGCCCCGAAGAAGCTCGAGGTCCCTTCCTTCGCCCAGGAAGAGGTAAGCCTGGCCCCCAACAAGGTCAATTACCGGCGCTACGAAGGCCATCCGGAAGGGGAAGACGAGGCCGCAAAGGTCCTTGCCGTCGTCAAAGGGGTCATCGCCGACGAGGCCCCGGTCGCCCTTACCCTCGTCGAGAAGCGGGTCCGGGAAGCCCTCGGCCTCAAGGCCATGACGAGCAAGTACCGCTCCTATGTCGGGATGGCTCTCGAAGCCCTCCGGCCGGTCCGGGAAAACTACCCCAACGAAGGCACCTTCCTTTACCCGGAAGGGACCGATCCCCGTTCCTATTCCTACTACCGCCTCGACAAGTCGGCGGGGCGCTCGGTCGAGGAAATCAGCTTCGTCGAGCTCGGCAACCTCTACAAGGACATCCTTCTCGTCGAAGGGCGCCTTTACAAGGAAGACCTCGTCAAGATGGCCCTCCAGCGCCTCGGGGCGACTTTCAAGAAGAAGGGGAACGACCACCTTCTCCTCGCCCTCAAGGCCGCGGTAAGCGACCACCGGGGCCTTGCCTACGACGACGACGGCTATGTCGTCCTCGCCCGCCCGGCGGGCCATTGATGCATCTATTTCAGGAGTTACCATGGACAATCGTCGACCTTTCCATGCCGAAGCCTTGGCCTTCGGCCTCCTCCGCGTCGCGGAGGACCTTGCCTCTTCCTCCCCAGTTGTCGTTCGCCTTCCCCGCGAAGGGGAAAGCCTAAGCGAAGGGGAACTCGTCCACGGCGGCCTTCGCCTCGTCCTCCGGGGCGGGAAACTATCTCTCTACACCGGGGAAGAGGCCCTTCTCGCGGAGAAGGATTTCGCCTTCGATCCCCTACGGACGTACGTGAAGGACAAGATCATCGACCGCGAGCACGGCAAGAGCGAAAGCGACCTCACGGCCGGTGGCCTTACCCTCGACGACGGGGTCAGCTACCGGAAGGTGCTTTCCTTTGCCCTCGATCCGGCGAGCGAGTTCTTTGCCCTCGGCGACCACGTTGGGCCTTTGTCCCGCCGCGGCTACGAGTTCGTCAACTACAACACCGACGATCCTTCCGACCATACCGAAAACAAGAAAAGCCTCTACAAATCCTTCCCCTTTGTCTTGATTTCGCTGAAAGGGAAGTATCTCGGCATCTATCTCGACAACACCTACCGGACCCTCTTCGACTTCGTGGAAGAAGGGACGATGAACCTCGCCGCCCGGAAGGGGAACCTCGACCTTTACTTCGCTATCGATAGCGACCCGAAGGCTCTTCTTTCCCGCTTCTCGAAGCTTCTTGGGACGATGCCCCTCATCCCGCGGTGGGCCCTCGGGATCCAGCAGACCCGGTGGGGTTACGACGGGGAAAAAGACCTCGAGGCAGTGGTCGAAGGCTATAAGAAGGCCGACATCCCCCTTTCCGCCGTCCACCTCGACATCGACTACATGGACGGCTATCGGGTGTTCTCCTTCGATTCCAGGCGCTTTCCTGACCCCGCGGCCTTCATGGAGAAGATGAAGGAAGAGGGCGTCCACGTCGTCACGATCGTCGACCCCGGGGTCAAGGTCGACCCCGGCTATGAAGTCTACGAGGACCTCGTGGGGCGGGGCCTCGTCGCCACCCTCGATGGGGAAACCTACGTCAACGAAGTGTGGCCGGGCGAAAGCGTCTATCCCGCCTTCAACGATCCCGCCTGCGCGGAAGCCTGGGGCGGCTACGTCGACTCTTTCCTGAAACGCGGCGTGAGCGGCTTCTGGAACGACATGAACGAGCCGGCGTCCTTTGCCGGGGAACTCCCGCCGGACGTCGATTTCCATGGGGTCAAGCACGAAGAGATGCATAACCTTTACGGCTATTACATGGGCAAGGCTACCGCCGAGGCGATGGTCAAGGCCGGGCGCCGCCCCTTCGTCATCACCCGGGCCACCTTCATGGGCGGGCAACGCTACGCGGTCGGCTGGACCGGGGACAACCATTCGACCTTCGATTCCCTCCGCTTGCTCCCAGCCCAGCTGATGAACCTCGGGCTTTCCCTTTTCCCCTTCGTCGGGGCTGATATCGGGGGCTTCGGCGGGGATTGCACCCCCGAGCTTCTCCGGAAGTGGGCCGCCTTCGCCGTCGCCTGCCCCCTCTTCCGGAACCATTCGGCCATCAATACCAAGCGCCAGGAGCCCTATTTTTACGATGAAAGGACGATTGAGGCCTACCGCCGGGCGGCCAAGTTCCGTTACCGCCTCGTTCCCTACCTTTATGACGGTTTCCACGCGGCTTCGGAGAGCGGGATTCCCCTCATCCGCCCTCTTTTCCTCGAGTTCCCGTTGGACAAGGAAGGCGAAGCGGTGTCCGACGAATTCTTCCTCGGGGATTCCCTTCTTTGCTGCCCGATCCTCAACCCGGGGCCCGACGTCCGGGCCGCCTATTTCCCGAAAGGGTCAAGCTATTACCCATGGTCTTTCGGGAAGAAGATCGAGGGCGGGCATTTCCAGCTCGTCGAGGGTAAGCCCGGCGCGATGCCGATCTTCGCCCGGGAGGGAAGCGCCGTCGTTCTGTATCCCGAAGGGTTCTACGACCTCGATAGGAATCCGGAGACGATTTGCCTCAAGGCCTTCCCGGGACAAGGGAAAACCCTCCACTACGTGGATGAGGGAGAAGGCTTCGGGTATAAGGAAGGCCGTTACGATCTCCTAGAAATCGTCAACGACGACGGGAAAGTCGAAGTCTCCTACCTCCATCGGGGCCTTGGGGCCTATCGGAAGGCCATGGTCGAGACTTCGGGCGGAACCTACGAAATCGATCTTCAGAAACGGTAATCGGCTTCCCCCTTCTGCGGAAGGGGGACGAGAGGCAATTCGACGCCCGCCTCCTTAGCGAGGGCGCGGGCGCTTTTTTGGAAGTAGGCGTAAAGGGCCTTGGCCTTGGCGTCCGGGTAGTCTTCGTAACGGTCGCTTAAGTCGTTACCCCCGGGGTTGAAAAGGTAATCGGGGAGCAGAAAGGGCTCGAAGTCGAGGAATTGGACCTCGGCATGGCGGTAGGGGGCCGCTTCCTTCCCGAAGTGCCCGCGCCTTACGAGGGCGACGGCCTCCTCGAAGCCATCCTTTAGAAGGGCGTCGATTTCCTTCTTCGGTCTTTCCTTGAGGTGGATGATCGAAAAATCGTCCTTCCTTTCGAGGTAGCGTTTCCGCCGGACGGCGATTTTCCCTTCCGCGATATCGTAGGCGAGGATCAGGTGCACGGGATCGCTTTCCCCGCGGTAATAGGAAGGACCGACGAGGGAAAGCTGGACAAAATAGCTCACGGCTTGATTATCCTTCAAGTATGGCTCTCTGGGTAGCCGGGAAACGCCTATCATATCCATATGGAAAGAAAACAGCTACGCATTCTCGAGGCCAACGAGAACGCCATCCTCGGCCAAGAGGCCTCCTTCGGCTGGGTTCTCAAAGGAAGGGAAACCGACCGTTCCCTCCTTTGGCTGAAAAGCCATCGCTATACCTTCGAACGGGAAGAGAGGGAAAGGACGCCCTTCGAGAAAGAAAAGGAGCATGAGTGGGACCGCCTTTTCCATGAGTGGAAAGACCTCTTTCTCTTCCGGAAGTGGCCTTGGACCGTCTTCGTCAACCTTTTGGCCCTCCTTTTCGTCGTGGCCGGGGTCGTCCTCTACATTGTCTCGAATTTCGTGCCCGAGAAACTCGGATTGCTCGTTGCCGCCGTCCTTTCCTTCCTCCTCGGATTGGCTGCTTCGATCGTCAACCTCGTCCTAATGCGGAAGCAGTTAGGGCGGGTCAAGGAACTCGACGCGATTGCGCGCGCCGTCCGTGAACGCCGGCTCTTGGAGGAACAAGAAAAGGCCGAGAAGAAGGAAGAGGAAGCGAAAAAGCGCCCGCAAAACCCCCTTCAATGAAAAAAGATGAGTATCCTCTTCATTCCTTCTTATCGAGACGCTTGGCGATTTCCACGGCGATTTTCCGGGCCCCGTCGAGGTCTTGGCATTCCTTCTCCCGCCGGCTCATCTCGGCGAGGAGGGATGGCTCTTTTACCAAAAGGCGTTCGAGAAGGGGAGTGAGGGCCTTTGGGGTCTCGGCGGCAAAGCCGTAGCCCCGGCTTACCGCATAGGCGGCATTTCTTTCTTCCTGCCCGGGGAGGTGCCCGGTAAGGATCAGGGGAAGGCCGGTGGCAATAGCCTCAAACATGATGTTGGGGCCGGCTTTCGTTAAAAGAAGGTCGGCGCTTGCCATCCGTTCCTTCAAGTCGTCGACATAGCCGTGGATGCTTAGTCCCTCCCGGGGCGGGAGGTGCTTTAGAAGATATTGCCTGAGGCGGGCGTCGCTTCCGGTGACGACATCGATGTCGACGTCGTAAGGATAAGCCGCCTCGATGAGTTTCCTGGTGGCTCTCAGTCCCCGCTGGCTGGGGTTCACGAAAAGGAGCTTCCGGCGCTTCCCTTCCCTTTCCTCGTGCCTAGGCGCGGAAGGGGAAAGGGGGAAGCCGCTGAGGAAAAGGGCCTCGGGAGGAAATCCTTCCTTAAGGAACGCCGCTTGGCACTCCTTGGTCGGGACGAAGGTGAGATCGGCCCGCTTGTCCCGCCATAGGCGCGAATGCTTCATCGGGTCGAGGACGGCGACGAAGAAGGGAATGTTTCCGCCTTCCTTCTTCACGACGGGGAGGGCCGAGCCGACGAAGCAGGGGTGGAGGGAGACGACGGCATCGGGCCTTAGTTCCCTCAATAGTTTCCGGAGGCGGTCCTTCATGGCGAGGCGCAGGCAGAAATTGGAAACAGGGCGGAAAAGCGAAGTGAATTCGAAGAAAACCTTCCAAAAGAAGCGGAGGCGGGTCGTCATCGTGACGTAGCCTTGCTCCCCGCCTTCGCCTTTGTAGCCGCAAAAGAGGAGGTTGCTATCGTAGTCGACGATCTCAAAGCCCTCTCCTAGGGAAAGGAAGGCCGCCTTCAAGGCATTGGAGGCGCTTCGGTGGCCGCCGGTCTTCCCGGCCGTCAGGATAAGGATTTTCTTTGGCACTCTCTTTCTCCTTTCAAGGCGTAGGGCTATCGGAGGGTCGGGGAATCTTTAGGGGCGTTCTTCCCTAGGCCTTGACGAACTCTTTGATGGCCCCGTCGTAGGCTTCGGTATTGAGAGAACGGACGTGGGAGTGGCGGCCTTTCGGGAGGAAAAGAAGGCGGCTCTTCGGATTGGCCGCGGCCCGGTAGATGCTTTCCCCATCCTCCCGGGGGCAGAAAATGTCTTCGGCGCTATAAAGGAGGAGAATCGGGCATTTGAGTTTGGCAACGGCGTCGATCGGCCGGTTGGCGAAGAAGTCGGCCTTCGCGTAGATCCGGGCCAGGAGGAAGGTCAGGTGGAGCATCGGGAAAGCCTTCTTCTTGAAGGAGGCGAAGTTCCGTTCGAACATCTTGAAATAGGTGGCGTATAGGCCGTCGCAGACGACTTTCTCGACGGGCGGATATCCCCGTTCCTCGAGAAGGCGAGCCGCGTAGACGGAAGTCGCCGCCCCGATGCAGATGCCGTGGAAGAGGAAGCTTTCGACATGGAAGCGTTCCCGGACGTAGTCGATCCAGGCCACGATGTCGCCGGCCTCCTTCATTCCGCCGGTTTGGTATTTCCCGTCGCTAAGCCCGTGGGCCCTTAAGTCGACGACGAGGATGTCGTAGCCGAGGTCGGCATAGGGCCTAGCGAAGTAGTAGCTATATAGGAGCGACTCGGTCCTTCCTTGGATGATGACCGCGCATTTCTTGCTTCCGAAATCGATGAACTCCCCCTTCAGATGGAGCCCGTCGTGGACGATTTCGATGGGAAGGCGCTTCTCGCCTTGGCTTTCGGCCCACTGGACTCCCTCCTCGAACATCTTGACCTGGTCCTCGTCCTTTTTGTTAGTGCACTCCCGGTTCCGCTTCTTGGGGTTCCGATAAACGGTGAAATGGAAGATGACATGGGGAACGAGGATGAGGTAGACAAGGAGATTGAAAAGGAGGAAAGAGGCGACCGCGATGAGGGCGATGGCCCACCAAGGAAGGGCGGTGGCGGCCAGGAAAGTCATAGCTTGTTCTTGATGATGCTTTCGAAGACCCCTTTCTCGTAGGAGAGATCGGTGATCTTCGTTCCGTAATAGAAGGCAGCGAAGAGGCCGGGGCCGCAGTTGATGCCGCTCGAGGGATAGATGTTCGTGACGATGACTTCCCGCGGCTTGATTTCCTTGCGGATCATCTCAGCGGCCTTTTCGGCTTGCTGGCGCCGGAGGGTCTGGGAAATGAAGACGATTTGCTCGCCGGGCTTCTTGATCGTCTTCTTCATGTACTCGATGAGGACCCGGTAGGACTTCTCGATGCCGTTGACCTTGCCGAGGACCTGGACCATGCCCTCGGGTCCGAAGTCGCCCATCGGCTTGATGCCGAACACCGTCCCAAAGAAAGCCTTGGCGTTGCTGATGCGGGATCGGGCCCATCTGGTGGAGGCATTCGCGCTCCTCCTCAAGAAGGTGGAAATTGTCCTCGATCGAAAGCCCTTCCTCCCGGTGGATGCCAGCCCGGATGGCCAAGCTCCCGACCCCGAGGGAGTAGCGGCGGGAATCGAGGATCATGACCTTGCGGCCCGGGAATTCCGGAAGGAGTTCCTTGGCGTATTCGACGAGCATCTTGTAGGTGGCGCTCATGGCGCTCGAGATGGTGACGATAAGGACGTCGAGGCCTTTCAAAAGCCAAGAACGGATCTGCTCCTTGGGGTTCCCGCAGCCGAGGGCCGCGGTTTTGTATCCCTTGGGGTTGGCCTTGAGTTTGGTGTAGAAATCGTCGAAGAAGGCATCGTCATGGGCTTCCAGGTCGGATACCTGCTCTTCGCATTCCGGGGTCGAGATGACGGCCCGGAAGTAGTCGTCGATGCCGAAGCGCTCCCGGAGTTCAGGCGAGAGGTCGCTCGTCGCGTCGGTGAGGATGGCGTAGGTCTTTTTCATATAATTTCTCCTTTTCAGATTTTAAGGGTAAGGCGGTTGACGAGGTCAAGGCAGTTGTTGGTTTCCAGCGAATAGTCGCTTCTCCCGAGCACTTCCTTGGCATAGGCTTCGATGTCCTCGATCTTCCGGGCCTTCCGGGGGTTTTTGAGGACCCTTAC
Source organism: uncultured Bacillota bacterium (assembly GCA_949291655.1). Taxonomy (GTDB): domain Bacteria; phylum Bacillota_I; class Bacilli_A; order RFN20; family CAG-826; genus UBA4951. Next base: position 48,905 of record CASEWT010000004.1, read on the forward strand.
TTCGGGAAGGGTCCCGTTCCCGAAGGCACGGAGAGAGGTGTAGTGGACGTCGATTTTCTCGCCCGGGGGATTGCAGGCCCGCCCGAATTCGAGAACCCGGTCATCGTCGAAATAGATGCCATAGTGGTAGTAGGGGCCGCAATTGACCCGGATGACATCCCCCCGATGCGGCTCGAGGTAATCATAATGCATCTTCACTTTCCTGGCCTTCTCGCGTTTGATTTCGTAGAAAAGGCGGAAGCAGCGCCCCCGGATTTCTTCGTTCAGGGCTGACGTCCTTTCCCTTGAGGAAGCCCATGTTGGCCCTTACCGCACGGAAAGTCTCAGAGAAGATATCCCTGCTGCCCTGTACCACGAAGGCTTCATCCTTGGTCGACGGGATGACTCCCAATACCGGCACTTCCGTCCTGTCGGTGATGTCCTTGACTGTCGAAACCTTGCGCTTCAGGAGGTCCTTGAGGAAGAATACGCCCGGAGGAGCGATGAAACCGAGGACGAGGCACATGAAATATATCATCATCGGTTTCGGTGACGACGGAGTGTCAGGACCGTCGGCCGGCTCCACGATTCTCGCATTGTCTGTCACGGCACTGAGAGCAATCAGGGCCTCTTCCTTCTTCTGGCGGAGAAGCACGTACAGCGGTTCGACTATCTTCTGCTGCCGTTCTATCTGAGCCAGATCGAGCTGCTGCGTAGGGATGCCAGACATCTTGGCCCTGTCGGATTCCGCCTCCTTGACAAGCATGTCATACCTGAGCTTGTAGGCATCCTTGAGCTGGTTGATCGTCAGGTTGACAGCATTCTTCATATCCTGAATCTGATTGGTAAGAGCCTGCACCCTCGGATTGGATTCCGAAGCTCCGAGCAGAAGCCCCCTCCTCTCCATCACCATGGTATTGTACTGGGTGATCAGACTGGAAAGTCCGCTGTCTTCAATACCGATATTCGTAGGAAGAAGATTGAAGTCATTGACCTTGAAATACTCCTCGATCATATCCAGCAGCTGCTGCTGCACTCCGATCTGGGCTATCTCCTTGTCATATTCGGTCCCCTTCTGTATCATGGACTGGGACTGGAGCGCGAAATCCACAAGATAATTGTCTGTCTTGTAGTTTCTCACCTCGGCTTCGATGTTTC
>CASEWT010000005.1 GCA_949291655.1 uncultured Bacillota bacterium
GCCTCCTAAAGAACACCGAACGGCCCGGCTGGCTCTTCATGGCTAAGTCCGGAGCCTCGACGATTTGGGAAAGTTGGGAAGGCCCAACGACGCCGGACCGGGGTATCGCCTCGCTTAATCACTATTCGAAAGGCGCCGTCGTCGAATGGCTCATCCGCGGCATGTGCGGAATCAACGTCGCCGGGGAAAATTCTTTCCTCATCAAGCCTTTGCCGGGCGGGGATATTATGAGGGCTTACGCCTCCTACGATTCCATCTACGGCACGGTAACCTCGGCCTTCGAAAAGGCGGGCATCGCCTACCGTTACCTCATTGAGATACCCCCTAATTGCCAGGCCGAAGTCGAGCTGCTCGACGGCCGGAAGTTCCAAGTCGGGCCCGGGCGCCACGAATTTTGAAGCGAGTGCCGAGCCTCTTCCGACCCCTTTGGGTTTTTCCGAACTCTTCCGGCTTCCTCGGAAGGAAGCTCGAGGAAGTTCGGTCTCGTTTCCCGATTGGAAATCAGGCCATTGGAAAAGGTGTCTTTTGGCAAGGCCGTCCTCTTTGTTGGTAGAATTCCTGGGAAAGGACCGATGCAAATGGTTTACCGTTGGGCGAAGCTCGAGGATCTCGCAGAGATGCTATCCCTCCGGATGGAGGCGGTGCGGGAGATTTTCTCCTTCAAGGGGAACGTCGACTGCTCCTCTTTGGAGGGTCCGACCAGAGACTATTACACCCTCCACTTGCGGACGGGAACCCATGCCGCCATCATCGTCGAGGAGAACGGCATTCCGGTAGGGACCGGCGGGATTTGCTTCGAGGAAGAACTTCCCTCGCCCGACAATCCGAGCGGCCGCTCGGCCTATCTCATGAACGTCTACGTCCGCCTTGAGGAACGGGGAAAGGGAATCGGGACGGAAATCGTGAGGCGCCTTCTGAAACGATGCGAGGAAGAAGGGGCCGGCAAGATTTACCTTGAATCGACGCCGCTTGGCCGGGAGGTCTATTACAAGCTTGGCTTCGTCGATTTCTCTTACCTTCTTCGCTTTCCCGTGGGCGAAGGAAGGAAAGACTGATTCCCGCTTGGAAGGTAAACTGCCTCAATCCGCGGTTCCGTCTCGGGAGGCACCCCACCATTCTGGGATCAGGGTCTTAAGGCGCACCGTCTTCCTCGGCTCGTAGGAGGAGAGAATTTCGATATCGCCGGCGGTCGGGCTCAATTGCATCATAGCTTCGCGGCAAGCCCCGCAAGGCATCCCCGGGTTTCCGTTCGGCATGATGGCAACCAATTTGCGGATTTGGCTTTCTCCGTTTGTCAGCATGTTCGCGATGGCGTTTCGCTCCGCGCACATCCCGAGGGAGCAAGGTGTGTCGATGCAAACCCCGACGTAGATATTCCCCTTCGATGTAAGAAGGGCCGCGGCTACGCCTCCGACCTCGACGAAAGAGGATACTCTTCTTTCTCCTTGGACTTTCCGCGCGGCGAGGAAGAGACGGTCCCACGACCCGTCGTAAAGAGTGAGCGCTCGCGCCTCCCTTTCGCGGAAAAAAGCCTCTTTTCCCTCGCAATACCCCTTTATGTCGTAAGGAAATGCCATGGCAAGAGACTTCTTGAGGCTTCCGTATTCCCTTTGCTCTTCCTCATGGGTTCGCATATAGTCCCGGAAGGCGAGATGCCGGGCGATGTTTGGCCAATCGTCGACTTGGAAGGCGTGGAGCTGGTGGGTTCTTTCGTCTCCGCCCTTGCGGAAGTAGCGCCGGCCGGCCATCCCGAATTCCCCGAGGCATTCGTATCCAAGTTCCTCAAACTTTCCCGATAGGACATCTACTTCCTCAAGGCTTTTTACGACGGCCATGATGTCGATGATCGGCTTAGCCGGAAGGCCCGGCACCGAGGTACTTCCGATGTGGTAAAGGGAAAGGCAATTCCCGTCGAGGACGGCGGATATCGCGTCGCGTTCCCGTTGGTACTTCGAAGGCCACTTGGGATCGTAGTCGACGACGGTAACATGCTGTGGCATTGGGTGTCCTCCTCTCCCCGGTTTCCAGTCGGTCCTTCTTGGAACCGCTAGCGCGGCCCGCCCCGGCGGTCGGCGGTCATAGATCCGCCTTCAAGATGGCATACATCTTCATGTCGATGGTCTTCCCATTCTTGACGGCATTGCTCCTTAGCGTCCCTTCGTAACGGAAGCCGGCCTTTTCGAGGACCCGGCAGGAGGCGCGGTTTTCGGCAAAAGGCTCGGCGTAGATGCGGACGATGTCGGTCTTCTCGAAAACGTAGCGGCACAGTTGCTTGATGGCTTCGGTCGCGATGCCATGGCCCCAGCATTCCTCGGCGATGTAATATCCAAGCTCCGCCGTCTGGCGGTGGATGTTCTTCTGGCGGTAAGCCGCGATGCTTCCGACGAGCCTCCCATCGGCTTCGATGGCAAAGGAGAAGGTGTCACCCTCTTCCGAAGAAAGAATCTCCGTAATGAAGTTGACCGCGTCCTGCAAGGAATAGGGGTAGGGGATTCCGTCGCGGAGGTTGTCCTGGACCTTTTTGTTTCCGATGACGGACCTCAACCTCTCGGCATCCGACAGTGACCATTTCCTTATTTGGCAATTCATTCTTTTCTCCGTTAATGGGGATGGGCCTAATTTATCATGTTTGTCCCTTACGCGGGCGCATAAGGCACCGCGAGAAGGAAATTGGCTGGCTATCAGAGTTCTTCCAACGCCTCTCGAAAGCATGAAGGCAGGGTTCCCGCTCTTTTTCGAAGGACGTTCCAACACGGGTAAGGAGTTAATCGAAAGAAGGGAGCAATGAGGCGGTTGATGGGCTATTCGGTCCTCGCAAAAAAGTTCCGACGATATTCAAAAACCTCACTTATATTGTAAGCGTTTACATTCGATTTTGATTTTCGTCCGGTCGTTTTCTTTCGATTATTCCGGATTTTCATATGGAATGGTCTTCGTTTTCCATATGGGTAAAATTTGAGCGGAATATAAATTAATCTTTTTGAAAGCCCTTTCATGTCCTTCAATACGAACGGCGAAAGGAAATCTAGATGGGTTACGAAAACGACGCGGCAAGCTACATCGAACTCTCCCTTCACGAATGCGGAAGGGAGGAATGCCTGCCAGACAAAATCTTCCATTTCACCCCGAAGGAATACCACCTTTTCCATTACGTGCTGCACGGGAAGGGCATCTTCAGTTACAAAGGCCATGTCTACAAGCTGAAGCGGGGCGACATCTTCTACATTCCTCCGCGCGAGGTGCCCGTCTACCATCCCGACCCAAGCGACCCTTGGACCTACGAATGGATCGGCATCGGCGGCAGCCGGTCGACCGACCTCCTCAAGAAGGCCGGCATCTCCGGCGAGCGGCCGGTGTTCCACGACGACACCCTGGTTTACAAAACCCACTTCGACGCCATCGTCAACGAGTACCTCTCGAAAGGCAAACTGAACCTCTATTGCCTCGGGCAAGCCTATTCTCTCTTTGGCCGTCTTTTCGGAAACGAACTGAAGTCCGATGACCCGACGGTCCAGAAGACGGCCCACATCCTGGCGGCCAAAGAATACATCCACAACAATTACCAATTCGATATCAGCGTCGACGACGTGGCCAAAAACGTCGGCATTACCGCCAATTACCTGTCGAGTCTCTTCAAATCCTTCGAAGGGATGTCGACGAAGTTTTACCTCACCAAGGTCCGAATGGAAGTCGCGGCCACCATCCTCCGTTCCGGGGCCTACCTCATCAAGGATGCCGGCGCGATGGTCGGCTACAAGAACCAGCTGCACTTCTCGAGCGAGTTCCGCAAGTACTACGGAATGTGCCCGAGCGAATTTGCCAAAAAGGAGAAAAAGATATGAAAATCAGGCAAATCATCCCCCTCCTCGCCCTTTCTTCGGCCATCCTTTTATCCGGCTGCAACGGCGATGGCCCCGCGACGAGCGGCGCCTCCTCGGGCGGCGAAACGAACCTATCCTCGGGTGGGGGCGAGAGCCGCGAGGTAACCTTCGACTACGAGGAAGTCGCCTTCGAAAACACCTATGGCGAGGGCACCAACGACGAGAGCCACGACTACGATGGGCTCATCGTCAATCCTTTGACGAACGCTCTCCGGTCGGATTTCGCCTACGGGGTCGACGCTTCGATGATCAGCGAGGTCGAGCGCCTCGGCGGCGTCTTCTACAACGAGGAAGGGAGAGAACAGGATATTTTCCAGATCCTTGCCAACGACGGGGTCAACTTCTTCCGGGTCCGCCTTTGGAACAAGCCGAGCGACCGCTTTGGCCGCGGCTTCGGCGGCGGCAACAACGATGCGGCGACCGACATCGAGCTTTGCAAGCGGGCCCAGGAAGTCGGGATGAACATCTGCGTCGACTTCCACTATAGCGACTTCTGGGCCGATCCCGACAAGCAGCAGATTCCCCAGGAATGGCAGGCCTACGATGCCGAGGAAATCCCCGATCTCCTCCGTGACTTCACCGTCGAGACCCTCACCTCCTTCAAAGAGGCCGGGGTCGAGGTCGATGCCGTCCAGATCGGCAACGAGATCAACAACGGCATGATGGGCCGTTACGGAACGATCGACTGGAGCGACATGGACGGGAGCTTCGAATACATCTCTTCCCTCCTCAATAGCGGCATCCAGGGCATGAAGGAAGTCTTCCCGGATGCCTATTCGATCATCCATTTGGCCAACGGGACGAATGCCGACGAATTCGAGACCTACTTCTCCTACCTCGACCAAAACGGGGTTCCTTACGACATCGTCGGGGCCTCTTATTACCCAGCCCTCACCGGCGATCTCTCCCGCCTCCAGGAAAACCTCGACAACATCGCGGCGAAGACCGGCCATCCGGTCATGGTGATGGAGACCTCGTGGGGCTTCACCGACGACTATGTCGACGGGGTGACCGCGAATTCCTACTCCGCCGAGGACGAGGACACCGGGGGCTACCTGACTTCCGAGCAGGCCCAAGCCACCTCCCTTCGCGACGTCCTCGACGTCCTTAGCCAAGTGCCCGACCAGATGGGTCTCGGCTGCTTCTATTGGGAGCCCTGCTGGCTCCCGGTGAGCCAAGACGGCGAAGTGGCCGGCTGGGCGAGCAAGTACGGGCAAAGCTATGCCGATTACGGCGACACGAGCCACAACTCCCTCTACACCGATGGCCTCGCGACTTGGTCCAACCAGGGCTGGTTCTCCTATAGCGGCAAGGAACTCGCTTCGGCCAAGGTCTACCGCCTCGTTCAGGAAGGCGGGGTCAACGCGACCGAAGAAGTTTCCCTCGCCGCCCGGGCCACGACTTATGAGGCGACGATCAACCTCGCGGCCGACGAAACCCTCCCGGCGACCGGTCGGGTCGTGACCAACCTCGACGCCATCCGCGACGCCCCGGTCGTTTGGGACGAAGAAGAGGCGGCCGCCTGCGTCGAAGTCGGCGAATACGTCGTCCACGGCCTCCTCGACGGCCGTTACGAGGTCACCCTCAACGCTGAGTGCATCGAAAACTACATCGTCGATCCCGGCTTTGAGCTGCAGGGCGGGAACGATTCCGTGAAGGATCCTTGGACCATTAGGAGCGTGTCTCCCGAGGGAGCCAAGATCGTGAAACTCGACCGGAAGAGCGATACCCGGACCGGCACGACCGACCTAAACTGGTACTACGGGGCCGGGGACTTCTCCTTCGACTTCTACCAAACCATCGAGAACATGCCGGCCGGAACCTACGACCTCACCACCTACCTCCTCGCCCCGAGCCAGAGCGATTTCGCCCAGGAACTCACTCTCTACGTGAGCATCGACGGGACGGAGACGACGCTCGATCTCTCGCCCCTCTGCGTCGGCTGGGGAAGAGGCTATCAGGAAGCCAACCTCCTCGGGCTTCAAATTTCGGAGGGGGCCACGCTTGAAGTCGGGATCCGCGGCGAATGCGCAAGCGCGGCTTGGGCCCATAACGACGACTGGAAACTCGTCAGGAGATAAACATGGCAAAACCCTTCATCCTCAACCTCGTCCACCGTCTCGAGCTTTCGCCGGAGTATTCCCAGAAAACCAACGGGGCCGGGGGTAAGGAGGACGCCTTCACCGGCGCCCTCACCTCCGAATCGGTCGAGATCTTCAAGACGCAGCAGCGCCTCGCCCACCTCAACGGGCTGAAGACGACGATCCAATTGACCTATGCCTCCCTCTTTTCCGACGAGTGCCTTGCCCTCGCCAAAGAAGACCACGAGAAGTACGGAGACGAAATCAGCCTCTCCCTCCTCGGCCTTCCCTGCCCCGAGTTCAAAAGCAAGTACAAGACCAAGGACTTCTGCATCTGGATGTTCTCCGAGGAAGACAAGCGGGAGATCATCGACGACGTCTTTGCCCTCTTCAAGGAGAAGCTCGGCTTCTATCCTCATAGCACCGGAAGCTACTACCTCGATGCCTATTGCCTCAACTACATCCATGAGAAGTACCCCTCGGTGAAGGCGGCGGTGGCCACCTGCTTCGAAGAAGGCCCGAAGGCTTACCATACCTGCAACAACTCCTGGTACACCTTCCTCGACGGCGGTCCTTGGAACCCGTGGATCCCGAGCAAGGAGAACACCCATTGCCCGGCCTCTAACGCGGAAGACGACTGCGGCATTGTCTGCATTCCCCACCTCTCGCGCGATGTCATGGCTTGCTTCGACGGGAACGGCAGCAACTTCGGCACCCATCCCCAGAACGTCCTTCGCGGGATGATTTACGACGACAAGCGCCGGATTCCTTATCTCTATAACCTCATCGACCAGTACCGCCACCTCGGGAAATGGAACCGCTACGCCTACAACATGATGTTCGTCGGGCCGGGCTGGATGAACCGCTCGGGCCGCTGGGAGGTTCCTTACGAGGGCCTCTACAAGAGCTATGAGGACGCGATGCGTTACTACGGCAAACTCAAGAAGGAAGGGCTTCTTATCGACATGACGATGGAGGAGTTCGCCTCCTTCTACCGGGAAGGCCTCGATTACCAAGAGCCCGAACGCTGCCTTTGGAAAGACATCCTCTACGGATCGAGCAAGCAGTACTTCTGGTATCTCGACCCCCATTTCCGGACGTGTCTCGACATGAACCAGGGCGGGGCGATGATCGACCTTCGGCCCTATGCTGCCAAGCTCCCTTGGAAGGTCGGGATCGGGACCCGCTCGGTCTACGATGCCAGCTATCCTTACCTCATCCAAGCCAACTACCGGGCCGGCTACTTCACCCATTATGCCGGGGAAGGGACCGTCAAATCCTACAAGGTCAAGCACGGCAGCGAGGCCTACGACGGCTGCCTCCAGCGGACGATGGCCCGCTGCGAGGTCCTGCCGAACGGGGACACCCTCCTTACCCTTGACCCGGTGACCTTCGTCTTCTCCGACCTCCGCTGCGAGATCGTTTCCCGTTTCCTTTTCAAGAAAGGGGAGGGGAAAATCGAGATCACCAGGGAAATCGCGAAGATCGAAGGGGAAGGCGAAGTCGAGATCGAGGAGTATCTCACCGGGGCCTTCGGCATCAACGAATACCAAAGCGACATGAGCCGCATCGTCCTCATGAGCGAAGGCGAGAGCGGCCGCCAGGAAATCCGCTACGCGTATAAGTGCCGCGCCCTCCACGAAGAAAAAGCCTCGCAAATCGCGGCTCTAATTCCCGATGTCGATACCCTTCTTGCCATGGGGAGCGAGGAAAAGGTCGCCGGAAGCGTCGAGGAAGGCTATGCCTTCTCGCCCTGTTACCGCCTTGCCCTCAGCAAGAAATTCGTTAGCAAAGGAGAACTAAGGACATGGCTCAGTCTAAGAAAGGCAAGCTGAATTACCGCTGCCCCTCGTGCTTCATCCGGGACATCGACATCGACATGTTCTACGACGAGGAAAAGAAGGAATACTACTGCCTCCGGTGCTGCTTCCACGGGAGTGAGGAGGAGGTCCTTCGCCTCAACGAAGTCCTGAAGTTCCGCTACAAGTGGATGGAAAAGCGGGTCCTCGATTTCGGGGAGGACAACAAGCCGGCTAAAGCCGTCGATTATGACGGCGGGGAAGAAAAATGAAGCTCGGCGTCGATCTTTCCACCTATCTCGAGGAGAAAGCCTTCGGGGCCAAGTGGTACCTCGACGGCACCGAGGTCGACCCGCTGGAAGCCTTTCGGCGGAACGGCGTCGACTACCTCCGCCTCCGGGTCTGGAACAACCCCTACGGGAAAAGCGGCTCCCCCTTCCTCGGCGGTACCTCCGACCGCGGGAAGCTCCTCGAGCTCGCCCTCAAGGGCAAGGAACTCGGCTACGCCATCGTCGTCGATTTCCACTATAGCGACTTCTGGTGCGACCCGGCGAAGCAATTCCTCCCCCGGGCCTGGGAAGGGCTCGATATGGATGGGGTGAAGGCGGCTTTGCGGAAGTTTACCGCCGAGACGCTGCTCTCGCTCAAGGACGTTGGGGTCGAAGTCCACGGCGTCCAGATCGGGAACGAAATCACCAACGGCTTCCTCTGGCCCTTGGCCAAGCTGAACGGGACGGTCCCGAACCGGACGGGCTACGAAGCCCTATCCGTGCTTCTGAAGGAAGGCGCCTCGGCGGTCAAAAGCGTCTACCCGGACGCCCGTCTCATCCTCCATCTCGAGAATAGCGGCAACCGCCCCATCCTCGACGAATGGTTCTCCAGAATCAGCGAGCTCGGGGTTCCTTACGACGTCATCGGGCTCTCCTATTACCCCTATTGGCACGGGAGCATGGCGAACTTCTTCGAGAATGCCACTTATCTGAAGGGCAAGTTCAAGAAGGAGGTCGCCGTTATGGAAACGGGCTTCGCCTTCACCCTCGCGGACTACGAAAGCGGGGCCAAGGCGCCCCAGCTTGTCGTCAACGAGGAGGTTGCCGCCAAGATGAAGGAAAGCCTTCCCTACGAGTGCACGAAGGAAGGGCAGCGCCTCTACGTCCATGACTTCCTCGAGCGCTCGCGGGAAGCCGGCGTGAGCGAAGTCTACTACTGGGAGCCGGCCTGGATCCCGGTCAAGGGGGCCGGCTGGGCTTCCCTCGAGGGACAGGCCTACGTCCGCCAAGCCGAGATCAAGGAGACCCGGAACGAGTGGGCCAACCAGATCCTCTTCGATTACGAAGGCGAGGCCACCCCCGCCTTCGGCGAATTCAAAAACAATTGATGGAAAGGAGATTAGCATGAAAAAAGCCATCAAAGTCGTCTTCCCGGTCCTTGCGGCCGCCTCCATCCTCGCTTCCTGCACCCCTGACTCCACGACCGGCGGGAGCGGCACGACGACCCTCCTCGTCTGGGAAGACGCGAGCAACATCCCGACCCTCGAGACGATTGCCGAGTACTTCAAGGCCGACTACAAGCGCGCCTACCCCCTTGCCCCGGACATCGAAATCCGTTTCGAGGCCCGGAACGAAGCGGCGGCGGTGAGCGACCTCCTGACCATCGGCGAGTCGGGCGAAGGGCCCGACATCGCGGCCATCACCTCGGACACCCTTGCGACGGCCGTCCGGAGCAATCTCGTCGCCCCGGCCACCTACGACGAGGAAATCAAGAACTGCTTCGAGCCGGAAATCGTAAGCAACGTCACCATCGACGGGGAGGTCTATGCCTACCCGATCACCTCCGAGTCGCAGACGATCATGTACGACCGGAGCAAGGTTGAGGATCCTTCTATCTTCGATAGCTTCGATGCCCTTCTTGCCTCTGGCGAATCCATCGCCTGGGACGTGAACGACGAGGATTGCGCCTATTATTGCTTCGGCTTCCTTACCGATGCCGACCTCTTCGGAGAAGACGGGACCGATGCCTCGAGCCTCAATCTCGACACGGAGAAAGGCGCCCAGAACCTCCTCGATGCCTTCACGACCTACCGCTCGGCGATTACCCCGGCCGCCCCGGAAACGGCTGCCGCCCTCCTTGCCGCCGGCGAAGTCGCCGGCATCGTCACCTCCCCGTTTCTCTACCAGACCCTCGCCAATAGCATCGGCGAGGAAAACGTCGGCCTCCATAAGCTTCCGACCATCAACGGGGAAGAGATGCGTCCCTTCTCCGGCTACAAGGAGTACGTCGTCTCGACCTACAGCAGCCAGCCGGCCCTTGCCCAGATGTTTGCCAACTACATCGTGAACCCGGATAGCCAGATCCAGCGGATGCTCGACCTCAACTACCTCCCGACCCGTTACGACGGGGACGTCAACGAGTTCCTTGGAGAGAACGAGATCCTCGAGGTCTACCAAGAATCCTACGACCTCTCCAAGCCGATGCCGACGATCGAGCAGATGGGCTACTACTGGTCGCCGATGATCAACTTCTGCGAGCAGATGTGGAACGCCGGGACCGCCCTTACCCTCGACCAAGTCAAAACGGGCCTTCAGGAAGTCGAAGACACGATTAAAGGCAACGACTGATGAAGCAGGAAGCCGTTAAGACATATCGGCCCACGAGCTTCGCTGAACGCGTCGCCTCCTCCTTCCGTTCCTGGAAGGAAACCTTCAAGGCGACCGACGGCCTCGGGAAGGCGGGGATGCTCGTCAATCTCCCCCTTCCCGGCCTCGGCACCGCTCTCCTCGGCCGCTTGGAGAAAGGCCTTCTCGCCTTCCTTGCCTATTTCTTCGTCTTCTTCCTCGCCGTCTACGTCGGAATCCAAAGGGGAAGCGGGGTCCAGCTCGATTCCTTCTCCATGGCCATTCTCTATCTCGTTTTGGTTTTGGCCCTGGCCTTCATGTTCGTCTCGGCCTTCCTTACCTCGATCGAGAAGGGGCGGGAACGGGCCCTCGATCCGCATCGCTACTACCTCGAAAGCATCTTCCAACATGGCTTCTTCTCCCTCGTCAAGGGAGCGAGGAAATACTTTGCCGATTACCGGGAGGCCTATGAAAAGGGGAACAAGAAGGAGCAAACCCTTCTCCTTTCTTCTTGGTTCATCATGGGAGTGAGCGAACTCGGCTACCGCCAGTTCGTCCGGGGCCTCGTCTACCTTCTTTCGGAAGCCGGGGTCCTCATCTATCTCATCCTCCGCGGTTTCTATGACATCGGGGTCCTCGTTCGATTGAACGTCCTTTCTTCCCCGAACGGGGCTTTCGTCTATGGCATCATCGCCATCTTCCTCGTCGTCTATCTCGCCTTTGCCTATTTTTCCCACCTGAAGACGTCCCTCGCCCTTACGAAGGCCGAGCAAAAGGGCAAAGCGGAGACGCCGCGCGGAGAGCTTTCCTCCCTCATCAACGACCGTTTCTCGGTCGTCGGGCTCACGATCCCGGTCCTCGGGGCCATCGCCTTCACCATCATCCCGATCACCTTTATGATCCTCACGGCCTTCACCAACTATTCCCTTACGACGGTGAACGGCTACGACAACTATTCGCCCCATCTAGGGATTCCCCTTCATTGGAGCGGCCTCGAGGCCTTCGAGCGGCTCTTCGCCAATAGTTCCTCCCTCGTCGACATGGTCAACGTCTTCGGCTGGACGATCGTCTGGGCGAGCGTGGCGACCTTCACCTGCTACTTCGGCGGCCTCCTCTTGGCCCTATTGCTCAACAAGAAAGCCGTCAAGGGCAAGGTCGTCTACCGCTCGATCTTCGTCGTGGCGATGGCCCTTCCCCAGTTCGTCTCCCTCCTCGTCGTCCGTTCGATGTTCGAGCGTTACGGCATCGTGAACAACATCCTCATGAACCTCGGCTGGATAACCGAGCGCTTCGACTTCTGGGCCGACGGGACGTGGGCGAAAGTCCTCATCCTCCTCGTCAACATGTGGGTCGGCATTCCCTATTACATGCTTCTTATGAGCGGCCTTCTCCTCAACATCCCGAATGATCAATACGAGGCCGCGGACATCGAAGGGGCGACCGGTTGGCAGAAGTTCACCTCGATCACCTTCCCGGAAATCTTCTTCATGACGACCCCGGTCCTCATCACGAGCTTCGTCAACAACATCAACAACTTCAACGTCATCTGGTTCCTGACCGGGGGCGGTACCGTCTCGACGATCTCGGGGACGGCCGGGAACACCGACATCCTGATCACCTGGCTTTACAAGCTGACCTTCCAGGCCGGGGCGGCTCCCGACTATAACCTCGCGGCCGTCGTCGGGATCATCATGTTCGTCATCTCGGCTACCTGCTCCCTTGTCATCTTCCAGCGCTCGAAGGCCTATAGGGCCGAGGAGGAATACCGCTAATGGCTAGCAAAGTGGCATCAAGGAAGGAAACGTCCCTCCGCCGGAGCCGGATCGTCGATGCGGTCTGGAGCAACGCCCTCGTCATTCTCCTCGCCGTCCTTTGGCTCATCCCGGTCATCTACGTCATCCTCTTCTCCTTCAGCGACCAGAAGACCTTCATCCTGGCCGACAGCATCCTTCCGACCGGCTATACCATCGACAACTACATCCGCATCTTTACCGAGGAAGACCGGATCATCATGTTCCCCCATTGGTACGGGAACACCTTGATTCTCTCCCTCTGCAACTGCCTCCTCGTCACCTTCTTCACCGTCCTCACGGCTTTCATCCTCTCCCGTTTCCGGTTCAAGGGCAGAAAGGCCCTCATGAACATCACGATGGTCCTCGGGATGTTCCCGGGGTTCATGTCGATGGTGGCGGTTTACCTTATCCTCAGCCTCCTCGGGCTCCTTGGCTCCTACTGGGCGATGCTCGTCTATTGGGTAGCTGGAGCGGGGCTCGGCTACTTCGTGACGAAAGGCTATTTCGACACCATCTCCAATGACATCGACGAGGCCGCAAAGCTCGACGGAGCCTCCCAAGCCCGCCTCTTCTTCCAGATCTATATCCCCTTGGCCAAGCCGGTCATCATCTACACGGCCCTCATGGCCTTCATGAGTCCCTGGGCCGATTACATCCTTTCCTCGATCGTCATCTCGAGCAATGAGGCCCGGACGATCGGCTATGGACTTTATAACCTCATGACCCCCGACAACATCAACATCTACTTCACCCGTTTCTGCGCGGCCAGCGTCATCGTCGCCGTGCCGATCGTGGCCCTCTACATTGGGCTTCAGCGCTTCTTCGTCGCCGGGATCGCGGCGGGGGCCGTCAAGGGGTAAAGGCATGAAAAAAGCTTGTTTGTTCCTCTTTCCCCTTTTGGCCTTGTCTTCCTGCGGGGGCTTGAGCGAAAGCTCCTCGGGCGGGGAGGCGGCCTCTTCAAGCGAAGCTCCCTCTTCTGAGGTCGCTTCCTCCTCGGAAGGAGACGCCTCTTCGTCCTCTTCGAGCCAGGAATCGCTGCAAAAAGCCCTCAAAATAGACGATATCGACAATATCCTCGTCTACTATGGACTCCTTGACGGCTCGGCGCCCTTCGCGCCGGTCGCCCCGGTCGTCAAAGACGCAGAGGGTAATGTCGTTCCCCTCGATGAGGTGATCTTTTCCTACGAAGGGGACGACATCCGTTACGAAAACGGCGGCTTCATCGGCCTTCGGGGCGGCACTTCGACCGAAGTGACGGCCACCTCGAAGGACGGGGCAACCGGGACTTTCGAGGTTAGCGTCTATAACCGGGACTACCGGGAAAGGCACGAAGAAGCGGCCATCGAGGAAGGGTGGTACGGGGACGTCGACATCGATCCCGTCGCTTCCCTCGATGAAGGCTTTGCAAGCGGCATCGACATTTCCTCCTCGCTATCCATCTATGAATCGTGCGGGAGGTACTACGGTGCCTTCTACAACGAAATCGGGGAGGAGCAGTCCCTCTTCCAGATCCTTGCCGATAACGGAGTTAACTGGGTCCGGCTTCGCCTCTGGGTCGATCCCTACAATTACACCCTCCTCGACGAAGACGGGAACCCGACGCCATACGGCGGCGGCATCTGCGATTATGACCACGTTGAATGGATGGCTCATGAAGCCAAGATGGCGGGGCTAAGTGTCCTCCTCGACTTCCATTACAGCGACTTCTACACCGACCCAAGTAACCAAGTCATACCGAAGGCTTGGGCCGACATCGCCACGGCCGGCGAAATGGGGGAGCAGATTTACGAATATACGAAATCGACCCTCGAAAGCCTATTGGCGGCTGATGCCCTTCCCGATGCCGTCGCCCTCGGCAACGAGACGACGACAGGGATGCTTACCCAGCTTCCGGGGACCGACGGGGCTGCCCTTACGGGCGATAACCCCGGCTACATCACCGGGAAAAGAAGCGCTCCCTCGAGCGTTGCCGGAACGGCTTATGGCGACAACTTCCGCCTTTACCTCCAAAAGGCGAATCAAGCCGTCAAGGACGTCGACGCGGATATCCTCACGATGGTCCACATGGCCCGGGGCCTTACGGCGACCGACAATATCATCGGCTACTTCGAGGACCTTTCCGCCATCGACTTCGACATCGTCGGCCTTTCGGGCTACGTCTACTATCAATGGCAAAACCCCTCGACCCTCCGAAAGGCCCTTGGCGAGATTGCCTCGGCCTTCCCAAGCAAGATGATCTCGATTGCCGAGCATAGCTACGGCTTCACCTACGAAGCCGACGCCCAAGGCAGCTTCACTTTCTCCGACTACCCCGATTCGGTTGCCGGACCCGTGAGTTCCTACGAGGTTTCGATCCAAGGCCAAGCCGAGTGCATCCGCGACGTCACGGAAGCCGTCTCCGACCTTGAAAACGGCTGGGGCGCCTTCTATTGGGAAGGGGCTTGGCGGATTCGGGCCGGGTGCGGCTGGGCCGACAGTCGCTCGAAGAACTCCTGGGCCAACCAAGGCCTCTTCTCCTACGACGGCAAGGCGCTCGGAAGCCTTCGGGCCTATTCCCTGATGTGGGGAAACTAACCGAGATTCTTCCATATTTTCCTCTTCCCTCGCCACCTAGAATGTAACCGCTTTCCCAAAAGCAGAAAGGCTATTATGAAAAAGAACGTTCTTGCGCTTCTTCTACCATCTCTCCTCGTTCTCGCCGCTTGCGGCGGAACCTCCTCTTCCTCCTCCGAAGAAGCTTCGTCTCCGACTTCCTCGGAAGAAGTCTCTTCCTCGAGCGAGGAAACCCTTCCCCCGGTTTCTTCTTCCTCTTCGGGCGAAGAAGAAATCCCCGGCTCCTCTACGAGCGAAGAGGATAGCGAACCGGTCATCGTCATCCCGACGGTGACCCCGACCATCCACCTTACCATCGATGGCATCACGGTCCTTGAGGAAAACGGCATCTACATCGGCTCGCCGAACATCGAAGGGGCGAGCGCCGAGGTCTGGGGATATGCCGAAGCGACGCTCGAGACGGCCGGGACCTATTCCTACACCTTCCCGGAGACCGAGATCGAGCAATACATCGTCTTCCAGGTCTATGTCCAGAACAAGGAAGGCGGGGATTGGTCCGGCGTCCTCTGCGACGAATGCGCCGGGAACAAGGACATCCAGGTTCTGACCGAGGAAGGGGTCAACGATTACGACGTGACCGTCACCTTCTCCTCCCAGCCCGATTCGAGCAATGTCGTTAGCGATGTCACCTTCACCCTCACGGCGAGCGACGCTGAAGGGAACCCGATCGACGAGGAAGGCCTCTACATCGTGGCCTACGATTCGATCAATGGCGGCGGTTCCGAGACCGTTTGGAACAACGAAGGCAACGGCGTCTACTCCTATACCTACGAAAGCATCCCGGTGGGGGCCTTCACCATCAACCCCTATCTCGAGGCGACCAACGACATTACCAAGATCACCTGGAACAAATCCGACACCCTCGGGTCGGCCGGATACCACTTCGACATCGTCTCCGGGGTGAACGAATACAACTTCGCGGCAAGCTGGACGAACATTCCGACCCCTTCGACCGGGGAAGGCTACGAGGTAAGCATTACCCTTTCCCTCACGGAGTCCCTCGGGGAGGAGGCCGAATACCCCAAGATCGTCTTTGATGAGAGTTGGATTCCCCTCACGCCGACGGAAGGCGACGACCTCACGTGGACCTACGAAAGCACCTATGAAGAAGGAGCCCACAGCTTCTACTTCTATTGGTGGAACGCCGCCGAAGGGGACCACCGGATTTATGCCGACGAGAATGGAAGCCTCTTCCAAATCGACCTAACCGGCGACGTCGCCCTCACGGTTACCGGGGCCTTCGACGGGGCAACCAGCGTCGGGACGCTGGCTTAAGCTTCGAGTTTCAAAGGCGGCCCTCCGGGGCCGCTTTTCCTTCCTTTCTCCCTTATTTTCGTCGGAAACATTTGTCTATCTTTCATAAAAGCGGCCATAATGGGCCGACCAAGGAGAAACAACTATGATCGAAAAAGGCAAAACGGCCATCATCGTCGTCGACATGCTGAACGATTTCGTCACCGGGGCCCTCAAGTGCGACCGGGGGCTGGCCATCGTTCCCCACGTCAAGAAGCTCATCGAAGCGGCTCGGGAAAAAGGCGTTCCCGTCATCTTCGCCAACGACGCCCACATCAAGGGCATCGACCACGAGCTGAAGCTCTGGGGCGATCACGCGATTGCCGGGACGAAGGGGGCCGAGGTCATTCCGGAACTCGCCCCGACGGGTAAGGACTACGTCGTTCCCAAGCGCCGCTATTCCGGCTTCTTCCACACCGATCTCGACCTCTTGCTGAGTGAGCTCGGCATCACGACTCTTGTCATGACCGGCCTCCACGCCCATATGTGCGTCCGCCACACCTCGGCCGATGCCTATCAGCTTGGCTACAAGGTCATCGTGGCGACCGACTGCACCGACTCCTTCACCAAGGAAGACTACGAGTACGGCATCAAATACCTCAAGGACGTCTATGGGGCCGAGCTCTATACTTCCGACGAACTGATTGCCCAGTTTTAGGGAAAAGAGATGAAAAAATCCGCGTTTTGCGCGGATTTTTCATATTCCTAGTCGATTTCCTCGACATTGTCGTCCGCCGGGCAGGGGACGTTCACGTCGCCAGGATCGAGGTGGCTATGGGGAGCGATGGTGTCGAGGGGGAGGAACATGTAGAGGGCCTCGCCCCGGGCCAAGAGGACATTGCCCATCGTCCTTATTTCGGCATGGCCCTTGAAGGTCAGGCTGGACATCGAATCGATGACCCCGATGCATTTGAGGGGGACGTCGTAGGGGACGCCCTTATGGTATTCGATGCTCAGTTTGATCGTGCACCCCCAAGATCCCGGCTTCTTGATCCAGATGGCCCGGCCGATCGTTTCGTCGATGATGGCGGTGATCATTCCCCCGTGGGTGCGCTCCGGATAGGATTGGTGGTGCTTCTTGAAAGTGAAGAGGGAGATGAGGCTCCCGTCTTCCATCTCGTAAAAGCGGGCCTTGACGCCGTTGGGGTTGTCGAGGCCGCAGACGATGCAATCGTGAGATACCGTTTGTTTCTTGAGGACTTTCATACCTCGAAAGTATATTCCTCGGCCCATTGCCCTTCTATATAATTTCGGCGATGAACGAGCCATTGGCTTTTCGGGTCCGGCCAACGCACCTCCGCGACGTGATCGGCCAAAAGGGCCTCGCCGGCCCGGAAGGGATCCTCACGCGGTCCGCCGAGCGGAAGATGCCTTTTTCGATGATTCTTTTCGGCCCGCCGGGAACCGGGAAGACGACGATTGCCCGGGCTTATTGCAAGGACCTTGGCATCCATTTCGCGATGCTCAATGCCGTGACGACCGACAAGAAGGAAATGGAAAGGACGATTTCCGAATGCCGGCTTTATCCTAGCGCCGTCATCGTCATGGACGAGGTCCATCGTTTGGACAAGACGAAGCAAGATCTTCTCCTTCCTTACGTCGAGGCGGGGGATTTCTATCTTATCGGCTGCACGACTGCGAACCCTTACGTGAGCCTTAACCGCGCCATCCGTTCGCGGACCCGCCTTCTCGAGGTCAAGCCTTTGGGCGAGGAAGAGGCCGTCGCCGGTTTGAAACGGGCCATTGCCGTCCCAAACGGGCTGGCCGGGAAACTCCATATCGACGATAAGGCTCTCTCCTTCATTGCCCGCCTTTCGGGTGGCGACCTGCGCTTTTCCTTGAACGTTCTCGAGCAGTGCTTCCTCCAATATGGGGAGGAAGAGGTCGACGAAGCCAAGGTCGAGGCCATCGAAAGAGTGCCAAACTACATGGCGGACAAAGACGAAGAGGAACATTACGACTCGGTCTCCGGGCTTCAGAAGTCCATTCGCGGAAGCGATGTCGATGCGGCTTTCTACTATTTGGCCCGCCTTATCGTTGCCGGCGACCTCGATAGCATCAAGAGGCGGCTTCTGGTCACGGCCTACGAAGACGTCGGCCTGGCCAATCCGGCCGCGGTCATGCGGTGCCAGCTGGCCCTTGATGCCGTCGACAAGATCGGCCTTCCCGAGGCGATGATCCCCCTTGGCTTCACGGTTGCCGAGCTTGCCCTTTCCCCGAAGAGCCGGGCCGCGTCGGAAGCGGTCGAAAAGGCGGTGGCGGAGGCCGAGAAGATGCCTTTTGTCGTCCCCGATTATCTTCGCTTTACCCCCGTCAACCTCCGCGAGGAGGAAAAGTATCCTTATGATCGCCCCGATCTATGGGAAAAGATCCAGTACCTGCCCGAAAGCTACAAGGGAGTTCGTTTTTACGTACCCAATCAAATGAGCCTTTCGGCCATCGAGAAGGCTCTGAACCAGAACTATGCGCGGCTGAAAGCCATCCAAAGGAGCCGAGATCTCCCTTCTTTGAAGGCGAAGAAAACGCTGAAAAATCACTGAAAACGCTTTCATTTGCATAAATAGTTGACCGACCGAACTTTTGGGATACAATGGCGGACCTTCCAAAAGAAGGTACAACGAAAGGAGGTCGATCGCGATGAAATATTTCGACATCATCAAAGACAAATTCCAAACCCAATCCAGCTTCGACCTTGGTGAGGGAAAAGGAAACGAAAGCAACCTCGAGAAGTTCGCGGACGCATGCACCGATTCCTTCATCGACGGACTGCTCAGCGGTTTCGCCAACCTCTGATGGTTACCGGCTTGCCCTTTCCGGCAAGCCTTTTTCTTTCCGGAAGTTGTTTCTTCCTTAGACGAAGACGATAATTACCGGGCTGGGCCCTTGGCGGAATAGGCAGACGCGTTAGACTTAGGATCTAATGGGGCAACCCGTGCAAGTTCGATTCTTGTAGGGCCCACCACCTTGGATGGAAGCGCCTTCGGGCGCCTTTCTTTTTTTGGCCGGGCGAAAGGACCTTTTTCTCTTCCTCCGGCCTTCTTCTACCCTACAATATCTTCATGGCGCAGGAACGGCGGCTTTTCTGGCTGATGGAGCAGACCTCCTACCAAGGCGGGGTCGAAACGGTAAGCGAAGGCCTGATCGATGGCCTTGCCGACCGTTTCGAGGTAACGGTTGTCGTTCTCGACCGGCGGCCGGAAGATCCCCTATATTTCAATGACCCGCGGATCAAGACCGTCTATCTGGGCCTCGATTACCTGCCGCGGCAGGACCAGCAAATCGTCGGCTATTTCCGTTCAGGGCACCCTTTGAAAGGCCTTCGCGTTGTTTTAGGCGTTTTCTATTACCTCCTTCTCGGGCGTTTCCTCCTCCGTTCGAAAATAAAGAAGATGACAGGCGAGGACGATATCGTCTTGGCTTCCCTTTCGACTACCTACCTTGCGGTTCCGCGGGGAAGGAAGGCCATCTTCCATTATCATTTCAATGCCGAGCATTATTTCTCTTTCCTCGAACGCTTTGCCCGTGGGCTATCCCGAAAGCCCGATGTCGAGGTGTTTCTCTCGGAAGGCATCCTGAGGGATGTCAAGAAACGCTCGGCCTTCGCCCGCAAGCACGGAATCGCGATCGTCAATCCCGTCAAACTCGCGCCGACGCGCGACATTTCCTATCACGGCGGGAAGCTTGTCTACATCGGTCGCCTGGCCGAGCAGAAAAACCCCCTTCTCCTCTTGAAGGCCGCCAGGATATTGAAAGAAAAGGGTGTGGCGTTTTCCCTCGACATGTACGGGGAGGGGAAGATGCGGCCGGAACTGGAGAGATTCATCGGGGAAAGCGTCTTGGGGGACTGCGTCATTCTCCATGGTGAAACCCGCGACGTGAAATCTGCCCTCTCTGAGAAGGACCTGCTCCTTCTTTCCTCGGCTTTCGAGGGACTTCCTTTGGTTGCCGGGGAGGCGATGAGCCAGAGCGTTCCCGTTTTCTCGACCCGCTTCGGCGCGACGGCCGAAGAGAGCATACCCCCGGGCACAGGGGTCATCGTGGATAGCTTTGACCCGCAGGTTTACGCGGACGAGCTCGCTGCTCTTTTGCTTGATCCAGACAAAGTTCTCGCCCTCCGCGAAAAGGCCTACCGTTTTGCCCTCACCCGGACCAAAGACGCGGTAATCAAGGAATGGGAGAAACTCCTCGAAAAGGTAGCCAACGGCTGAAAACACTTGCAAAAGTCCTTTCCTTTGCTTGATATAGGTATTTTCGAGACGATTGCTCGAGCACATTGTTTGCCCCTTTGCCTTTTAGGGCCTAACCTTTGTAAATGAAAGGAGCATCAAGGATATGCTTAACAAGAAAATCGCCGACCTCCTCAACGATCAAATCAACAAGGAACTCTACTCCGCCTACCTCTACCTCGACATCTCCGCCTACTATCTCCGAAAGCACCTTTATGGCTTTGCTGGCTGGTTCAAGAAGCAAGCCGCCGAGGAAACCGAGCACGCCGACAAGATGATGTCCTACCTTGCCGAGCAGGGGGAGGCCATTGAACTGAAGGACGTGGCCCATGCCGGGAAAACCTACAAGGACCTCCGGGAGCCCCTGGCTTTCCAACTTGAGCACGAGATGTACGTCACCTCTCTTATCAACGCCATCTACGATGCCGCCGATGAGGTTAACGACCGTCGGACGGCCCACTTCCTCGATTGGTTCATCGATGAGCAGACCGAGGAGGAGGCCACGGCCACGGCCCTTCTACGGAAATTCGACCTCTTGGCTGGCGATAACCGCGGCCTTTATGAGCTCGACGCCGAGCTCGGTAAGCGGTAATCATCTCGCCGATTGTCGGAAATGCCCCCAATGGGGGGTTTCCTTTTCATGGGGCGAAAACCCCTCCTTTCGGCCTATATGTAGGTGAGAAGTCTCTCCTTGCGCGCCTGAGCGCGTGCTAAAATCCCTCCGACATGGACGAGTCAATCGACAAGAAGCAAAAGCGGAAAAGCCGTCGCGGCTACATCATTTCCCTCACGCTGGTTCTTTTGCTTACGGCGGTGGCCCTCCTTATCAACTTCCACACGGCCGGGGCTTCTATTTCCGGGAACGAGAACCTCGGGGTCTTCGATGCCATTGCTGCCGGGGCCAAATCGATTTTCGACGCCATGTCCCAGTGCGATCCGGTCTGGTTGACTGTTATTGCCGCCGTCATGGTCGTTTCCTATTGCATCGACGGGTTGGCCCTTTTGGTCTTTGCCCGCCTCTATACCCGGCATTACCGTTTTCACCAAGGCTTGGCCAATACCTTGGTCGGGGCTTTCTACAACAACGTGACGCCCGGGGCTTCCGGCGGCCAGTTCATGCAGGTTTACACCTTCAAGAAGCAGGGGATTCCCGTCTCGAACGGGGCCTCGATCATGGTCATGTGGTTCATCATTTACCAAGCGGCTCTCATCACCCTTGACGTCATTGCCCTCATCGTGATGGGGCCGAACCTCCTGAACCTCAATGGCATCGACATCCTCCCCGGCGATACGACCTTTCTTGGCTGGGGCGGGGAAATCACCATCGTTCCTCTCATCATCTTCGGCTTCGCCCTCAACGTGGCCGTCATCCTTCTTCTTTTCCTCATGTCCTACAGCCATCGCTTCCATAATTTCATCCTTCATTACTGCATTGGCTTCCTTGGGAAAATCCACCTCCTCAAGAACCCGGACAAGACGCGGGAAAACCTCCGAATCCAGGTCGAGAATTTCAAGATCGAGCTGCGGCGGCTTTTCGGGAACATCCCGGTGACCATCCTCATCTTCGTTCTTCTTTTCTCAATCCTTTGCCTCCGTTTCTCGGTTCCCTATTTTGCCGGCCTGGCTCTCGACGCCTATGGCTCGAACGGCGGCTTCGACATCGCGATGATGTTCGACGCTATCTTCAAGAGCTCATTTCACCAGATGGTGACGGGCCTACTTCCGATCCCTGGGTCGGCCGGCGTTTCCGAACTCTTCTTCAACACCATCTTCACCGGTTTCTTCCAAGCGACGGTTGCAACTGTCGATGGGGTTAGCGTCGTGATCCGAACCCAGAACGAGAACATGATGGCAACGCAGCTGCTTTGGCGGATCGCCACCTTCTATCTCGTCTTCATCGTCTGCGGCTTCGTCGCGGCCTTTTACCGTTCCCGCGGCGAAAAGGAGGCCGGCGTTTACCCGAGCCGCCAGACTTTCATCGACCTCCAGATGCTCACCTACGAGGAGCGGAAGAGCTCTTCCGACACTTTGTACGAGACCCGGCAGCTCTCGAAGAAAGCCATCCGGAGCCAGCTTAAGGGGGAACGCTACCTGCCTGATGGCTTCGACACCGGCGACGAGGTCTACATGAGCGAGGCCATCCATCGGCTTCCCGATGGCGGGACGGGGAAGGCCAAAGCCATTTCCCGGAGTGCGAAGCGGGGGAAGGCCGAATGAGAATCGTCATCTTCACCGATACCTATCCCCCCGAGATCAACGGGGTGGCCACCAGCTGCCGGAACCTTTACCGAACCTTGACCGAGCACGGGGAAAAGGTCATGGTCGTCACGACCAACCCGTGGAACGAAGAACTCTACGAAGATGGCGATATCGTCCGCATACCCGGCATCAAACTGAAGAAATTGTATGGCTATCGGGCCGCTCCCTTTTTCAACAAGGAAGCCAT
The DNA here is from genome assembly GCA_949291655.1 of uncultured Bacillota bacterium. Classification (GTDB taxonomy): domain Bacteria; phylum Bacillota_I; class Bacilli_A; order RFN20; family CAG-826; genus UBA4951. The sequence goes on from CASEWT010000005.1 coordinate 22,748, forward strand.
GAGGCTCGTTCACGATTTCCGGCCCGACGTCATCCATAGCCAGCACGATGCCGGGGTCGGCCAGTTTGGCTTCATTGCCGCGAGCCGCCTCAATCTCCCGGTCGTCTATACCTTCCACACGATGTACGAGGACTACACCTACTACGCGACCAAGGGATTCATGGACCGGGCGGCCAAAGGCATCGTTCGGCAGTACATCCACCATAAGTCCAGGACGGCCGACGAGTTCATCTGCCCCTCCTCGAAAATCAAGGAATACATGCGGTCCATCGGGATTGACAGCTATATTTCCGTCATTCCGACTGGCATCGACTTCTCGGCTTTCGACCGCCGTAAAGTCAACCGCAAGCTCGTTAACGAAATCCGTCGCCAATACGGCATCCCGACTTCGACTTACGTCATCCTTTCCCTCGGGCGGGTCGCCAAGGAAAAGTCGATCGACATCTGCCTGAAAGGCTATGCCAAATACCTTTCCAACGGCCCGGCTCGGGAAACCCTCTTCGTCGTTGTTGGGGGAGGGCCGGCCCTCAAGGAACTCAAGAAACTCGTAACCGAGCTTCGGATCGAGGACCATGTCCTTTTCATGGGCCCGGTCAATCCCGATAGCGTCCCTCTTTACTACCAGCTCGGCAATTGCTTCGTCTCGGCTTCCATCACCGAGACCCAAGGTTTGACCTTCATGGAGGCGATGGCCTCCTCACTTGTCCTCTTTGCCCGTTACGACGACACCCTTCTCGGAACGATCAAGGACGGGGAAAACGGCTTCTTCTTCCTCGACGAGGACGATTTTGCCGCGAAGCTTCCGAAGATTGTCGCCTTGAGCGGGTCCCGCCTCAAGGGCATCGTCGAGGCCGGGCTTTCCTCGATCGAGCCCTATTCCCTTGAGCGCTTCTATCGAAATGTCATGGAGGTTTATCGCCGTGCGGTCAAGAAAGGGTGGTAGGAAAGTCGTTTCCTTCCTTCCTAGCGCCTCAAAGGCTGGTCGTTACGTCCTCCTTCTCGACGACGGAAGGAAAGTCGTTTCCTACCAGCTCGGCCTCGAGGAAGCCTCGCTTTTTCCTTTGTATGTGGGGAAGGTCCTTTCGGCGAAGGAGGAAAATGCCCTCGCCCAGGCCCTTGCCTCCTCGAAGGCCCGAAGCAAGGCCCTCGCCCTCCTCAAAAGGCGGCCTTATGCGGAAAAAGAACTAGAGGAAAGGCTCCTTCGGGACGGAAAGCTCAAGTATCCCGAGGTGAAGGAGGCTACGCGCTTCCTTTCGGAAGAGGGCCTCGTCGATGACCGTTCCTATGCCATCGACAAAGCCGAAGAAGCCGCTTATACCCTCAAAGGGAAGCGGAAGGTCCTTCATGAGCTCAGGGAAGCCGGGGTCGATGAAAGCATCGTCTCTTCCCTTTCCTTTGATCAGGAGAGGGAAAAGGCCGCCGAAGATCTAAAAAGGATCCTTCCCCGCCTTGCTTCTTGCCCTTTGAAGGAGAAGAAGGAGAAGGCCTGGCGGGCCTTGAGCCGGGACGGGTACGAGGACGAAGTCATCTTCCCGCTCCTCGCGACGCTTTCCGAGGACGAGGAAAGAGTGCTTGCCCGCCTTGAAATCGAAGCGCGCAACGCCTACCGGCGCCTTGAAAGGAAGTATAATGGCCGCGAACTGAATGGCCGCGTCTACGAAGCTTTGGCCCGGAAAGGCTTCCGGCCAAGCGCCATCCGCGCGGTCATGGAAAGGCTCAGCAATGATCTTAGTTAAGGATATCGTCGACGGCATGCACGTTCGGGGCGAATACCTCGTAAGTAGCCTCGTCCAAGGGGTCTCCAATGCCGGAAAGAAATACCTAACCATCGTTCTCCAAGACAAAACGGGGACCATCGACGGGAAGAAATGGGAAATCGAGGAGGGCGATCTCGAGGTCTTTGCCCCGCGCCACGTCGTTTACGTGGAAGGGGAAGCGAATCTCTTTAAGAACAATCTTCAGCTGAAGATCCTAAGCGGGACCGAGGTTCCCGCCTCGAGCGTCGATCTCGACCGCTTCGTCGCCCCCTCCCCGGTCGCGAAGGAGGAGCTGGCCAAGAAACTCGATGGCTATCTCTCCTCGCTTAAGGATGGCGAACTGAAAACCCTCGTTACCTCGATCGTAGACAAGTACCGCGACCGCTTCCTCGATTGGCCGGCCGCCGTCCGGAACCATCATGCCTACCGGTCCGGCGTTCTTTACCACTCCCTTTCGATGGCCGACCTGGCCGAAGAGGTCGCGAAACTTTATCCTTCCCTCGACCGCGACCTCCTCATCAGCGGCTGCCTCCTCCACGACCTCGGGAAGTGCATCGAGCTTTCCGGTCCTGTTGCCACCGAGTACACCCTCGAGGGAAAGCTCCTCGGCCATATCAACATCATGGCCGGGATCGTCCGCGAAGAGGCCGATCGCCTGAAGATCGGAGGCGAGACCCCCGACCTTCTTGCCCACATGATCCTTTCCCATCACGGAAAGCCGGAATTCGGAAGCCCGGTCCTTCCCCTTACGAGGGAAGCCATGGCCCTTTCGATGATCGATGACTTCGATGCCAAGATGAACATGCTCGACAAAGCCCTCGAAGGAACGAAGCCCGGCAACTGGACCGAAAGGATCTTCGCCTTCGACAACCGTTCGTTCTATAAGCCGAAGCGGGGATAGCCCTTAGGCAAATGAAAAGCCGGTTTCCGATGTGAGACCGGCATTTTGCATAGGTTTTTGCCTATTTGAGTCCCTGGGAAATGTCCTTGGCGAGGGCCGGGAGGTTGAGGGTGGAAGAGTCCATGGCCTTCATCTCGAGTTGGAAGCCGCCTTCCCCGCGGACATAGCGGGGAATGACATGGACATGGAAGTGGGGGACGCTTTGCCCGGCCATTTCGCCGACGTTGGTGAGGATATTGATGCCTTTGGCGCCAAGAACGGCGATCTCGGCTTGGCCAATCCGCTGGGCGACGTCCATCACTTTGTGGAGGAGGTCTTTCGGGACGGAGAGGAAATCCTGGTAATGGGCCTTCGGGATGACGAGGCAGTGCCCCTTGGCAACCGGGGAGACGTCAAGGATGGCGACGACCTCGTCGTCTTCATAGACCTTGCTCGAGGGGAGTTCCCCTTCGACGATGCGGCAGAATACGTCTTTCATGGCTTTCTCCTAAAGGAAAGGGGCAGGTTGCCCTGCCCCCATTATATTCCTTCTTCCTCAGTCGTAGATGTCCGGGAAGGTCGAGACGAAGTAGTCGTAGACATAGGTGTCGTGGAAGATGACGCCCATGAGCTCGACGTAGTAGGCATTGCTCGACGAGGTCCAGGTATCGCTCGAGGAGAGAAGGTAGCCGATCGTCCGGAGAACATAGTCAGCGAAGCTCGAAGTTTCCTCGGCGTGGGCCGGGAGCTCATCGTAGTACTGGTCGCCGTAGCTCTCGTTGACCTTGGCCCGCTTCACCGCCTCCTCGACGACGGTGATGTAGTAGGTGCCGTCGGAGAGGTAGATGTATGGGTACTCGTTCGAGGTGTCGTAGGTCTCCGGGAGGAGATAGTAGTTGCCGTTGCGGTAATAGCCGTAGTCGAGGTCGGCATTTTCGTACTTCCCATCGACGTAGGACACGCTGTCGACTTCGTTGGCGACCCGGGTGTCGAAGAGGACGCTCGAGAGCGGGTAGCTGTCGTCCATGGCGGAGGAGTTGGCATACCAGCCGTTGGTCGTGTGGTCTTCGGCCTGAAGGGTGTTCGTCTTGATGTCGAAGCCGGTTTGGACGCTATAGGCGCCGCTGTTGGTGAAGTCGCTCCGGACGCTCGTGTCGTCGAGGAAGCGGTTGTTCCAGACGGCCGTGCCGCCATCCATCGTGATGAGCTTTTGGAGATTGTCGAGGATGGTACCAAGAGCCGAGGGGCTGTAATACTGGATGGTATCTTGGCTCCACGGGAGGGTGATGGTCTTCAGACCGCCGCGGTCGGCGTTGTCCCAGCCGGCCTCGTCGTAGATGTTCCGGGCCATTTCCATCGTCTCGGCGTCCCACGTCTCGTAGGAGAAGTCGTAGCCTTGGTAGAGGGCATCGAGGAAGTTGAGGTCGTACTTTTCGACATCGGCGCTCGAATTCTCGATGACGAGCTTGCTATAGGCCGTGAGAAGGTCGCTTACGGCGCCCGGATAAGCGGTGGACTCCGGAAGGGCGATGTAGCTGACTTCCCGGGCCGAGGAAAGCTCGAGGGTCGAGCGGTTGACCGTGTAGAGATATTCGACGGTCAGCTCGTTCCGGTAGATATCCGGAAGGACGGTCGCGTCGATGTAGTTCTCGTAGGTGCCGAAAATGTCCTTGAAGTAGGCATTGGCGATGTCCCCGTCGTGGTCTTTGTTGCCGCCGTCGAGGATGCGCGTGGCGCTAGGATCCTCGTCGATGGCATCGGTCAGGACGTAGGTGCCGAGGATCTGGGTGTAATCCTCGTTATAGGGAGCAATGCCGTTTTCTTCTTGGGCCAGGTCGTAGTAACTGGCGATCTGGGCATCGTAGAACTTCTTCTCGACGAAGCGGGAACGGTCCTGATAGGTCGTGTCGTTCACGTAGCCGAGGAAGACGGTCCGGATGCGGAAGAGGACATCCTGGTAGAAGGAGACGACTTTGCTGCTGACCCCATGGCCTTCGGCATCATGGTAGGCCGGGTAGGTATCGGCAAAGGCCTGGATGGCCGTTTGGTCGCCGCTTTCGACGGTGCTCCGGAGCCCGGCAACGACGGTGCCGTCGGCCGCCGTGGTGTCGAAGAAGTTCCCGTAAACGGACGTCGCGTAGATATAGAGGACGTTGTTGAGAACGCGCTCGGAGTTCGTGTCGCCCGAGGAAACGAGAGCGTCGTAGATCTCGCCCAGCCGGTTCTGGTAGAGCCCGTCGTCGGCCAGGTTGAGGATCGGGGAATCGTAGGTTTCCGGCGTCGGAAGAGCCTCGAAGTCGTCGCAGCCCGCAAGGATGAGGGACGCGCTGGCGAGAAGCGCCAGGAACAAGGGTTTCTTTTTATTGAGCGTCATAGTAGCAAGCTCCATTGTTGGTCCAGGTTTCGTCTTTGTCGATCTGCCCGTACTGGACGGCGCAGTGTTCGGAGATAAGCGTACCGGTCATCGTGCTGGATCCCTGGCTCCGGGCCTCGTCTTGGGCTTGGAGAAGCTCGGCATAGGTAAGCCAGTTGGTCTTCCACGTCTCGAAGTTGTCGTCGGTGGTCGATTGACGGGAGGTCCGAACGTAGGTTTGGAGATCCTTTTCGACGCCGGCGTCGGCAAACTCGATCTTGGCCCCGTCGCTTGAGGAGGTTCCGTCGACCAGAGACTGGAACTGGAAGCTCGTCAGGTTGTCGTTGTAGCCGCGGATCTCGCTGACGAGATTGCTCGACCGGGTGTTCTGGGTGCTCGTCTGGGTTCCCTGGTAGGTGACGAAAGTGCTGAGGTCGTTGCCTTCGCTATCCGTCGGGTAGGAGGAACTGGAAGTGGTGTAGGTCGTGTAGTACTGGCTGAGGGTAGCCGTGCCATCGGTCGCCGCGGCGTTCTCGACGTATTCCGTCTGGCCGTCCTTCGGGCTGCTCGGGTCGCTGATCGTTGTGGCGCTGAGCCCGTATTGGGAAAGGGCCGAGCGGTTGATGACGATGAAGTGGACCCCTTGGTAGCTGTCGGTGCCGGCCCGGACGACGAGGACGACCTGGCCTTCGCTATTGGTCAGGACATTGTCGTTTTGGGAGCCGTTGATGCCGGGGAGGATGTCCGTGGTATCGACTTGGAAGCCCGGGAGCGAGGCGAAGAAATCGCTATGGGCGCCTTCGTAGTTCTCGCCGGTGACGTAATAGGTATCGGAAACGGTGTTGGTCGCCTGCTGGCCCGCCGTGACGATGTCGTTGCTTCCGATCGTCGTGGCAATCTGCGAAAGGGTGTTCATCTCGATGGCGTTCGGGGTGATGACGCAGACATTGTGGCGGTTGAAGTACTTATTGAAGATGATGTTGCGCGGATAGAAGATCGCGTTGTTGTCGTTGACCCGGTTGCCGTTTTGGTCGGTGTCGACGTCGCTATTCTCAAGAAGGGCGAGGGCCGCGCCGAAGGGGATGGTCCCGATTCCCTTGTTGGTGAAATACTCGTTGACCGTTTCGCCGCTGCTCAGCGTTTGAGTATCGTCGACATCCGAAGTGGAGGCCGCGTCCTCGGTGAGCCCCGGGGTGATCCGGTAGACGTTTTCCGAGCCGTAGGTTGTCCCCTTTTCCCGTTGGTTATATAAGGATTCGTACGCGTAGATGCCGAGCTTGAACTCGTTGACGAGGTCGCTGTCCATGACCTTGGTCATAAGGCCGGTGGAGCTATCGGTGGCAAGTTCGCCGCCGTTGGCCGCCGAGCCGGTATCGCCCGAGAACTGGGCCGCCAGCTGGCTGAAGGTCGGCCGGTTGGTCAGGGTCTGGAGACGCTCGTTGACGCCGGCCAAGCGGAGGATCAAGGTCGCGAGGTTGGTCGCTTCGCCGCCGCCGTTTTCGCCGGTTTCGGTAATCGTGTCCTGCGTGTAGTTGCCGCTCGTGGCGCTCGTGAGGCTGATGAGAATGTGGCGGATGTGGTAGGGCATCTGTTCCTTCAGATAGCCGGCATCGCCGCGGCCCCATTCTTCGCTCTCCGGGAAAGCGGCCCGGGTCTCGCCGTCGATGGTGAGTTCGCCATCGCGCATGACTTCGGTTCCGTTGATGCTGCTATCGCCGGTGCCGAAAGTGGCGTAGAAGTCGTCGAGGAAACGGGACTGCTCTTCCTGATAGAGGTGATATTGGTAGAGCTCATCGGCGTTTTCGCAATCGTGCGAATTGAGAATCGTCTGCCATTCCTGCTCGAAGGTCGTGCCGTTGCTCGAAGCGTTGCTCGTGGCGGTTTGCTTGTCGGTAATGACATCGGCGCGAGCCCTGTCTTCAAGCGTCCTCAGGACGCTGGCTTGCGAGGGGTCGTTGTAATAATTCCGGACCAAAACCTCGTAGACGCGATCGAACTCGGTGCTGAGCGAACTCCCGTCGTCGAGATAGTCATCCAGAAGCTGCTCGGCGGTATAGCTAACGCGATTGCCTTGGGCGTCGGTGTAGGTAAGAACACTTCCGTCCGTCGTCTCCGTCGGGTAGTTGCACGCCGAGAGACCAACGGTGACACCAAGCAACAGAGCTAGGCCGAGGGCACTTCTTTTTTTGTTCATAAGTGTGGACTCGAATCCTCCTTTTCCAAACATTGCGCTTCTAAGGATATTCTCTAAAGAGAATGGGTGCAAGGAAATATTTGACGCCCCGTTTTACCGTATCGTTTGAAGGCCAAAGACCGCTGTCCTAGAATAGCGGCGCAGCAGGAACGCAAGATGGAAAAACTAGAAATCATCGACCTTCATGCCTCGGTCGGAGGCACTCAGATACTTCGGGGCGCGAACCTCGAAATCCGGCGGGGCGAGTCCCTTGCCCTCCTTGGTCCCAACGGGCATGGGAAGAGCACCCTCCTCGGCCTCATAATGGGGAATCCGCGCTATCGCCTCGACAGCGGGAAAATCATCCTCGACGGAGAAGACATCACCTCCCTTTCCGCCGATGAGCGGAGCAAGCGGGGCCTCTTTTTGGCCATGCAGAACCCGAGCGAGATCCCGGGCCTCAACTCGGCCGATTTCCTCAAGGCGATGATGAACGCTCACCGGCAAAAGAAGATTTCGCTCCTTGAGTTCTATCGAGCTATGAACGGGGCCTACGAGAAGATGGGTATCCCCCTCGAGATGAGCAAACGGAACCTCAACGAAGGTTTTTCCGGCGGCGAGAAAAAGAGGAACGAAATTCTACAAATGCTACTTTTAAATCCATCGTTCGCGATGCTCGACGAAATCGATTCGGGCCTTGACGTGGATGCCATCAACGTGGTTGCGAAAGCCATCAACGAGGAGGCAGCAAAGGGAACCTCGTTCCTAATCGTCTCCCACTATGCCCGCCTCTATAACCTCCTCAAGCCAACCCGGGCAGCCATCATGATCAATGGGCGGATCGTCGTCGATGGCGATGCCTCGCTTATCCAAAGGGTGGACCGCGAGGGCTACGAATGGATCAAGCGCGAGCTCGGCATTGAAATCGAAAAGGAAATCGCCCCGGCGATGAACCAGGTGTCGATTGGCGTCTGCGCCACCAAGGAAGCGGCGAACAATGGAAGCAAATAGGCGCCTAATCGATTACTTCCACGGCCTTCCTTCGAGCGTCGAAATCGACGTGGGAGAAGGAGAGGATGTCTTGCTCCGGCTTCTTCCGGACGAGCCTTTCGAAGATGTCCATTTCAAGGTAAATGTTTCCAAGAATGGGAGATTTGAAGGCGTTTTTGCGGATATTATCCATCATAATGGCCATTTTTCCATCGACATCGAGCTTCAGGGCGAAGGGGCTAATGCCCACTGGTTGCTTTCTTCCATCGGGCTTGGAAGCGACCGCAAGGCCTTCGAGCCGAGCGTCACTCACAAAGCTTCCAATACCGAGGCTACAATGGAAAGCTATGGCGTCGCTGCCGGCGAAAGCCGGCTTTCCTTCGCCGGGGTTAGCCAAATCGAAAAGGGTGCCCGGAAGGCGAAGACAAGGCAAAGCGCCAAGGTCATCGTCTTCGACCCCTCGAGCGACGGCAAATCCTCCCCGGTCCTCAAGATCGGGGACAACGATGTCGAAGCTTCCCATGCCGCCGTCGTCGGCCGCCTCAACGAAGAGCATCTTTATTACCTTGAAAGCCGAGGCATTTCCCGGGAAGAGGCCCGGCGGCTGATCGCCATGGGGTATCTGGCCCCGGTCATGCCCTATTTTGGCGAAAAGGAATGCTCCCGCATTAGCGAATCCATCAAAGGAGGACTTTTCCATGATTGACCCATATGTATTGAGAAAAGACTTTCCGATGTATGTAAATCAAGTAAAGATGCAAGGCAAGCCCCTCGTCTTTCTGGACAATGCTTCGACGACCTTCAAGCCTTACTCGGTGGAGAAAGCCGTCCTTCGATACTACGAGACGGAAACCAGCAACTCCCACCGTGGCGACTACGATCTTTGCTATAACATGGACCAAGAGGTGCTGGGCACGAGAAAGAAGCTGGCTCGCTTCATCAACGCCTCCCCCGAGGAAATCGTCTTTACTTCCGGTACAACCTCCTCGCTTAACCTCGTGGCTTTCGGTTATGGTGCCAAGCACCTGAAAGCCGGGGACGAAATCCTCATCACCCAGGCTGAGCACGCCTCCAACGTCCTTCCTTGGTTCAAAGTCGCCGAAATGACCGGTGCCAAAATCGGCTATATCCCTCTCGACGAAGAAGGAAAACTGACGGTTGAGAACCTTAAGAAAACCCTGACCTCGGAAACAAAAATCGTGGCCGTCGCCCACGTGACCAATGTCTTGGCCCACATTGCCCCGATCAAGGAAATCGCCAAGCTTGCCCACGAACACGGGGCAATCCTCGTTGTCGACGGGGCCCAGTCAGTACCTCACATACCGACGGACGTCAAAGACCTCGATTGCGATTTCCTGGCTTTCTCGGGCCACAAGATGCTCGGGCCGACCGGTATCGGCGTCCTCTATGGAAAATACGACCTCTTGTGCCAGACCGACCCCTTCATGACGGGCGGCGGGATGAATGCCAAGTTCGACATGTGCGGGGACGTTGGCTATCTGGCCCCGCCGATGAAGTTCGAGGCCGGGACCCAGAATCTCGAGGCTATCATCGGCCTCGGCGCTGCCGTCGATTACCTCATGGGCATCGGGATGGATAGCGTCGAATCCCACGACGATATGCTTAAGCGCTATTGCGTCGAAGAACTCGAAAAGACCGGGATGGCCGACATCTACAACCCGACGAGCAAAGGGGCCATCGTCGCCTTCAACATCAAAGGCGTTTTCGCTCAAGATGCGGCCACTTTCCTCAATAGCCGCGGGATTGCCTGCCGAAGCGGCAACCATTGCGCGAAGATCCTCATCGACTACCTTGGGGTCGGGGCCACGGTCAGGGCCAGCTTCTACCTCTACAATACGAAGGAAGACATCGATGCTCTCGTCGATGCCGTCCGCCACGGAAAGGAGTTCCTCGATGCCTACTTTTGAGATAACCCCGCAAATCATGCGGGAAATCATCATGGACCATTATTCCAATCCCCGGCACAAAGGGGTGCCGAGCGGCGAGGGATATCGCAAAATCCATACCGATTCGGTCAATTGCATCGACGATTTCGATGTCTATGTGAAAGAAGACGGCGGGAAGATTTCCGATGCCAGATGGGAAGGGGTCGCTTGCACCATTTCGAGCGCCTCGACCGATATCCTTTGCGACCGCGTCATCGGGATGGACGCCGATGAAGCCCACCGCTTGGTCGGGGAGTTCCTCGCCATGATCGAGGAGAAGCCCTACGACAGCGAAATCCTCGACGAAGCCTTGGCTTTCAAGAATACCGGAAAGCAAGCGGCCCGCATCCACTGTGCCACGATGGGCTGGACCGCTCTCGACGAGTTGATCGGAGGAACGAAATCCAATGGCTGACACCCCCTTCCTCGACGAGGCGAAATACGATTTCAAGACCGATGCCAAGGTCCTTTTTACGACGGGCAAAGGGCTTAGCGAAGACGTCGTACGCCAAATCAGCGCCGTGAAGGGCGAGCCCGAATGGATGCTCGAATATCGGCTGAAGGCCCTCAAAGCCTTCGAGAGGATGCCACTTCCTTCTTACGGACCCGACCTCGGCTTCCTCGATTTTCCTTCCTATACGTATTACACGCGGGTCGCCAAAGGCGAGGAAAGCGACTGGGATGCCGTTCCTATGGCCGTTAAAGAAACCTTCAACCGCCTTGGTATCCCCGAGGCCGAGCAGAAATACCTCGCCGGGGTCACGACCCAGTATGAAAGCGAAGTTGTCTACCACAACATGCTCGAGGAGGTCCAAGAGAAAGGGGTTATCTTCCTTTCGACCGACCAAGGACTGAAGACCTGCCCCGATATCTTCAAGAAGTACTTCGGGAGTGTCGTTCCCTTTGCGGACAACAAGTTCGCGGCCCTGAACGGGGCCGTCTGGAGCGGTGGTTCCTTTATCTATGTTCCCAAAGGCGTTCATCTTGAGAAGCCGCTTCAATCCTATTTCCGGATCAACAACGAGAAGACCGGGCAGTTCGAGCGGACGCTTATCGTCGTCGACGAAGGCGCCGACATCAACTACGTCGAAGGCTGCACAGCCCCGGTCTATAGCAAGGAATCCCTCCATGCCGCGGTCGTTGAGATCGTCGTTCTCAAAGGCGCGAGGTGTCGTTATACGACCGTTCAGAATTGGTCGACCAACATCGTGAATCTCGTTACCCAACGGGCCCTTGTCGAAGAAGACGGGCTCATGGAATGGGTCGACGGGAACATCGGAAGCTACCGGAACATGAAATATCCGGGGTGCATTCTTAAGGGCGACCGGGCGAGGGGAAATGCCATTTCGATTGCCGTCGGCGGGAAGAACCAGTTTCAGGATAACGGAGCGCGGATGATTCATGTCGGGAAAGACACTTCCTCGACGATCGTCTCAAAGTCGGTCGTCCGCGGCGGCGGAACCGTCAACTACCGGGGCACCGTGAGGATGCTCCCTGGGGCCGAGAACGCCCATAGCCATGTCGAATGCGACACCCTCATTCTCGACGAGGCGAGCCAAAGCGACACCTTTCCCAAAAACGAGATCATGAACGGGAGCAGCTATATCGAGCACGAGGCGACCGTTTCCAAGATCAACGAGGACCAGCTTTTCTATCTCATGAGCCGAGGTCTAAGCGAGGAAGAGGCGACTGAGATGATCGTGATGGGCTTCATCGAGCCCTTCGCGCGGGAACTTCCGATGGAGTATGCCGTCGAGCTCAACCAGCTTCTGAAGCTCGATATGTCGGAGTCGGTCGGCTGATGGACTACGATGTCGTCGTCGTCGGCGGGGGACACGCCGGAATCGAGGCCGCCCGGGGTGCCTCTTCAATTGGGGCCAAGACCCTTCTTTTGACGATGGACATCGCGATGATCGGAAACACGCCCTGCAATCCCCATATCGGTGGAAGCGCGAAGGGAATCGTCGTTCGAGAAGTGGATGCCCTCGGCGGCCTCATGGGGCTGGCCGCGGATGCCCATCCTCTTCAGATCAAAATGCTCAACCGGAGCAAAGGACCAGGCGTGCGCTGCCTGCGGGCTCAGGTTGGAAAACACGATTATCCTAAGCAAATCCTCTTTCTTTTGCGGGAAATTAAGGGCTTGGATATTGTAGAGGAGGAAGTTTCGTCCCTTCTTTACGACGGAGAGAGGGTCCGGGGCGTCTATCTCAAAGATGGCACGCCGGTTACCTCCAAGGCGGTCGTCTTGACTACCGGCACTTTCCTCGATAGCCGGATAATCCGGGGCAAGGATTCCATTCTCTCCGGCCCCGACGGCCTTCCTCCGTCCCTGAGGCTTGCCGAGGACCTTCGCGGCCTTGGCCTCCGGATGGTCCGCTTCAAGACCGGGACCCCTCCGCGCCTTGCCTACGAGAGCATCGATTTCTCGAAAGCCGAAATCGAGCCGGGGGAGGAAGGGCCCTTGGCTTTTTCCTATCTCACCACGAAATATACCCCCCTCAAGGACCAGCTTCCTTGCTATCTCGTCTACACCAACGGAAGGACCCACGATCTCATTCGTGCCCACCTTCAGGAGTCGGCCGTCTATTCCGGGCTCATCAAGGGAACCGGACCGCGCTATTGCCCTTCGATCGAAAGCAAACTCGTCCGTTTCCCCGACCGGGCACGCCATCAGCTTTTCCTCGAACCGGAAGAGGATGATTACTCCTCGGTTTACCTGCAGGGTTTCTCCACCGGTTTCGGAGAGGAAATGCAGGAGAAGATGGTTCGGACCATCGTTGGCCTAGAGAACGCGCGGATCCTTAAATACGCCTATCAGATCGAATACGACGCCATCGACAGCCTCGAGTTCGACCGCCATTTGCGGGTCAAGAAAGTCCCCGGTCTCTTCGGAGCCGGCCAAATCTGCGGGACTTCCGGCTACGAAGAGGCGGCCGGCCTCGGCTTGGTTGCCGGGGCCAACGCCGCCCTGAGCGCCCTTGGCCGCCCTCTCTTCAGCCTTGGCCGGAACGAATCTTACATCGGCGTGATGATCGACGACTTGGTCACCAAGGGAGCCGACGAGCCCTATCGCCTCCTCTCCTCGAGGGCCGAGCATCGCCTCCTTTTGCGGCACGACAACGCCGATCTCCGCTTGACCGAAAAGGGACGGCAATTCGGCTTGGTCGACGATCTCCGCTATGCCTCTTTCCTCGGAAGAAAGGCCGAGCTTCAAAAGGGTCGCGCCGCCCTTGAGGCGGCAAAGATTCCCTTTTCCGAGCGGAGGAAGGCCATTCTTTCAAAAGCCGGCTATGTCGATGAAGGCAGGTCGCTCCGTGCCATCGACCTCTTGAAGCGGAGCCGCGTGAGCCTTTTGGACGTTTCGTCCCTCGTTGATGGCTTTCCAGCCCTCGGCCCCGATAGCCTCCTGACCCTCGAGACGGAGGTCAAGTTTGCCGGCTATCTTTCCCGCGAGGAAAGGGAAATCGCCGAAGCGGCATCCTACGAAGGGATGACCCTTCCCCCGGACATCGATTACCATAACGTCGACGGCCTTCGGCTCGAGGCCCGGGAAAAGCTTCAGGAGCGGCGTCCCTCGACCATTGGGGAAGCCGGGCGGCTTCCCGGGGTCAATCCGGCTGACGTCACGGTGCTTCTGCTATATTTAAGGAGGACGCGCGGACAATGACTTTCCAGGATTTGATATCCTCCTTCCCGGAGGCGGTAGATGCGAACAAGGTGGAGGCGATTAAACGCTTTTTCGTTTTGCTTGTCGAAAACAATGCCGCGACGAACCTGACGCGAATCGACGAGGAAAAAGAAGCGGTGGTCAAGCATTTTTACGACTCATTGGCCGTCACCCGGCTCCTCAAGATCGAGGGAAAGGTCGCCGATATCGGGTCGGGGGCCGGCTTCCCCGGGATTGTCCTTGCCATTGCCTTTCCGTCTACCCATTTCTGGCTTGTCGAGAGCAATGGCAAGAAGTGCCGCTTCCTTCACCTTGCGGTCGAGAATCTTGGGTTAAGAAACGTATCAATCGTCAATGCCAGAGCCGAGAATCTTCGGGACAAGGAAGCGTTCGACATCGCCATTGCCCGGGCGGTCAGCGACCTTCGCATCCTTTCCGAGCTCGTTGCCCCGATTCTGAAAATCGGCGGCCATTTCGTCGCGATGAAGGGGCGAAACGTCGAGCCGGAGCTTGAAGGGGCCAAGCGGGCCCTTAGGGAAATGAACCTTGCCTTAGAGAAGGAAGATCGTTTCCTCCTTCCCGAAGAGATGGGGGAAAGAGATAACCTTCTCTTTGTCAAAACTAAGAAAAACAGCCGCAAATATCCACGGGATTATGCGGAAATCAAAAGGAATCCTCTATGAAGCCCCGCATTATCGCCATCGCCAATCAGAAAGGCGGAGTCGGGAAGACGACGACCGCGATCAATCTTTCGAGCGCCCTCGTCGCCCATCATAAGAAAGTGCTCTTGGTCGACTTCGATCCTCAGGGAAACGCCGGCCGGGGGCTTGGAATCGACGTAAACTCGCTCATGGCTTCGAGCCTCGATGCCCTCTTCGTCCCAGATCCCTTGTCGCTTGCCCTCCCGACTTCGGTCGACGGCCTCATGGTTTTGCCAAGCAACCTTCGCTTGGCTTCCCTCGACAGCAAGGTCAGCGAGCAACGGATCGCTGATCCTTTCTTCCTTTTGCAAAAGGCCCTGGCAAAGGTTTCGGCCGGGTTCGATTACATCGTTATCGACTGCCCGCCGAGCCTTGGGCTACTGAACATCAATGCCCTCGTCGCCAGCGATTCGGTGCTCATCCCCGTCCAATGCGAGTATTTTGCCATGGAGGCGGTCGCCGCCATCCTTTCATCGATTTCGAAAATCCAAAAGGATTACAATCCTCGGCTGAAGATCGAAGGTTTCCTCCTTACGATGTATGATCCGCGGACGAGCCTTGGGACCGAGGTGGCCAGACAAGTTCGCGGTCTCTTCAAGGAAAACACCTTCTCGACTTCCATTCCGCGCAACGCCTCGATTCCCGAGGCTAGTGCCCGGGGGCTTCCCGTCACGAGTTATCGCCCGAGTGCCCAGGGGGCCTTGGCTTACTTTTCGTTGGCTCGCGAGGTAATCGACCATGAACAAGAAAGGTAACCTCAATCCGAGCCTTGAGGAGCTCGTCAAGAAATTTTCGAAAAGCGACGTCATTGCCGAAATGGAGAAGGAGTACCAGTCCCTCTCCCCAACCGAGCTCCCCCTACGGGAAATCGACGATTCCCCTTTTCTCAAGCGGGTTGAGCCGAATCCAACCATTATTGAGCAGATGATACCTTCCATTAAGCAAAAGGGTCTTTTCAGTCCCTTGGTCGTCAGGCGCGTGTCTTCGCATTACGAGCTTATCCTCGGCCGCAAGCGGTACTTCGCGGCCAAAAAGGCCGGCCTCGAAAGCGTGCCGACGGCCATCAAGGATGCCGACGACGAGGAAACCCTCCTCATGCTTTTGGCCGATACCCGGGACCAAAGGGAGGCCAACGTCGTGGAGATGGCCGTCCTTTACGATGCCCTTTCTGCCCGTTACGGATATTCGAAGAATCTCCTGGCCACCCTTTCCCATCAAAGCCGTAGCCAGGTCGTCAACTCGATGCGGATTCTTTCCCTTCCCGACGACGTCATCACCATGGTCTCTAAGGGAGAGCTTTCCTACGGGCATGCCCGGGCCCTTTGCCCTTTGTCGTCGAGCCTTGTCCATCGCGCGGTCCGGGAGATTGTCAAAAACAAGCTTTCGGTCCGCGAAACCGAAGTGCTCTCCGCCGTCCTCAAGGGCGAGAAAAATGATCCCGATCACCCGGATTTGGCTCTTTTGACCGGGGCCCAAAGCGTGGTTGAGAAGGGAAACAGCATCGACTTCCGCTTTTCCACGAAAGAAGAAAGAGAAACTTTCATAAGCCTTTTGCTTAGTTTTTTGAACAAATAGCCCTTTTTCTCCTCTTAGGTGCTTCTTTAGTCTATTTACAGAAGCCGCCCATTCATTAAAATGGCTATGCTTCAGGGCGACGAGAATTACGTCGACTGGCGGTATAGCCCGCGAGCCTCAATCGAGGCACGAGCCGGTGAGATTCCGGCGCCAACGGTAAAGTCCGGATGTTAGAAGCCGAACGGAGTTTCTGCCTTGCCCTCTAGCGCTTGCCTCTAGGGGGTTTTTACATGGATTGGCATAGTGTCGCCAGCATCGTTCTCATCGTCGCCTTCCTCGTCCTCATCATCCTCTTTTACCTCAAGGAACACCGTTCTTCTTCTTTCGATTGGCCGCGGTTCGTCGCGCGGGTGGCCGTTTTCAGCGCCATTTCAGCCGTTCTCTATGTGGTCCCCCTGTTCCAGATCAACCTTCCTATATTCCCTTCCTTCCTAGCCCTTCATTTCGACGAGATTCCCATTTTCGTCTGCGGCTTTGCCTATGGCCCGGTTCCGGCTTTGGCCGTCATTCTCGTCAAGACGGTAATCAAGCTTCCCTTTACCTCGACTCTTTGCGTCGGCGAGCTGAGCGATCTCCTTTTCTCGACCGCCTTTGTCCTCCCGGCGGTCCTCGTCTACCAGAAGAAACGGAACCTCAAAGGCGTAGCTATCGGTTTTGCTCTTGCCACCCTCATCCAGGTCGTCGTCGCCATGGTCATGAATGTCTATGCCATGCTCCCCTTCTACATGTTCGTCATGGGCTTTTCGGAGGAAGCACTCCTATCGGTGTGCCAAGCGGCGAACCCGGCCATCACGAGCCTTGGCTGGCCTTATGCTTTCTTGGCCGTCCTTCCGCTCAACCTCATCAAGGACGCGATCGTCATTGTCGTGACCTTCATCGTTTACCGGACCCTCCACGTCTTCCTTCGCTACCAAAAGCAAGCCTAGGAAAATGGGGCGGCATGTCCTTCCCGGTCTAAAGAAGAAAAAAATAAGCGGCAGTGCCGCTTATTTGAGCAATGGCAGCTTAGTCGAGCCGCCGCTTGGGCGCTCGCGAAGCGCTTAGATGTCTTCTTCGATAGCGCCAACCGGGCAAGCGGCGACGACTTCATCGAGCCTGCTTTCGTCTTCGAGGTCGCCGATGACTTCGCTCTTGCCGTCATCGGTGAAGGCAAAGACTTCCGGAGCGGTCGAGACGCAGAGCCCGCATCCGATGCAGGCATCAACGTTTACTTTGACTTTCTTGGCCATTTCGATGTCCTCCTAAACCGCTCCGATTATAGGTGAGGTAGCCCGCTGCTTCAATCGACAAACCTCCTTCCGGGGTCCGGAAATCCCCTTTAGGCCGTTTACGGCCTTTTCTTCCTTTTTTTGCTGAAGGGAAATGGACTTGAAGGTAGAATAAACGCGATGAAAACGCGCACCCGGACCGACAAATGGAGAAAGTATCGGGCCAAGATCCGCTCGCTTCCCGAGGAGGCCTTCGAGGAGAAGAAGGAAAATGCCATTTCTTTCAGCAAGGTCGATCGCGATAGGCTCGAAGGTTCGCTTTCCCCTAGCTATGAGCCGCGGCTTCAGACGACCCCTTACAAGGCTTTTCTGGCCAAGAAGCGGCGGAACCTCCTTATCAAGGTCGGCTCTTTGCTAGCCACGATTCTCCTTTTTGTCCTCGCCTATTTCATCCTCGTCAAATAGAAAAGGAACTTCCATGGAAAACAAGCACTACGCCATCGCGATCGATGGTCCGGCCGCCGCCGGGAAAAGCACGATTGCCAAGCGGGTCGCCAAGGCTCTCGGCTTCACCTATGTCGACACCGGCGCGATGTATCGGGCCTTCACGAACGCCGTCATCAAGAAAGGGCTTGACCCGAAGGATGAGCAGCAGGCCGTGAGTTTGATTCCCGGGATGGAAATCGACCTCCTCGAAGACGGACGGGTGATCTGCAACGGCGAAGACGTCACCAAGGTCATCCGCGAGCCCCTCATTTCGGGCAACGTCTCCTATATCGCCGCCATGAAGCCGATTCGGCTGGCCCTCGTCGACATGCAACGAGCCATCGCGACCAAGCACTGCGTCGTCATGGACGGCCGGGATATCGGCACTTACGTCCTTCCCAATGCCGATGTGAAGATCTTCCAGACGGCTTCGGTCGAGACCCGGGCCATCCGTCGCTATGAGGAAAACATCCAAAAGGGCATCCCGACTTCTCTTGAGGACGTCAAAGACGACCTTCGCAAGCGCGACTACATCGACTCGCATCGGGATTTCGCTCCGCTTAAGCCGGCGGTCGACTCCATTTTGATCGATACTTCCTTCTTCTCGATCGACCAAGCGGTCGAAGCTGTCCTTGAAGCTGTGCGGAAGAAGCTTGGAGGCCTTCCGAGATGCTAGGGACCGTTGCCCTCGTCGGGCGCCCCTCGGCCGGGAAGAGCACCATCTTCAACCGGATTGTCGGGGAGCGGCGTTCGATCGTCGAGGAAACCCCGGGCGTCACCCGGGACCGCCTCTACGCCCATGCCGAATGGCTGACCAAGCAGTTCACGGTCATCGATACCGGCGGCATCCAGTTGAAAAACGCCCCCTTCCAGGCCGAGATCCGGGCCCAGTGCGAAATCGCCATGGAAGAAGCCGACCTCGTCGTCTTCGTGACCGACGGCCACGGCCTTTTGACCGACGACGACCGCCTCATCGCGAAGATGCTCCACCAAAAGAAGAAGAAGACGATTCTCGTCGCCAACAAGATCGACAACGTCGAATCGATTGGCGACATGTCCGAGTATTACCGCCTTGGTTTCGGGGAGCCGATGGCCGTCTCGGGCGTCCACGGAATCGGGATCGGGGACCTTCTTGACCGCATCGTGAAAGAACTTCCGGAAAGGGAGATGCCCGACTATCAAGGAGCGATTTCCTTTTCCCTCATCGGCCGCCCGAACGTCGGGAAGAGCTCGCTTGCGAACCGCCTGATCGGGAAGGAGCGGAGCATCGTCGCCGCGATCGAGGGGACGACCCGCGATTCGACCGACACCCCCTTCGAGCGCGATGGGACCAAATACGTGGCCATCGATACGGCCGGCCTTTTGAAGCGGGGGAAGATTTACGAGTCGATCGACAAGTATGCTGCCCTTCGGGCCTTAAGCGCCATCGACCGTTCGGAGGTTTCCTTCATTCTCATCGATGGATCGGAAGGCATCCGCGAACAAGACAAGCACGTCGCCGGCTATGCCTTCGAAGCCAACAAGGCCATGGGCATTGTCGTCAACAAGTGGGACCTTGCCAAGAAAATGGGCAAGACAAAGGAAGGTTTTGCGAAGGAAATCCGCACGGCCTTCAAATTTCTCGACTTCGCCCCGATCGTCTTTCTCTCGGCCATGACGGGAGAGGGGTGCCAAAAGGTGCTGGAGGTCTGCCGCCTGGCCCACGAAGCCTATAACCGGCGGGTTTCG